>SHXK01000098.1 GCA_009693335.1 Betaproteobacteria bacterium | reverse complement strand
GCGCCCACCACGACGCCCTTGCCCAAGGTTGGATGGCGCTTGGCACCGCGATACAGCGAGGTGCCGCCCAGCGTCACGCCCTGGTAAATGGTGCAGTCATCGCCAATCTCAGCGGTCTCACCGATCACCACCCCCATGCCGTGGTCTATGAACACGCGCCGGCCGACGATCACCGCCGGATGAATCTCGATGCCGGTGAGCCAGCGCCCAAGATGGGAAGTCAGGCGACCCAGCCACAGTAGCCCGTGCGTCCAGAACCAGTGCGCGAGGCGATGGATCCAGACGGCATGCAGACCGGGGTAACAGGTCAACACTTCCCAGGCCGAGCGTGCGGCCGGATCACGCTCGAAAACGCTGGTGATATCTTCACGTAGCTGCCTGAACATGAACAGCATTTTAAGGTGTCCGACTAAATCTCTCAACTATTTTGGCTGCGGGTCCTGAAGGGCGTTCAACAGGCCGCGGAGGATATTGACCTCCTCCCGCTCCAGATCCGGCACTCGCGAAAACAGCCGCCGCAAGCGCGTGGGCAACCTGGAGCCGGAAGCCGGATTGAAGAACTTGCTCTCGAGCGCGGCCCTCTCCAGGTGCGCATACAGCCCTTCCAGATCCTGCACGGTAGCGGGCTTCCTTTCTTTTCTGTCCTCTAGCGATACAGAGCCGGAGGCCATGAAAAGCTCGTAGGTGACAACCTGAACCGCCTGCGCCAGATTCAGCGAAGTGAACTCCGGATTGACCGGGATGTGCACCAGGTACTGACAGGCCAGCATTTCATCATTGCTCAGGCCCGCTTGTTCGTTGCCGAACACGAATGCCACATTGCCATTCAGTTCGAGGGCTCGCGCGGCAGCCGCCCGGACGCTGAGCACCTGAGTCGACCATTCGCGTGGCCGCGCCGAGAGTGCGAACGCGGCTACGCAATCGGCGATCGCTTCGGTCAAGTTCGCATGGACCGTCGAATTCTGCAGGACATCCTGGGCGTTGGTCGCCAACCACTGGGCCTCGGGCGCGGGATAACGCTCAGGGGTGACCAGGCGCAGGTCGGCCAGGCCCATGGTCTTCATCGCGCGCGCCGCGGCGCCGATGTTGCCCGGGTGGCTGGGGCGACACAGAACGATACGCAAGCGGGATAAATGCGGGGACACAGTCACCATACTAGAATACGCGCCTTATGCATCCAATGCTTAATATCGCCGTCAAAGCGGCCAGGCGCGCCGGTGCGATCATCAACCGTGCCGCGCTCGACCGCACGCAGCTGGAAATCCGCGTCAAACAGGCCAACGATTTCGTCACCCAGGTGGATAAGGCCGCCGAGTCTGCCATCATCGACATCATCCGCCAGGCCTATCCCGACCACGACATCCTCGGCGAGGAGTCGGGCGCGCTGCCGGGCCGTAACACTGCGGCAAAAGTGGAGTATCGCTGGATCATCGATCCCCTGGACGGCACCACCAATTTCATCCACGGCTTTCCGCAGTACTGCGTCGCCATCGCCCTGCAGCACCGTGGTGCCATCGAACACGGCGTGATCTACGACCCGTCGAAGAACGAACTGTTCACCGCTTCCAAAGGACGCGGCGCCTTCCTCGACGACCGGCGCATCCGCGTCAGCAAATGCATCCATCTCAAGGATGCCCTCGTAGGCACGGGATTCCCCTTCAAGGAGATGTCCCGACTTGATTTGTATTGCAAACAACTAAAAGAAGTCATGCAAAAGTCCAGCGCTGTCCGGCGGGCGGGCGCCGCGGCGCTCGACCTCGCTTATGTCGCAGCGGGACGCTTGGACGGGTTCTGGGAACTGGGCCTCGCGCCCTGGGACATGGCCGCGGGCGCGCTGATGATCCAGGAAGCCGGTGGTCTGGTGGGCGATCTCGCCGGCGACGCGGGCTGGCTGGAGAGCGGCGACATCGCCGCCGGGACGCCCAAAGTCTTTGCGCAACTGCTCGCCACCCTCAAGTAAGCAGCCCGGGGGCGGCTACGACTACTTGACGTCGAGCAACTCGACGTCAAACACCAGCGTTGCACCCGGCGAAATGACGCCACCCGCGCCGCGCTTGCCATAGGCGAGTTCAGGCGGTATGACGAGCGTGCGCTTGCCGCCCACTTTCATGCCGGCCACACCTTCGTCCCAGCCCTTGATGACCCGCCCGGCGCCCAACTGAAACGAAAAAGGCCCGCGACCCACGGAGCTATCGAACTGCTGGCCGCGCTGCTTTGGCGACGCCACCTCGTATAACCAGCCGGTGTAGTGGACCTCGACCGTCTTGCCGGCGACCGCCTCCTTGCCCTTGCCAACGACGGTATCGGTTTTGCGCAGAGCATCGGCGGCGAAGGCCGATACGGCCACCATGGCGAGAGCAAATATCACGCCTAAACTAGGGGCAATCAAGGATTTCAATATGCGCGCCATCACGCCTCCGATGTCTGAAGATGGCGAACTATGCTTGTTCCGTACCGGCATTGCAATTCCAGCAGTGTTTCCCTAGCAGTCGCAGTAATCGTAAAGCAATAGGGAAGCGGCGCACACTCGTCCCCGGCACGCAGGTCGGCGATAATTCGGGGGTGAGCAGTGGTGGCGGTTTCTTCAAGTGGTTACCCGCAGTTTTGCCAATGACGAGAAGAGCTTGAACGACCCCAGTTTCAGCAATCACACGCCGATGATGCAGCAATATTTTCGCCTCAAGGCGAAGCATCCGAAAATCCTGATGTTCTACCGGATGGGGGATTTCTACGAACTCTTTTATGATGACGCAGAAAAGGCCGCGCGCCTCCTCGACATCACGCTGACGACGCGCGGCGCCTCGGCCGGCGTACCGATAAAGATGGCGGGAGTGCCTTGGCACTCGGCCGAGCAATACCTGGCGAAGCTGGTGAAGCTGGGCGAGTCGGTAGCGATCTGCGAGCAGATCGGTGATGTCACCACGGCGAAAGGCCCGGTGGAGCGCGAGGTCACCCGGATCGTGACGCCGGGAACGCTGACCGACCCCGCGCTGTTGGATGAGAAAACCGACAATGTTTTGCTAGCCATTTCGACAGACCAATCTTCAGCAGGTCTTGCCTGGCTGTCGCTGGCCAGCGGTGAACTGTGCATCGCCGAAGTGGCGCCGCAGGCGCTGGATAACGAGCTGCGCCGCATTGCTCCCGCCGAAATCCTGGCCGCAGACGGCCTAGAGCTGCCGGGCTATACCGTGACGCGGCTACCGGCCTGGCACTTCGAAGTCGAAGCCGGCAAGCGACGGCTGCTCGAGCAGCTGGGCGCCTCCACGTTGGCCGGCTTTGGCGTCGAGGACTTTGCGCCCGCGATCGCGGCCTGCGGCGCACTGCTCGACTACGCCAAGAAGACCCAAGGACAGGCGCTGGCGCACGTCAGCGAGGTGCGCGCCGAGCGTGCCGGCGAATACCTGCGCATGGACGCCGCCACGCGGCGCAATCTGGAAATCACCGAGACCCTGCGCGGCGAGCCCGAGCCGACCCTGTACTCGCTGCTGGACGAATGCACCACCGGCATGGGCAGCCGGCTACTACGCCGCTGGCTGCACCACCCCTTGAGGGATCAGACCGTTTTAACTTCTCGTCATGAAGCAGTTGAAATGCTTTTCGAGAAGAATCAGGAGCTCAAGAAAATTCTGCGCCGCTTCGCCGACGTCGAGCGCATTGCTTCGCGTATCGCCCTGAAGAACGCCCGCCCCCGCGATCTCGCGGGACTGCGCGAGAGCCTGGCCTTGCTCGCTGGTTTAAGGTCTGCGCTGCCTTCTTCTTTAGCAGGTTTGTTGAAAATACTTCAGGCACAACTGCAAACCCCCGCGGCATGCCAACAACTCCTGGTCGAAGCAATTGCTCCCGAACCCTCGGCGATGCTGCGCGATGGCGGCGTAATCGCCGACGGGCATGCGGCCGAACTCGACGAACTGAGGGGGCTGCAATCGAACGCCAGTGAATTCCTGTTGCTGCTGGAAAGGAAAGAACGGGAACGTACCGGTATCGCCAACCTGCGTGTCGCTTACAACCATGTGCACGGCTACTACATCGAGGTCACCAACTCACAGGTGGAGAAAGTTCCCGTCGATTACCGGCGCCGCCAGACGCTGAAGAATGCCGAGCGTTACATCACCTCTGAACTCAAGACCTTCGAGGACAAGGCGCTCTCGGCGCGCGACCGCGCCCTGGCGCTGGAGAAGAGTCTGTATGAAGCCGTTCTGGAAGACTTGAAACCCCATATCAAAACCCTGCAGCAGATTGCTGCTGCCCTGGCGCAGCTCGATGTCCTGTGCTGTTTTGCCAGTATTGCAGCGAGCAGAAATTTTTGCCGGCCGATTTTTACGAGCGAGATTTCAATTGAAATAACAGCGGGCAGGCATCCGGTGGTGGAAGCCCGCGTTGCCACGGAACATGCGTCTTTCATCGCTAACGACTGCCGCCTGTCGCCGGCGCGGCAGTTGTTGCTGATCACCGGCCCCAACATGGGCGGCAAATCCACCTACATGCGCCAGGTGGCGCTGATCGTGCTGCTGGCGCATACCGGTTGCTTCGTCCCCGCGCGTGAAGCACGCATCGGCCCGATCGACCAGATCTACACGCGCATCGGCGCCGCCGACGACCTGGCCGGTGGCCGTTCGACCTTCATGGTGGAGATGACCGAAAGCGCCAACATCCTGCATAACGCCACCGCCTCGAGCCTGGTGCTGATGGACGAGATCGGCCGCGGCACCTCCACCTTCGACGGCTTGTCGCTCGCCTGGGCCATCGGCAAGTTCATCCTGGAGAAAAACAAATCGCTGACGCTGTTCGCGACCCACTATTTCGAGCTCACCCGGCTCGCCCTAGAATATAAGGCGGCAGCCAACATCCACCTCGACGCCGTGGAGCATCAGGACCGCATCGTGTTCCTGCATGCGGTGGAGGAAGGCCCCGCCGACCGCAGCTACGGCCTGCAGGTGGCCGCGCTGGCCGGCGTACCCAAGCCGGTGATCCGCCAGGCAAAGAAATATCTCGACAAGCTGGAGGAGCAAAGCCTGCAGCGAGGCGGCCAGAACGATCTGTTTGCCAGCGCAAAAGAACAAGAAGCAGAAGCGGAAATCGATCTCTTGCGCGAGGCGCTGCAGGGCAGTAATCCGGACGAACTCGCACCGCGCGAGGCGCTCGAGCTACTCTATCGACTGAAGAAACTGGCTTAGCCAGGGTCCATGCAACTCGTTGATATCGGAGCGAATCTTACCCATCCGGCGTTCCATGCGGACCTGCCGGAAGTGCTCGCGCGAGCGCGACTAGCCGGGGTGAACACCATCGTGGTGACCGGGACCACCGTTGCCGAAAGTCTGCAGGCGCTAAAAACCGCAAATGCCTACCCGGAATTCATTCATGCAACGGCCGGCGTCCACCCGCATCATGCACGCGAGTGCGACGCCAGCACCATACCGGCCTTGCGTGCGCTGGCGCAGCACTCGCGTGTGGTCGCGATCGGCGAATGCGGCCTGGATTTCAACCGCAACTACTCGCCGCACCCGGACCAGGAAAAGTGGTTCGTGGCGCAGCTAGAGCTGGCCATAGAAATGGCGAAGCCCTTGTTTCTGCATACCCGGGACGCGGCGCCTCGTTTTGGGGATATTTTGCATGCCCATCAGGACCGTCTCCCCCCCGCTGTGGCCCATTGCTTTACGGGAAACGCATCCGAACTCAAGACCTATCTTGACCTGGGCCTCTACATCGGTATCACCGGCTGGATCTGCGATGAGCGTCGCGGCGCGCATCTGCTGCAGCTGGTACGTGAGATCCCCGCGAACCGGCTGATGCTGGAGACCGATTCGCCCTACCTCACCCCGCGCGACCTACGCCCGCAGCCCAAGGCGCGTAGGAACGAACCTGCGCACCTGCCGCACATCTTGCACCGCGTCGCACGCGCGCTCGGCAAAGCGCCGGAACAGGTGGCGGCCGAAACCACGCGCAATGCCTTGGCGTTTTTCGGCCCGAATTTGTCCCCCACGTGAACATCGCCCATCTCCTGCTGCAAAGTGCGCGCCGGCTCCCCGAACAGCCGGCACTTGCCGTGGGTGGACAGGTTTTTTCTAGCTATGGAAATCTGTCTCGGAGGGTCGTCCAACTGGCCGCGGGAATCACCGAAAAATTCAATTTGCGAGCCGGCGATCGCGTCGCGTTGGCGATGAAGAACTGCCCGCAGTACTGGGAGCTGCTGTTCGCCTGCTGGCACGCCGGTCTCACCGCGGTACCGATGAACGCCAAGCTGCACGCCAAAGAGTTCGCCTACATACTCGACAACTGCGGAGCAAAAGTCTGTTTTTTGACAACCGGGGTTGACTGTCCCTTTGGCGATACGGTGCTGATCGAGTCAAAAGAATATGCAAACCTCGAGTCCGCACCAAAAAATCCGGCCGAAACCATGCCCGATGACCCGGCCTGGCTGTTCTATACCAGCGGTACCACCGGCGTGCCCAAGGGCGCCACGCTCACGCACCGCAACTTACTATTCGCCACGCAAGTCTATTTCGCGGACATCGACCGGCTCGGACCGGGGGACGCGATCCTGCATCCGGCGCCACTGTCGCACGGCTCGGGCCTCTACGGCCTGCCGCATTTCGCTGCGGGCGCGCTCAACGTGATCCCCGAAAGCGGCGGCTTCGACGCAGCGGAAATCTTCAAGCTGATGGACTGCTGGCCGAATGCTTCCTTCTTCGCCGCGCCGACCATGATCGTACGTCTGCTAGCGAGCCCGGCGGCTCGCTCGCCAAATTCCCTCAAGACCATCACCTACGGCGGCGCCCCTATGTACGTCGCCGACAGCTTGCGTGCGATCGAACTGTTCGGACCGCGGCTCTACCAGTTGTTCGGCCAGGGCGAGAGTCCGATGACGATTACCGGTTTGCCGCAGGATTTTCATCAACGACGCAGCCATCTTGAAACCTGTGGTTTCGCGCGATCTGGCGTTGAAGTAAAGATTTTCGATACCGAGGACAGGGAGCTTGCGACAGGCGAGACCGGAGAGATCGTGACACGCTCCGATTGCGTGATGTCGGGCTACTGGCAAAACCCGGAGGCGAGCGCGCAGGCGCTGCGCGGCGGCTGGCTGCACACGGGCGACATCGGCAGCCTGGACGATGAGGGCTACTTGACGATCCGCGACCGCTCCAAGGACATGATCATCTCGGGCGGCACCAACATCTACCCGCGCGAGATCGAGGAAGTGCTGCTGCGGCATCCTGCGGTGGCGGAATGTTCGGTCCTTGGCCGAGCGCATCCGGAATGGGGCGAAGAAGTCGTTGCTTTCGTGGTCATGAACCAAGCACTGCCAAAAATTGAAACCCAAGTGCTGGATGATTTCTGCCTGGCCAACATCGCCCGCTTCAAACGGCCGCGCGAGTACCGTTTCGTGGCGTCGCTGCCGAAGAACAACTACGGCAAGATTCTTAAAACGGAGCTGCGCGAGGTCCTGAAAACCGAGACGCGCGAGGTCCTGAGAATCGAGACGCGCGAGGTCCTGCAAATCGAATCGCGCAAGCGCCTATAATCGCGGCCAACATGGATCTGCGTTAGTGGAACGGCACTCGTGCGTTGCCTACCAGTCGGTCGGCTGATAGTCCTTCAAAAATTTTCCCCACAGGTGCTGCCCGGTATTGAAGCCGGCGATGATCGGATCGACGATGCGCGCCGCGCCATCAACGATGTCGAGCGGCG
>SHXK01000097.1 GCA_009693335.1 Betaproteobacteria bacterium | reverse complement strand
GGCAACCATCGTCGCCTGCGGGGGTTTTGGCGCTATCTGCGGCTCCTCCATCGCCACCGCCGCCACCTTCGCCAAAGTGGCTTACCCGTCGATGAAGAAATACGGCTATTCGGATGCGCTCGCCACTGGTGCCATCGCCGCCGGCGGCACGCTCGGCATCCTGATTCCGCCTTCCACCATCATGGTGATTTACGGCATCATGACCGGCACCAACATCGGCAAGCTGTTTGCCGCCGGCATCCTGCCCGGCATTCTCGCCATCGGTCTGCTGTGCCTGGCGGTGTACTACGTTACCTGGCGTGACCCGCAAGCCGGCCCGCGTGGCGAGCGCTTGAGTTGGCGCGAGCGTTTCGCCACCCTGGACGGTGTGATCTGGTTCGTGGCACTGGCCGTGGCGCTGCTTGCGGCGGTGCAATTCAAGTGGCTGGAAGGCGACGACGCCGCCGTCATCGGCGCTTTCGCGGTGTTCGCCCTGTCGCTGGTCTATAAAGGCGTCACCAGCGTGATCGCGCTGTTCACCCTGGTGATGGGCGGCATCTACGGCGGCGTATTCACCGCCACCGAGGGCGCCGGGGTCGGCGCCACCGGCGCGCTGGTGTTCGCGCTGGCGCGGCGTGCGCTCAACTGGCAGTCGCTCTATGCTGCGCTACTGGAGAGCGCACGCACCACCTCGATGTTGTTCCTGATCTTGATTGGCGCGCTGATGTTCGCCGAGTTCGTCAACATCACCTCCATGCCAAAAGACCTGATCGCGTTCGTCACCCGCTTCGAGTTGAGCCCGGTGATGGTGGTAGCGGCGATCATGGTGATCTACGTCCTGCTCGGCACGGCGATGGAGGAACTCTCCATGATCCTGCTCACGGTGCCGGTGTTTTTTCCCCTCATCGTGCACCTGGGCATTGACCCGATCTGGTTCGGCATCCTGATCGTGGTGGTGGTGGAAATCGGTCTCATCAGCCCACCGGTGGGCATGAACCTGTTCGTGCTCAAGACGCTGCTGCCGCAGGTGTCGACGCAGACCGTGTTCCGCGGCGTGCTGCCCTTCGTCACCGTCGATTGCCTACGCCTCGCGATCCTGATCGCTTTTCCGATCATCTCGCTTTATCTGCCGAGCCTGATGAAGTAGTTCTCAGTCAGATCTCGACCTTGGTTCCCAGCTCGATCACGCGGTTGGTGGGCAGCTTAAAGTAGTCGGCCGCGTTGCCAGCATTGCGTGCCATCATGGCGAACAACTTCTCGCGCCACGGCGCCATCCCGCTCTCCGCGCTCACCGGCACCACGGTTTCGCGGCTGAGAAAGAACGAGGTGCTCATCATGTCGAATTCCAAGCCGAGGGTGCCGGCGATCGCGAGCGTCTGCGCCATGTCGGGGTCGTTCATGAAGCCATAGTGCACTTTCATGCGCCAGCAGCCGTGGCCCAATTTGACCACCGCCACACGCTTGTCGAACGACACCCAGGGTTCCTCGGTCACCTCGGCAGTCAGGAACACCACGCGTTCGTGCAGCACCTTGTTATGGTTCAGGTTGTGCAGTAGCGCATGCGGCGTCGCATCCGGCGTCGCGGTCAGGAACACCGCAGTGCCCGGCACGCGTTGCGGTGGCTCGATGAACAGCGAATCGAGGAAGGGTTTGAGCGGCACCGACGAGGCGTGCAGGCGCTTAAAGAGGATGCTGCGGCCCTGCCGCCAGGTCATCATCACCGTGAACACAATGGCGCCAATGGCCAGCGGGAACCAGCCGCCGTCCACCACCTTGAGCAGAGTGGCGGAGAAAAATGCGATGTCCACCACGACGAAGAAACCAGTGGCGAACAGGCACAGCCAGAACGGGTAGCGCCACAGGTAACGGATGACGAAGAAGGTGAGCAGCGTGTCCACCAGCATGGTCGCCGTCACCGCCACACCGTAGGCCGAGGCGAGCCGCGACGAGGAACCAAAACCAATCACAGCCGCCAGCACCGCGGCCAGCAGCAGCCAGTTAATCAAAGGAATGTAGATCTGCCCCCGCTCGTGCGCCGAGGTCTGCACCACGGCCATGCGCGGCAGAAAGCCGAGCTGGATCGCCTGCTTGGTGATTGAGTACGCGCCGGAGATGGTCGCCTGCGAAGCGATCACCGTGGCCACGGTCGCCAGCGCCACCATCGGATAGAGCGCCCAGCCAGGCAGCAACAGGAAGAATGGGTTCTGTACCGCCTCGGGCCGCAGGATCAGCAGCGCGCCCTGGCCGAAATAATTAAGCACCAGCGCCGGCGCCGCCAGCCCGAACCAGCCGATGCGCACCGCGCCCTTGCCGAAGTGACCCATGTCGGCGTAGAGCGCTTCAGCGCCCGTCACCGCCAGCACCACCGCGCCCAGCACCACAAAGGATGTGGCGGCATGACTGCTAAGAAAAGACAGCGCGTAGAGCGGATTGAGCGCCTTGAGGATGCCCGGATACTGTGCAATGCCGTAAGCGCCAGCCGCGCCCAGCGCCAAGAACCAGACCAGCGTCACCGGACCGAACAGACGCCCCACCACCGCGGTGCCACGGCTCTGAAAGGCGAACAGTACAACGATCACCACCACCGCGATCGGCACCACGTAGGGCTTGAACGCGGAGGTTCCCACCTCCAGCCCCTCGACTGCGGACAGCACCGAAATGGCGGGGGTCAGGACTGCGTCGCCATAAAACAGCGATGCGCCGAAGACGCCGATCAACGTGAGCGGCGTGCGCCATTCGGGATGGTCCTTGATCGCCGACGAGGCAAGTGCCAGCAACGCCATGATGCCGCCCTCGCCGCGGTTGTCAGCGCGCATGATCAGCACGACGTACTTGAGCGACACCACGATCATCAGCGACCAGAAAATTGTCGACAGGCCGCCCAAGATGTTCTCCGGATCGAGTGGGATGCCGTGCCCCGGAGCAAACGTCTCCTTCATCGCATACAAGGGGCTGGTGCCGATATCGCCGAACACCACGCCGAGTGCGAGCAGCGTTAGGGCTGCCTTGGAGGATTGCGACGCCGACGCGCCGCTGGTGGTCATGATTTGAGGTTGTCCTAGAACGGCAGGCGGCGAACCCTACTCCCGCGGTGCACAAAATGCAAATCGCGTATCGTTCCGGACTCACCTTGCGAGAGCCCGCATGCATCAGCCGAACCAAGCCGATTTCCTCGAACACTCTCGCCAGCGCTCGAGCGCGCCCTAGCCATGCGCGTCGCCATTGTCGGGGGCGGTATCGGCGGTCTTGCCACCGCGCTATTCCTGCGCCTAGCGGGGATCGAGGCCACCGTCTACGAGCACGCGGCCGAGCTGCGCGAAGTGGGCGCCGGGATCGTGGTCGCTCCCAACATGGTGCGCCAGCTGCGCAAACTGGGACTGCTCGAGGCGCTGGAACGATGCGCCGTGCGCCTTGAGGCGGCCTGGGAATTCCGTCGCTGGCAAGACGGGCGGGTACTTTTTTCGCAGCCTATGGGCGAGGCCTGCGAGCGTCTCTATGGCGCGCATTGCTATGTCGCCCACCGGGCCGATCTACTCGCTTTGCTGCTGCGCGCCCTGCCCGAGCGGCAACTACGCCTGGACCATCGGCTGACCGCGATTCAGCAGAACGAGCATGAGACCAAACTCACGTTCTGCGGAAAATCCGGGGACCAGAGCACCGTGGTGGCGGACGTGGTGGTCGGCGCGGACGGCATCCACTCGACGATCAGACAGATGGTGGCGCCAGCCATCGAAGCGCGCTTCTCCGGCCTGTGCGCTTTCCGTTGCCTGGTGCCAAGCGCACAGGCACCCGAGATGGCGCTGCGCCCGGTGCAATCCCTTTGGCTAGGGCCCGGGCGGCATTTCGTGCATTACCCAATCTCCGGCGGGCGCCTGGTGAACGTGGTCGGCATCGTCCCTGCGGGAAACTGGCGCAGCGAATCATGGACGGCGGCGGGCAACATACCTGACATGCTGCGCGAATTCGACGGCTGGGACGAGCGCATCCGCCAATTGATCGGGGCGGCAACCGACACCAAGCGCTGGGCCATGTATGACCGGGCGCCGCTCGAAAAATGGAGCGTCGGTCGTATCACCCTGCTGGGCGACGCCGCCCACGCCATGCTGCCGTTTTTTGCGCAAGGCGCCGCACAGGCGATAGAGGATGCGGCCGTACTGGCTAACTGCCTGCGCGCTGCAGACCCGGACTCGGTCGCAGAGGCACTGCGGCGCTATGAAGAGATCCGGCGGCCGCGGGCCAACGAGGTGCTGCTGATGAGTCGTGGCCGGGAAATCCGCAACCACCTGGCCGACGGCCCCGAACAGCAGCAGCGGGATGCCGAACTCGCCAACGGCGATCCGCTGCGGCAAAGCGCCTGGCTCTACGGCCACGATCTGGACGCAGGCCTAGCGCAGTAGATGATGTCGGCGTGGCCGACGGTTCCAAGCATGGGCGTCAGGTTCTCATGCCGCCCACAGTTCCGAAAGTGGGACGGCCTGAAAGCCCTCGCCGAAGGGCAGTGCCGCTTCCCCGTCGTACAGCACGATGCCGGCCCTGAAACGCTTCCCAACTGCCTCCTTTAGCTTGCGGAGTCCGCGAAAATCGGCGGCCACGACGCTTGCCGCGGCCTTCACCTCCACGCCCGCAAGATTCCCGCTCTCGCGCTCCAGCACCAGATCGACCTCGAAGTTGTCGCGATCGCGGAAGTGATGAAAGCGGATTTCGTCGTCCCGCCAGCTCGCCTGCCGGCGCAGTTCCTGGTAAACAAACGTTTCCAGCATCTGGCCGAGCAGGGCGCGGTCCTCCCACAGCGACGTCGCATCGCGGTCGAGAAGCGCGCAGGCGACGCCCGTGTCGCCGAGGTGCAGCTTCGGCGTCTTCACGAGCCGGCTGAGTCGGTTGCTATGCCAGGGGGGCAACTCGTCGAGTAGGAAGACGCCCTTGAGCAGGGTCACATAATCGCGGATCGTGGGCCGGCTGAGCTCCAGCGGGCCGCCAAGCTCGCTGATGTTGACCAACCGCGCGCTCTGCGCGGCGGTCAACTTGAGGAGCCGCGGCAGCACATCCAGCGAGGCGATGCGCGCCAAGTCGCGAACATCGCGCTGCACCATCGTTTCGACATAGCTGCGATACCAGGCCGCGCGCCGACCCGGTTCGCGCGCCAGCGCCGCCGGATAGCCGCCGTGCGCGATCCGGCTCGCCAATTCGCGCCCGAGCCGCGGACGCGGCTTCATCTCGAAACGACCATCGAACAGCGTTTTCAGGAACTTCGGCGGCCGGCCGGCGATTTCGCTCTGCGCCAGCGGATGGAGCCGCTGGATCTCGATGCGGCCCGCCAGCGAATCCGAGAGCTTGGGCGCGAGCAGCACGTTTGCCGATCCGGTCATGAGAAACCGGCCGGGCACCCGGTTGCGGTCCACCACAAGCTTGATGGTGGAAAAAAGCTCCGGCACGCGCTGCACCTCGTCGAGAATCACCTTCTCCGGCAGGTCGTGCACGAATCCCGTCCCGTCAGTCTTGGCCGCCGCCAGCGTGTCCTTGTCGTCGAAGCTCCGGTAGGCATACCCCGCCCGGGTGCCCACTTGCTGCACCAGCGTGGTCTTGCCGCACTGGCGTGGCCCGTGGATCAGCACCACGGGCGTATCCGCCAGCGCCTGCCGCAGGCGCGGCTCGGCGAATCGGGGGTGCAGTCGCTCCTGGGCCATCCGGCTAATTGTAACTTTATATTACGGCTGATTGAAACTTTACAACCCGGCTGATTGAAACTCTAAGAGCGTTAAATTGCCGATTTAGTGACCGGCTGATTACAACTTTACCACCCGGCTGATTACAACTTTACCACCCCCAGCTGATGTAGCAGCGCAGTTTTACTTGCGTTTCGGTCCAGAGTGCGTCACTGCCCCCCGGAAGGCCGAGCCGACCTGCGCCGCATACTTTTCGAGGACGCCGGAAAGGTTTTGTTTGGGTTTCCTGGAGGTTCTTTTCCTGAGTTCTGAGGCGGGAACTTCAAGGGTGAGCAAACCCTTGTTCGCATCAATCACGATCCTGTCGCCATTCTTCACCAAGGCCAACGGTCCACCCACGCCCGCTTCCGGCGACACATAACCAACCATCATCCCGCGCGTGGCGCCGGAGAAGCGGCCATCGGTGACCAAGGCCACCTTCTCGCCCGCGCCCTGTCCATAGAGGAGCGCAGTGACGCCCAGCATTTCGCGCATGCCGGGGCCGCCTTGCGGGCCCTCGTAGCGGATCACCAGCACGTCGCCGGCCTGGTAGGCCTGGCGTCGCACCACAGCGGCACAGGCTTCTTCCGAATCGAACACGCGGGCGCGGCCTTCGAAGCGCAGCGACTTCAGACCCGCGACTTTCAGCAAGGCGCCGTCGGGCGCGAGGTTACCTTTCAGCACTACGATACCGCCCGTGTCCGAGATCGGCTGCTTCGGCACGACCTTGCCATCCGCGCCCGGATGGCCCTTGAGTTCCTGTTCCAGTGTGCTGCCGAAAATCGTCAGGCAATCGCCATGCAAGTGCCCGCGCTTGAGCAATTCCTTCAACACGGCGTAGACGCCGCCGATTTGATGCAAGTCCTTGGACAGATACTTGCCGCCCGGCTTCATGTCGGCCAGCAGCGGCGTGCGCTTGGCAACGCGCGCCAGATCGTCGAGCGAAAAGCGGATGCCTGCCTCATGGGCAATCGCCGGAATGTGCAAGCCGGCATTGGTCGAACCGCCGGTCGCGGCCACCGCGGCACAGGCGTTCTCCAGGCTCTTCCTCGTCACCAACTGGCGCGGCAGCGGCCCGCCTTTCTTGAGAACCTCCATCACCACGCGCCCCGCCTCGCGTGCCTGCGCGCTGCGCGCTTTGTCCACCGCCGGCATGGTCGCCGAGCCAGGCAGCGCGAGACCGAGGGTCTCCGACACCATCGCCATGGTATTGGCGCTGAACTGGCCGGGACAAGCGCCTAGCCCCGGCAGGCAGACGTGCTCCAGCACTTCGAGTTCCTTGCGCGTGACCGTGCCCGCATACACGCCGCCCACCGCCTCGTAGGTATCGAGCACCGTCACGTCCTTGCCGTGCAGGCGACCGGGCAGCGCCGCGCCACCGTACATGAACACCGACGGCAGATTGAGGCGCACCATCGCCATCATCATCCCGGGCAAGGTCTTGTCGCAGCCGGCGAACGTCACCAGCGCGTCGTAGGCATGGCCGCGCACCACCGCCTCGACGCCGTCGGCGATGATCTCGCGCGACACCAGCGAATAGCGCATGCCGCCGTGATTCATGGACATGGAATCGGCGACCGCGATGGAGGCGAAGTCAAAGGGCATGCCGCCCGCATCGCGCACGCCCACGCAGGCGTCCTTCGCCAGCGCGCCCAACAGCGCATTGCACGGCGTCACGCGCCCATCGGTAGAGGCGACGCCGACAAACGGGCGCTTGATATCGGCATCCGAGAGTCCCAGCCCGCGCAGGAATGCGCGGTGGGGTGCGCGATCCAAACCTTGCACGGTCACCCGCGAAGGCAGGATAGCAATGCGATGACGAGTCTTGCGTGCTCCCACAGCGGGCAGTATATCGCCCGCCGCGCAGAGGAGCCGCGGTTAGAAGCAGCGGCTAGATCTTGGCGCCCAGCACTGCGTTGAAGCGGCCCTGGTGGCGGATACAGGAGTTGCCGACGATGCCCGCAAAAATGCGCGGCTCGGCCTGCTGCTGCCCATAGGCAGTATCGAGAATACGGCGCGCGATTTCCTGCGAATTGTC
>SHXK01000096.1 GCA_009693335.1 Betaproteobacteria bacterium | reverse complement strand
AAGGTGATGTTGTGCATAAGCAGCGTGTAACCATCGGGCGACGACTTGGCGACCGCGTCGGCGCCGATGGTGCCGCCTGCCCCTGCGCGGTTCTCCACCAGCACCGGCTGCCCCATGGACTCCTGCATGCGCTGGGCGACGATGCGCGCAGCGATGTCAGTGGTGCCGCCGGCCGGGAACGGCACAATGATGCGCAGTGCCTTAGACGGGAAGACCTGGGAATGCACCGGGGTACCCACCACTGCGATACTCAGCGCCGCTACAACGGACAGCAACTTCAACATGGTTTTTCCTCCGTTAGCCGTAGCGAACATCAAGGATTTCGTAGCACTTCACGCCGCCCGGCGTCTGCGCATCGACAATGTCGCCGGATTCCTTGCCGATCAGGGCGCGCGCGATCGGTGAATTGATCGAGATACGGCCCTGCTTGATATCAGCTTCGTCGTCGCCGACGATCTGGTAGGTGGTCGCGGGCTTGCCCTGTTCCTCCAGATCCACGGTGGCGCCGAACACGCAGCGACCGTCCGCATCCAACAGTTTCGGGTCGATGATCTGGGCGTTGCCAAGTTTTGCCTCGAGTTCGGAAATCCGTCCTTCGATGAAACCCTGTTGCGCGCGCGCCGCGTCGTACTCGGCGTTCTCCGACAGGTCACCGTGGGCGCGCGCTTCCGCAATCGCGCTGATCACATTGGGCCGTTCCACGGCCTTCAAGCGCTGCAGTTCCGCGCGCAACAGTTCCGCGCCGCGCGTAGTCATCGGGGTTTTGGCCATGCTCTCAGTCTAGTACAAACAGTTTATGTGGGCTCGGTTCAATTCAGCCTGGCGTGCAGATCCTGCAGCCGGTAGGGTTCCAAGGCGGCCAGCGCCGTCATCCCGGTGCAAGCGGCCCGGGCGCCGGCGAGCGTCGTGTAATAGGTGACTCGCCGCACCAGCGCGGTGGTGCGGATCGAGCGGGAGTCCGAGATGGCGGTCCGGGTGTCCTCCACCGTATTAACGATCAAGCTGATGTCGCCATTCTTGATCATGTCGACAACATGGGGCCGGCCTTCCGCCACCTTATTGATGACCGTCACCTCGATGTTCTGCGCCGCGATCGCCTGCGCCGTGCCGCGGGTAGCGAGGATGCTGAAGCCCAGCTGCACCAAGTCGCGGGCAATGCCCGCCACCACCAGCTTGTCGCCGTCACGCACACTGATGAAGGCGCGCCCACCCTGGGGCAGCTTCACGCCGGCGGCGATCTGGGACTTGATGAAGGCTTCGCCGAAGGTCTGGCCGACCCCCATCACCTCGCCGGTGGATTTCATTTCTGGGCCGAGGATAGTATCCACGCCCGGAAACTTGACGAACGGGAACACCGCTTCCTTGACCGAGAAATAAGGCGGCACGACCTCCTTCACGGGGGCGCCACTGCGGCCCTGCTGCGCCAGGGAGATGCCCGCCATGCAACGCGCGGCGATCTTGGCCCAAGCGACACCGGTCGCCTTGGAAACAAAAGGTACGGTACGCGAGGCGCGCGGATTAACTTCCAACACGTAAACCAGCGCATCCTCGCCTTTTTTCTGGATCGCGAACTGCACGTTCATCAGGCCGACTACGTTTAGCGCCTTGGCCATCAGCACTGTCTGCCGACGCAGCTCCCGCTCGAGTTCAGGGCCGATCGAATGCGGCGGCAGACAGCAGGCCGAATCGCCCGAATGCACGCCGGCCTGCTCGATGTGCTCCATGATCCCGGCAATCAGCACGGTCTCGCCGTCCGACACCGCGTCGACATCGACCTCGATCGCATCCGAAAGGTAGCGATCGAGCAACACCGGCGAGTCGTTCGATACCTTGACCGCCTCTCTCATGTAGCGCTCCAGTTCGGACTGCTGGTGCACGATTTCCATCGCCCGCCCGCCCAGCACGTAGCTCGGCCGCACCACCAGCGGATAACCGATCTCTTGCGCCAGCTTGATGGCGGTCGGCGCCGAACGCGCGGTGCGGTTGGGTGGCTGCAGCAGCTTGATCTTGTGCAACAGTTTCTGGAAACGCTCGCGGTCCTCCGCGACATCGATCGCGTCGGCGCTGGTGCCAATGATGGGCACGCCTGCGGCGGCGAGCTCGCGAGCGAGCTTGAGAGGCGTCTGGCCGCCGTACTGCACGATGACGCCGAAAGGTTTTTCTTTATCCACGATCTCGAGCACGTCTTCCAGCGTCAGCGGCTCGAAGTAGAGGCGGTCGGAGGTGTCGTAATCGGTGGAGACGGTCTCCGGATTGCAATTGACCATAATGGTCTCGAAGCCATCCTCGCGCAGCGCCATTGCCGCATGCACGCAGCAATAGTCGAACTCTATGCCCTGCCCGATCCGGTTCGGCCCACCACCCAGCACCATGATTTTCTTCCGCTCGCTGGGCTCGGCTTCGCACTCCTCCTCGTAGGTGGAGTACAGGTAGGCGGTGCGGGTGGCGAATTCGGCGGCACAGGTATCCACGCGCTTGTAGACAGGACGTATGCCGAGCGCATGTCTTTTTTCTCTGATCAGCTTTTCGTTGGTATTGAAAAGATAAGCGAGCCGGCGGTCGGAAAAACCTTTGCGCTTCAATAGCCTCAGCTTTACTGCGTCGATCTCCTCAAGGCGCTGGTCATCCAGCTCCATTTCAAGGTCGACGATCTCCTTGATCTGGGCGAGGAACCACGGGTCGATGTGCGTCAGCCTATGCACTTCATCCATGGAGAAGCCATTCTCAAAGGCATCGCCGACATACCAGATACGCTCCGGGCCGGGTTCGCCAAGCTCCCGTTCCAGCGTCTCGCGGTCCCGGGTTTTCTGATTCAAGCCGTCGACGCCCACCTCCAGGCCGCGCAGCGCTTTCTGGAAGGATTCCTGGAAGGTGCGCCCAATCGCCATCACCTCGCCTACCGACTTCATCTGTGTGGTCAGGCGATCGTTGGCCTGCGGGAATTTTTCGAAGGCGAAGCGCGGCACCTTGGTAACCACGTAGTCAAGCGTCGGCTCGAAGGATGCGGGTGCGCCTTTTCCATCCTCCCCACGCGTGACTTCGTTCTGCACTTCGTCCAGGGTGTAACCCACCGCCAGCTTGGCCGCCACCTTGGCGATTGGAAAACCGGTCGCCTTGGAGGCCAGCGCCGAGGACCGCGACACGCGCGGGTTCATCTCGATCACCACCATGCGCCCGTCTTTCGGGTTGATGGCGAACTGCACATTGGAGCCGCCGGTGTCCACCCCAATCTCGCGCAATACCGCAATCGAGGCATTGCGCATGATCTGGTATTCCTTGTCGGTCAGCGTCTGCGCCGGCGCCACCGTAATCGAGTCACCGGTGTGTACCCCCATCGGATCGAGGTTTTCGATCGAGCAGACGATGATGCAGTTGTCCGTCCGGTCGCGTACCACCTCCATCTCGAATTCTTTCCAGCCGATGAGCGACTCCTCGATCAGCAGCTCGTGCGTCGGCGAAGCTTCGATCCCGCGCTCGCAGATAGTGACGAACTCCTCGCGGTTGTAGGCAATGCCGCCGCCGGTGCCGCCCATCGTGAACGATGGCCGGATCACCACCGGGTAACCGAGGCTTGCTTGCACCTGCAGCGCTTCCTCCATCGAGTGCGCCAGGTAGGAACGCGCCGAGGCGAGACCAATCCTGGTCATCGCCTGCTTGAATTTCTCGCGATCCTCGGCTTTGTCGATCGCTACGCGCGAGGCGCCGATCATCTCGACTTTGAACTTCTCCAGCACGCCGTGCTTCGCCAGGTCCAGCGCACAGTTGAGCGCCGTCTGTCCGCCCATGGTCGGCAGCAACGCGTCCGGGCGCTCTTTCTCGATGATGCGCGCCACTGTCTGCCAGGTGATTGGTTCAATATAGGTGGCGTCCGCCATTTCCGGGTCGGTCATGATGGTGGCCGGGTTGGAATTCACCAGTACCACCCGGTAACCCTCCTGGCGAAGCGCCTTGCAGGCCTGCGCGCCGGAATAATCGAACTCGCAGGCCTGGCCGATCACGATCGGGCCTGCGCCGATAATCAGGATGCTTTTGAGGTCGGTACGTTTGGGCATTTTTTCTACGAATTCTTTTTATCTGCCATCAGCTTCGCGAAACGATCGAACAGATAAGCGATGTCCTGCGGCCCGGGGCTGGCCTCCGGATGGCCTTGAAAACAAAAAGCCGGCCGGTCGGTTCTGGACAGCCCCTGCAAGGAACCGTCAAAAAGCGAAACATGCGTTGCGCGCAGCGTTGCCGGAAGAGTTTTCGGATCAACCGCGAAACCATGATTCTGGCTGGTGATCACCACCTGGCTGGTGTCGAGGTCCTGCACCGGGTGGTTGGCGCCGTGGTGGCCGAATTTCATCTTCATGGTCTTCGCGCCGGAAGCCAGAGCCATCAACTGGTGTCCGAGGCAGATGCCGAACACCGGGATGCGCGTATGGTCGAGAATTTCTCCGATCGCCTCGATGGCGTAGTCGCAGGGTCCGGGATCCCCCGGCCCGTTGGAGAGAAAAACGCCATCGGGCTTCATCTTGAGGACTTCTTTTGCCGGATACGAAGCCGGCACGACAGTCACGCGCGCGCCGCGCTCTGCGATAAGCCGCAGAATGTTGCGCTTGATGCCGTAGTCGTAAGCGACGACATGGAATTTTGCCTCGCCGGCGGGGCGATGGCCTTTGCCAGGTTCTCTGCCAAGCTCCCATCTCCCCTCGGTCCATTGGTAAGTCTGGTCCGTGGTGACGACCTTCGCCAGATCCATGCCGGCAAGACCGGGAAACGCTCTTGCTTCTGCGAGTGCTTTTGCAAGGTCTATCTCGCCTGCCATCAGGCAGCCGTTCTGCGCGCCTCGCTCGCGTAGCAGGCGCGTCAGCTTGCGGGTGTCGATGTCGGCGATGCCAACTATTTGGCTCTTCTGCAAATAGCATTGCAAAGACATTTCGGCCCGCCAGTTGGAGTGCGTGGCAGGCAGATCGCGCACCACCAGGCCCGCGGCATGCGGCCGGGACGCCTCTTCGTCCTCTGCGTTTACCCCGGTATTGCCGATATGTGGATAGGTCAGGGTGACGATCTGGCGGCAATAGGAGGGATCGGTGAGGATCTCCTGGTAGCCGGTCATCGCGGTGTTGAAGACCACCTCGCCCGCGGAACTACCGCGTGCACCGATGGCGCGGCCCCGAAACACGGTCCCGTCAGCGAGGACGAGAACGGCGGATTCGGACTCGCTCACAGCGAAACTCCAAGATGTGAAAAGCGGACGTGAAAAACGGGAGGGGCCGCCTTTTACCTTCAGGGCCCTTCCCGCTCGGCTTGAGCCGGGATTGTACGCTACTTCAAGCCGAGGATATCGCTCATATCGTAGAGTCCGGCCCGCTTGCCGCGCAGGAACTTGACGGCGCGCAGCGCGCCCAGGGCATAGGTCATGCGGCTCTGCGAACGGATGGTGACTTCGACCCGTTCGCCAGGGCCAGCGAAAATCACGCTGTGCTCGCCAACAATGTCGCCGCCACGAATGGCGTGAATGGCGATCTGCTTGACGGGCCGCACGCCAGTGTCACCTTGCCTGCCATAGACCACGCTTTTCGCCAGGTCGCGCTTGAGCGCTCGAGCCACGATTTCACCCAGTTTCAAGGCAGTGCCGGACGGGGCATCGACTTTATGGCGGTGGTGCGCTTCGATGATTTCAACGTCGAAATCGTCGCCCAGGATTGCCGCCGCCACTTCGGCGAGCTTGAACACCGCATTCACGCCCACTGCGAAGTTGGGCGACATGGCGATCGGGATTTTCCGGCTCGCCTGCAGGATGGCTTTCTTCTGCAGATCGGAGAACCCCGTGGTACCAATGACAATAGCCTTACCCAGACGGGCGCAGGCCTGGAGATGCGCGAGGGTTCCTTCGGGGCGGGTGAAATCGATCAGCACCTCGCCAGCAGCGATCGCATGGTGGATGTCAGATCCGACCTTCACCTTGCCGAAGTTGGCGCCGATCACCGGACCGCCCTTGACCTCGAGCAGGGCGGCAAGCACCAGTGATTGGTCCTCGAGCACGCCCTCGATGAGCGTGCGGCCCATCTTGCCGCCCGCACCCGCAACCACGACCTTGATGGCGGCGCGCTTCACAGGCCGATTTTCTGCCGCCAGCGCTCGAAGAAGCCAGGCTCCTTCTTGTCTTCCGCGGGCTGGTCTGGCTCGGCCGCCGGCTTGGGCGTTTCCGCCACTGGCTTGGCGGCACCAGCCGCAGGCTTGCTCTCTGGTTTGGGCGCCGGTTTTACTGCGGGACTGGGCTTAAGATCCGGCTTCACCTGCGTCTCGAAGCCACTCGAGCGGGTCGCGCCTTCGGCGGGCAGCAAGTCGCCAAGCACCCGCGTCAGCTTGCCGTTCTCGAACACCACCGACAGGTTACGCTGCTCACGTTTGCCGTCGGGCATCTCGCGAAAGAAAACGTAATCCCAGCGCTCGGCGTGGAAAATGTCGGTGACCAGCGGCGTGCCGAGGATGAATCTGACTTGCTCCTTGCTCATCCCAGGCTTCAACTGCGACACCATTTCCTGCGAAATGAAATTGCCCTGCTGAATTACCATCCGATACGGCGTGACGCCCGGCACCTTGGGCACTTCGAGCGACCCGCAGGCAGGCAGCAGCGCAACCATCAGCAGCGCCAACACCTCGGGCCTTACCAGGGAGAACGGGCGACAGGAAGCTATTTTCATAAGCCTATAATGATAACGGATGAGCACCACTCAGAGTCTGAAAGAGATCGGCCTCAAGGCGACGCTGCCTCGGCGCCGGATTCTCGAGCTGTTCGAGGCCAGCAAGGTGCGCCATCTGTCGGCCGAGGACGTGTACAAAGCACTGATCGCCGAAGGCATGGACGTTGGGCTGGCAACCGTCTACCGGGTACTGACGCAGTTCGAGCAGGCTGGACTGCTGGCGCGGCAGCATTTCGAGACCGGCAAAGCGGTATTCGAGTTGAACCAAGGCGGGCATCACGACCACCTGGTGTGCCTGCAGTGCGGCCGGGTGGAAGAGTTTTTCGACGGCGAGATTGAGAAGCGCCAGAGCGAGATCGCGCGCAAAAGCGGCTTCGAGCTGCGCGGCCATTCGCTGGCGCTGTACGCCGACTGCAGCAAGCCCATCTGCCCGCACCGTCCTGTCTAAGCGGAGGGGGTAACGGGGGAACCTGGGTGCCCCTGTTCCGAGCGCTTACTTTCCCAGCAGTTCCGCGGCATGTTGACGTGTGGTGGCGGTGATTTCAGCGCCGCCCAGCATGCGCGCGAGTTCCTCGATGCGCCCGGCGCGGTCGAGCCGCGCCACCATGCTGCTCACCTTGCCGCGTTTGCCTCCCGCGCTTGCCGATTTCGACACTGACCACTGCGCGTCGGCCTGCGCCGCGATCTGCGGCAAATGCGTGACACACAGCACCTGACGCTCGCGTCCAAGTTTTTTCAGCGACAGTCCCACCGTCTGCGCCACAGCGCCGCCGATGCCGCTATCCACCTCATCGAACACCAATGTGCCGATCGGAGATTCCTTGGCGGCCACCAGCTGGATCGCGAGACTGACACGTGACAGCTCGCCACCGGAGGCGACCTTTGCCAGCGACCGCAGCGGCAAGCTCGGATGCGTGGCGACCTCGAACTCGACTGCCTCCGCGCCTGTACTTCCCGGTTCATTTAAGGCCTTGAGAGCAACGGCAAAACGCCCCCCAGTGATCGCCAGATTCTGCATCGCCTGCGTCACCTC
>SHXK01000095.1 GCA_009693335.1 Betaproteobacteria bacterium | reverse complement strand
TGATGGCGGCGCAGGGCTTGCTCGGCATTGTCGTCGCCGAGGCCGATGGCGGCCAGGGCGGCACGCTCATGGATGCGGTGATCGCCATCGAGGCCGTGGCCGCCGCTTGCCCGAGGAGCGCGGACGTGGTGCAGGCAGGTAATTTCGGCGCCATCCGTGTGCTCGCGGAATATGGCTCAGCGCAGCAGAAGAACGCTTATTTGACGAGACTGCTTCGGGGCGAAGGCGTCATCTCGGTGGGCATGACCGAGCCCGAGGCGGGTTCCGCGGTCACCGACCTGAAGACCAGCGCCACCCCCGACGGCGCGGGCTACCGCATCAATGGCAGCAAGGTGTTCACAACGCATGCGCCCTATGCGGAGGTGATTCTCGCTTACGTGCGCTTTGGCCCGGGTGTGGCTGGTATTGGTTCAGTGTTGATAGATAAAAAACTTTCTGGGGTTCGCTTTGGCAAGCCCTCGACCTTCATGTCTGGTGAGGAGTGGGCCCAGGTCTACTTCGACAATGTCTACGTGCCGCCGGAGGCGGTGGTGCTCAAGGAAGGCGGCTTCAAGAAGCAGATCGCCGGCTTCAATGTGGAGCGCATCGGCAATACCGCACGCTCCCTCGCGCTCGGCCGCTACGCTTTCGAGCAGGCGCGCGCGTGGGCGCTGCAGCGCAAGCAGTTCGGACGCCTGCTATGCGAGTTCCAGGGGCTGCAATGGAAGTTCGCCGAGATGAAAATGAAACTCGACGCCGGACAACTGCTGCTCTACCGCGCGGCGGCCAATGCCGACCGGGGCTTTCCGTCGGCCGAGGAAACGGCGATCGCCAAGGCGTTCTGCAACCAGGCGGGGTTTGAGGTCGCCAACGAGGCGCTGCAGGTGATGGGCGGGACGGGCTACAGCCAGGAGATCCTGGTCGAGTACTGCATGCGCCGCTGCCGTGGCTGGATGATCGCTGGCGGCTCGATCGAAATCCTGAAAAACCGGATAGCCGAAGGCGTTTTCGGGCGCCCGTTCTCGCAGCGTCCCTAGCTCGGGATGCCGACAAGGGCGCGGATGCGCTACGATCCGCTCGCGGCGGGGCGCAAGTTCCCGGTGGGTAAGTTCCTGCTGCAACAATTCTTCATCACTCTTCCGAGGCCCGTCCAGTGACTGATTTCGACCTGGTGATCCGTGGTGGCACGGTCGCTGGCGCCAGCGAAGTTCGCGTTTGCGACATCGGCATCACGGGTGGCCGCATCGCCGCTCTGGGCGCAGGGCTTTCCGGCGCGACCACGCTCGACGCGCGTGGCAAGCTGGTGCTGCCCGGCGGCATCGACAGCCACTGCCATGTCGAGCAGCTCTCTTCGATGGGCGTCATGTGCGCCGACGATTTCTACTCGGCGAGTGTATCGGCGGCGTTCGGCGGCACCACCACCATCATCCCGTTCTGCGCCCAGCACCGGGGCGATTCGCTGGCCGTGGTGCTCGCCGATTACCACGACAAGGCGCGCACCAAAGCGGTGGTGGATTACGGTTTTCATCTGATCATCGCCAATCCCGACGCAGCGACCCTCGACACCGATCTGCCCGCGGCGATCGCCAGCGGCATCCGCTCGTTCAAGATCTTCATGACCTACGAGCGCATGCGGCTGCATGACGAGCAGATCCTCGACGTGATGGCGGCGGCGCGGCGCGATGGCGCGTTGCTGATGGTGCATGCCGAGAACCACGGCATGATCTCCTGGCTCGCCGGCCGACTGTTGAAGCAGGGCAACGCGGCGCCCCGCTACCACGCGATCTGCCACACGCGCGGCTCGGAGGCCGAGGCGATCCAGCGCATCGTCGCGCTCGCGGAACTGATGGACTGCCCGATCCTCATCGTGCATGTATCCACTGCCGAAGGCATCGAGGCGATCCGCACCGCGCGCGCGCGCGGTCTGCAAGTGCTGGGCGAGACCTGTCCGCAGTATTTGTTTCTGACCGCCAAGGACATCGACCGCGGCCTGGAAGGCGCCATGTTCTGCTGCAGTCCACCGCCGCGCGACGCAGCGGGGCAGGAGGCGTGCTGGCAGGGTTTGAAGGACGGCGCGCTGCAGGTGTATTCGTCGGATCACGCGCCATACCGCTTTGATGCGACGGGCAAGCTACCTAAGGGCGCGCAAACCACCTTCAAGGAGATGGCCAACGGGGTGCCGGGATTGGAGCTGCGCCTGCCATTGTTGTTTTCCGAGGGCTACCTGAAAGGCCGGCTCACGCTGCGCGAATTCATCGACTTGGGTTCCACGCGTCATGCGCAAACCTACGGTATCTATCCGCAGAAAGGCGTCATTGCGATTGGTGCCGATGCCGACCTGGCGATCTGGGATCCGGAAAAACGCGTCCACATCAGCGCGGCGATGTTGCATGACAATGCCGGCTACACGCCCTACGCGGGGCGCGAATTGACCGGCTGGCCGGTCACTGTGCTCTCGCGTGGCGAGGTCATCGTGCACGAAGGCAAGCTCAATGCAGCGCGCGGCCGTGGCCGGTTTCTGGCGCGCGCGATGAGCGATGCCTCACGCCCGGCCGGCAAGCAGGTGCCGGAGATGGCGCAGTTGGCCGAGTGGAATACCCCTTTACAACTGTAACAACTGTAACAACTGTAAGGAGTAAGGAAGCGACATGGCAAGACATCTCAAGATCGCCGCCGCCCAGCTCGGGCCGCTGCAGCGCACCGACTCCCGGGCTGCCGCCACGGCGCGGCTCGTCAATTTGCTGCGCGAGGCGCACGGCATGGGGGCGAAGTTCGTGGTTTTTCCGGAACTTGCTTTCACCACTTTCTTTCCGCGCTGGTGGATGGAAGATCAGGCTGAAGTGGACGAAAAGTATTTCGAGAAAAGCATACCGTCCAAGGAAACACAGCCGCTCTTTGACGCAGCCAAGAAGCTGGGCATTGGTTTTTACATTGGCTTTGCCGAATTGACCGCTGAAGGCCGGCGCTACAACAGCGCGATTCTGGTCGCGCCCGATGGCGCCATCATCGGCAAGTATCGCAAGGTGCACCTGCCCGGGCATGCCGAGCACAAACCGCAGGCCGCTTTCCAGCACCTGGAGAAAAGATACTTCGAGGTGGGCGACCTGGGCTTTCGCGTCTGGCGCTACATGGACACCATCACCGGCATGCTGATCTGCAATGACCGGCGCTGGCCCGAGGCCTTCCGCGTGCTCGCCCTGCAGGGCGCCGAAATCGTGGCGCTGGGTTTCAACACGCCGACCGAGAACCTGCACTACGGCGAGCCGCCGGCTTTGAGGGTGCACCATCACCTGATCATGGCGCAGTCGATGGCGTTCCAGAACGCCACCTGGCTGATCGAGACCGCCAAGTGCGGCGCCGAGGACGGCTTCCGCATGTTCGGCCATTCGCTGATCGTTGCGCCCACCGGTGAGATCGCCGTCAAAACCTCGACCGAGGAGGATGAAGTCATCTGTTACAACGCCGACCTCGATCTGGCGCAGAATCTGAAGAAGACCATGTTCAACTTCGCCGCCCACCGCCGCCCCGAGCACTACCGCCTGATCGTCGAACGCGTGGGGGCCGAAGTCACACCGGCCAACGGCTGATGGACCTCCAACTCGCGCGTCTGCCGGTGCTGGAGCGCTACAAGCTGCTGGTCGGTCTGGTGATTCCACGGCCGATTGGCTGGGTCTCGACCTGGAATGAAAACGGCGTCGCCAATTGCGCGCCGTTCTCCTTTTTCAATGCCATCTCCGAAGAGCCGCCGCTGTGCATCCTCAGCTTCAATCTGCGCTCCGATGGTGCGATGAAACACACCCTCAAGAACATTCATCGCACCGGCGAGTACGTGGTCAACCTGGCGGATGAGGTGACCGCCAATGCCATGCACATTTCCAGTTATGAAATTCCCGAAACCGAAAGCGAGTTCGCCAAGACCGGCCTCACGCCGGTGCCGGCGACCATGGTGAAGCATCCTCGCATCGGCGAAGCCGCCGCCTCACTCGAATGTAAGGTCGAACGCTGCATCGAATTCGGTCCCGAGCGCGAGCTGGTGATCGGCGAGATCCTGCTCATCCATGCGCGCGAAGGGATCATCGATCCGGTGAGTAAGCGCATCTCCGAGGAGCACTACCACCCGATCGGCCGCCTCTTTGCCAGCCGCTACTGCACCACCCGCGAGCGCTTCGACCTGCCCGGTGAGTTGCCCTAGTTGGAACGCACTCGTGCGTGAGATGAAGTTCGTTGCGCTATAGTAGTCAGCTATGAGAGTGTTGATTACCTGTTTGATGCTGGCCCTTGCGCCTGTGGCCTTTGCGCAGGGCGATTTTCCGAATCGCCCGATCCGTTTCATTGTCACGGTTCCTCCGGGCGGGGCGGCTGACTTCATCGCCCGCCTGGTGGGCGCCAGGCTCGCCGAGCAGCTCGGTCAGCCGGTACTGATCGAGAACCGTGGTGGCGCCGGCGGCACGATCGCGGCCGATGTCGTCGCTAAGGCGGCCCCGGACGGCTATACCCTGCTGCAGAACTCGATCACCACGCACGGCATCGGCCCGCACCTGTATTCCAAGCTGCCCTACGACCCGGTCAGGGACTTCGCCCCCGTGTCGATGCTCGCCTCTCTGCCACTCATCATGGCGGTCAACGCCAATCTGCCCGCGAGATCGGTGCAGGAACTAGTGTCCCTCTCGAAAACCAGCAGCTACAACTTCGCTTCTTCCGGCAATGGCGGCGCGCCGCACATGGCGGGAGAGCTCTTCAAGAGCGTCACCGGCGCGTCCATCACCCACGTGCCGTACAAGGGCAGTGGGCCGGCGGTCGCCGATCTTGTCGGCGGACAGGTGCAGATCATGTTCGACGCCGCGCCGTCACTCATCGCGCACATCCGCAGCGGCAAGCTACGCCCTTTGGCGGCGGCGAGCCCGCAGCGCAACCGGCTGCTGCCCGAGGTCCCCACCTTCGCCGAGATCGGGCATCCCCGTGTAGCGGTGGCGCTCTGGTACGGGCTCCAGGCGCCTGCGGCCACACCGCGCCCGGTGATCGAGAAATTGAACCGGGAAGTGGTCAAGGCACTGGAGGCCGCCGATGTGCGCGAACGGCTGCTCGCGCAGGGCGCCGATCCGGCCCCGAGCACGCCCGAAGCGTTCACGTTGTTCATGCAGACCGAGTTGGCGAAGTGGGCGCCGGTGGTCAAGCAGGCCGGAGTAAAGTTGGATTGACTGCGGCTGGATTGACTGCGGTGGGATCGACGCGGATCCTGGCGCAGTTTCTGGCAAATTCCCGCTGGCAGGATGTTCCCCCCGCTATCCGGCTCGAATCACGGCGGGCCATCCTCAATAGCTTGGGCTGTATCCTGGCTGGCCGCAGGGCGCCGGAAGTCCAGCTTCTTCTTAATGTTTTTCCCCACGACGACGCCCTGGTCGATGGCGCCGCAGCGACAGCACTCGACTATGACGACACGCACTTAGCCACGGTGATCCACGCCACCCCGCCGGTCGCCGGGGCGCTGTTCGCGATGGCCAGGCAACGCTCGATGACGGGCAGTGACCTGCTGCATGCCTTCGCCCTCGGGATGGAGGTTTCGTGCCGCATCGGCAATGCGGTCACGCCCGGGCACTACGAGCGCGGCTGGCATATCACCAGCACCTGCGGAGTGTTCGGCGCCGCCGTGGCCGCCGGAAAGATCCTGCAATTGAACGAAGCACAGTTCCATGCCGCGCTGGGGATTGCCGCCACCCAGGCCGCCGGCCTGGTGGAAGTGCTGGGAAGCATGGCGCGGGTCCTTAACGCCGGTTTCGCGGCGCGCAACGGTCTCGCGGCCGCGCAACTCGCTGCTGCGGGTTTCGAGGGCCCGGTGCGGCCGATCGAAGGCCTGCGTGGGTTCGTCAATGTTTTCGGCGGCAGTAAGCATCTTGCCGAAATTACCGAGAATCTCGGCCTCGACTGGGCGCTGACCGGCATCAGCTACAAGCCCTATCCCTGCGGCGTGGTCCTGCATGCGCTCATCGACGGCTGCCTGGAGTTGCGTGACCTAATTTCACTGGAGAGCGAAGATCCTTTCGTCGTCGCCTTGCACCCGCTCGCCATCGAACGCACCGATAGGCCCTATCCGCGCAACGCCAGCGAAGCGCGCTTGAGCGTGCAACATGCCGCCGCTGTGGCGCTACTCCATGGCCGCGCGGGCCTCGATCAATTCAGCGATGCCGCAGTGGACGATCCGGCGCTGGTCGCTTTCCGCCGGCGGGTCCGGGTGATGGCCGACGATCGCCTCGACAAAATGGCGGCGGTCATCACGCATGGCGAGATTATCGTGCGTGCCGAGGCTGCGAAGCCGATCGACGACGCCCGGCTCGAAGCCAAGTTTCGCGAGCTTGCCGGGCCGCAGGCGGAGGAACTGTTGGCGCTGGTACGCGCTCTGGAGGGGATGCCGGACGTTGTCCCGCTTGCCCGGCATCTGCACACCGCGGCGTAATAGTCAACGGCCAGGGGATCTTTACTCGACGGCCAGCATCCGGCGTCAAGAATTCCAGGCGTCGAGGATCTCGCCACCGGTCGCTGGCCACACCCCGGGATGGCGCATGATGTGCGCCAGCGCACTCTCCAGCGCGCCGATGCGGTAGGGCTGGCCAATCACCCAGGGATGCAGCGAGATAGCCATGATGCGGCCGCCTTGGGTTGCGGCTTCCTCGTACAGCAGGTCGAACTGATCGACCAGCTGGTCGCGAAATTCGTCCGCATCGTGGTGGTTGTTGACCAGGATCTGCCAGTCATCGATGTCCGCGGGGTGCGGCATCGAGGTGAGCTTGTTGTGCATGCGGTAAGGCATGTCATCGTTGACCCAGTCGCAGACGTATTCGATGCCGGCGGCGGCGAGAAGATCCAGGGTCTTGGAGGATTCGGATTTCGCGGGTGATAGCCAGCCCCTGACTTTGGGCAGGGCTTGCAGGGATCTTTGGATCAATTCCTCTTCGCCGGCCATCCCTTCGAAATGCAGATGATCCATGTCGAGACCATGGCCGAGGATCTCCCAGTTCCTTGAAGTGATTTCCTCGAGGAGCGCCGGATAGCGCAGGGCAACGGCGGCGTTCACCGCCACGCTGGCGCGGATGCCGTGGCGCTCGAGCGCTTGCATGATGCGGAAGATGCCGACACGATTGCCGTAGTCACGCAGCGTGTAGTGGCGCAGGTCCGGATAGGAGGTCTGCAGAGCGCCCGGCGGCTTGAACGGCTGGCCCTTCATGTCGAGCGGAAACCATTCGAGGGTGGGAATTACCCACAGCGCGATGCGTGCACCGTTTGGCCAGGTAACTTTTTTGCGCCGTGGCAGGATCGACCACTCGTAGCGGTCGTGGTCCATGCCATAGCGCCGCCGCAGGTACTTGAGGTAGTCGTCAGAGATCACGGACGGGATGCGAAGCTTTGGCGAACGCGTCGTAATGGTGGTCGATGAAGTGTCTGGCGATCTCGCGCCCGGTGGCGAGCCACACCTTGTCGTGGCCAGTGATGTAGGCGAGTGCGTCCTCGAAGGCCTTGAGGCGGTAGGGCTGGCCAACGAGGTAGGGGTGTAAGGGGATGCACATCACCGTTCCAGATTCCTCACCCTCGGCGTAGAGCCGGTCGAACTGCCGTCGGATGATCTCGCCGTAGTGGCGCGGCGAGACCAGATTGACGTTGTAGGCGATGACGTCGTTCATTTCCAGCGAATAGGGGATGCTGGCGAGCTTGCCCTTTTTCACCTTGACCGGGCCGGGTTGATCGTCGTGGAACAGGTCGCAAACGTAGCTCAGAC
>SHXK01000094.1 GCA_009693335.1 Betaproteobacteria bacterium | reverse complement strand
CAGCGACAGCTTCCTGCCACAATTCCACCATCACCGCCTCCGGCGGCCGGTTTTGCCAGCGCACCCCGAACAGCAGCACCACGAATAGCACGAGGTGCATCGCCGCGGCGAGCAGGAACGACGCCGCCCTGCCCGGATCGATGCGCTCGTCGAACATCGGAAGCGTGCCGGAGGTCCCGGCGGCGGCGCTCATTGCCTGGGCTTCACCTGCAGGCCGACCCGCTCGACGCCCTGCGCACGCAGGTCATCCATTACCTGGAGCACTGCTTCGTAGCGCACGTTCTTGTCGCCTGCGACCAGCACCGGGATCTTCGGATCCCTGAAGATCTTCGGGAAATCGCTGCGCTCGACCGGCCGGTCACTCACGATGCGGCCCGCCGCGTCGCGTTCGCGCACCGACAGCGAGCGGTCTTCCTTGATCACCACCTCGAGTGGTACCAGCTTGGGTTGGCCGGCCTTGCCGACCGAGGGCAAATCAATCACACCGGGTGTGACCAGCGGCGCGGTAACCATGAAGATCACCAGCAGCACCAGCATCACGTCGACGTAAGGCACGACGTTGATTTCATGCATCGCGCCGCGCTTGGAATGCAGCCTCGCCATCAGGTCCTCACCACCGCCTGCCGCTGCAGCACGTTGGAGAATTCCTCCATGAAGCTCTCGAAGCGGATCGCCAGCCGGTCGATGTCGTGCGAGTAGCGGTTGTAGGCCACCACCGCCGGGATCGCCGCGAACAGACCGATGGCGGTGGCGATCAGCGCTTCGGCAATGCCCGGCGCCACCTGCGCCAGCGTCGCTTGCTGGACGTTCGCCAAACTGCGGAAAGCATGCATGATCCCCCACACCGTGCCGAACAGACCCACGTAGGGACTCACCGAACCGGTCGAGGCGAGAAACGAAAGATGGCTTTCAAGGTGGTCCATCTCGCGCTGGTAGGTGGCGCGCATCGCACGGCGGGCGCCATCCACCATGATGGAAGCGTCGGTCCCGCGCTGCGCGCGCAGCTTGGTGAACTCGCGGTAGCCGACCTCGAAAATACGCTCCAGACTGCCGATGCCGTGACGGTTGTTCACCGAGCCCTGGTAGAGCGCGTTGATGTCGTTGCCGCTCCAGAATTCGCGCTCGAACTGTTCGGTCTGGGCGCGCGCCCTGCGGATCGTCATCCACTTGCGGAAAATGAACATCCACGACATGAACGACACCGCCAGCAGCAGCAGCATCACCGCCTTCACCACCAAGGAGGCATTGGCGATCAAGGTCCATAGTTCGAGATTCTGCGTGACGCTCATGCCGTGCTCCTTGTTCGTTCGAAAAAGCCCAGGCAGTTGACGTAGTAGACCACGCTGCCGCGATCGGCGTCCTGGTCATGGGCCCACGCCTGGAAAATCAATGCTGGCAAGCGCTCTGCCTCACGGTCGATTGGGGCTGGGGGGCGACAAAAGATCCTGCGCCCCCGCCGGGGCCGTGATACCGAAGTGGCGGTAAGCGGTAAGCGTCGCCATGCGACCGCGGGAGGTGCGCTGCAGATAGCCGCACTGGATCAGGTAGGGTTCGAGCACGTCCTCGATGGTGTCGGCCTCCTCACCAATGACGTGGGCCAGGTTTTCCAGTCCCACCGGCCCCCCCGAAAATTTCTCGATCACCGCGAGCAGCAGCTTGCGGTCCATCAGGTCCAGGCCCAGCGCATCCACATCGAGCATTTTCAGGGCGGCGTCGGCCACCGGCTTGGTGACCTTGCCGTCGGCTTTCACCTGGGCATAATCGCGCACGCGGCGCAACAGGCGATTGGCGATGCGTGGCGTGCCGCGCGAGCGGCGCGCAATCTCGCCGGCACCCTCCTTGTCCAGCACCACCTGCAGCAGACCGGCGGAGCGGCGCACGATGTTGGCGAGGTCGGCCTGGTTGTAGAACTCAAGCCGCGCCACGATGCCGAAGCGATCACGCAAGGGGTTCGTCAACATGCCGGCGCGCGTGGTGGCGCCCACCAGCGTGAACGGCGGCAGATCCAGCTTGATCGAGCGCGCCGCCGGCCCCTCGCCGATCATGATGTCGATCTGGTAGTCCTCCAGCGCCGGGTAGAGAATCTCCTCGACGATCGGCGACAGGCGATGGATTTCGTCGATGAACAGCACATCCTTGGGCTCAAGGTTGGTCAGGATGGCGGCCAGATCCCCGGGCCGCTCCAGCACCGGGCCCGAGGTCTGGCGCAAGTTCACGCCCATTTCCCGGGCCAGGATGTGCGCGAGCGTGGTCTTGCCCAGCCCTGGCGGCCCGAACAGCAGCACGTGATCCAGCGCTTCGCTACGACCGCGCGCTGCCTGGATGTAGATGTCGAGCTGTTCGCGGATCTTGTCCTGACCGACGTACTCGGCCAAGGTCGCCGGGCGTAGTGAACGTTCGATCTGCTCCTCCTGCACCGAGGAGGGCTTGGCGGAGATCAGGCGATCGGTTTCAACGGCCATTCCCATATCTTACCGGCCCTGCGACCTGCCGTTATGATTCCAGGCGCCTGGGAAGAACCAACCTTTAACAAGGTCCGGCCTTATTAAAGGATGAGGTCTGATACGTTAATAACGCGGTCATCCTTTCGCCAACGACTTCAGCGCCGCCCGGATGCCCTCGGTCACCGCCAGCCCCGCGGGCAGGCCCTTGACCGCATTCAGCGCCTCTTTTTCGCTATAACCCAGGCCCAGCAGTGCATTCAGGACATCGTTGCCGGGGCCGGTTTTCGCCTCCGCCGGCAGGGCGTCGGCCAGCTTGCCCTTTAATTCGAGCAGCAGGCGCTCGGCGGTCTTCTTGCCGATGCCAGGAACTTTGGTCAAGCGCGCCGTGTCCTGCAGCGTCACCGCCTGTGCCAGATCGGCGACCGAAAGGCCGGAAAGAACCGACAGCGCGGTGCGCGCGCCGACCCCGGAGATGCGGATCAGTTTGCGGAATGCCGAGCGCTCTTCGAGCGTGGCAAAGCCATAGAGCACATGCGCGTCCTCGCGCACCAGCAGGTGGGTGTGCAGCGTCACCGCATCGCCGGTCGCCGGCAGGTGGTAGAAGGTGCTCATCGGCACATCGATCTCGTAGCCGACTCCGGCGACCTCGAGCAGCACCTGCGGAGGGTTTTTGGCAACAAGTTTTCCGCAAAGACGGCCGATCATCTCGAGCGGCCCCGGCGAAATCCTTTGATGGAGAAATTTCCCAGCTTGCCCCCATGCGCATGGCAGATCGCGCAGGCGAGCGCGTCGGCCGCATCGGGACTGGGATCCGCGGACAGTGCGAGCAAGCTTCTGACCATGTGCTGCACCTGTTCTTTTTTTGCGTGGCCCTTGCCGACCACGGCCTGCTTGACCTGCAGCGCGGTGTACTCCGCGACCGGGAGCCCCGCGATCACTGCGGCGCAAATCGCGGTGCCGCGCGCCTGGCCAAGTAGCAGCGTGGACTGCGGATTGACATTGACGAACACTTTCTCGATCGCGATTTCCTGTGGTCGGTTAGTCGCGATTACCTCGGCCAGGCCCTCCAGGATCATCTTCAAGCGCGCCGCCAGTTCGCCCTCGCCGGAACGCACACAACCGCTGGAGAGGTAGCGCAGCTTGCTGCCCGTTTGCTCGATGACGCCAAAACCAGTTACCCGCAGCCCCGGATCGATGCCGAGGATTCTCACTCGTCCAGAGCCGCCGTTGTATATACATTCTGGACGTCGTCCAGCTCGTCCAGCGCCTCCAGCAGGGCGCGCATTTTCTCCGCCTCCGCACCGACCAGCGCGGTCTCGGACAGGGGTTTCATCGAGACCTCCGCGGCATCAGGCTTGAGCCCAGCCTTCTCCAGCGCCGCCTTGACCCGGTCGAAATCGGCGGGCGTGCAGATCACTTCAATCGAAGCGTCCGGGTTGCTGAGCACATCTTCGGCGCCCGCTTCGAGCGCCGCTTCCATGATCTGGTCCTCGCTGGCGCCCGGCGCGAACACGAACTGCCCGCAATGCTTGAAAAGAAACGCCACTGAACCGTCGGCACCCATGTTGCCGCCATGCTTGACAAAAGCGTGGCGCACCTCGGCGACTGTGCGGGTGCGGTTGTCGGTCAGGCACTCGACCATCACCGCCGCGCCACCGGCGCCGTAGCCCTCATAGCGCGCCTCGTCGTAAGCAACACCTTCGAGCTCGCCGGTGCCGCGTTGCACCGCGCGCTGCACGCTGTCCTTGGTCATGTTGGCGTCGCGCGCCTTGTCGAGCATCAGCCGCAGACGCGGATTGGAATCGGGATCGCCGCCGCCCATGCGCGCGGCGACCGTGATTTCCTTGATCAGGCGCGTGAACACCTTGCCTTTCTTGGAATCAGCCGCCGCCTTGCGGTGCTTGATGTTCGCCCATTTACTGTGTCCAGCCATGTAATAATTTTACCGTTATGACCGGACCCCTTCTGATCGCGAAAAACGGCGCCGCTGAGCTTTGCCTGCTGCCGGCGCTCGCCAACCGCCACGGCCTGATCACCGGCGCGACCGGCACTGGCAAGACCGTGACGCTGCAAACCCTCGCGCAGCAACTTTCGTCGATCGGTGTGCCGGTCTTCCTGGCCGACGTCAAGGGCGACCTGTCGGGCCTGGCGAGAGCGGGCGGTGGCAACCCCAAAGTCGCCGAGCGCGCCAAGAGCCTGAAACTGGAGCTCGCCTACGCGCCTTGCCCGGTGGTGTTCTGGGACGTATTCGGCGAAAGCGGTCACCCGGTGCGCGCGACCATTTCCGACATGGGTCCGCTGCTGCTCGCGCGGCTGCTAGGCCTGAACGACACGCAGGAAGGGGTGCTCAATCTGGTGTTCAAGATCGCCGACGACGGCGGGCTGATGCTGCTGGACGCAAAAGACCTGCGCGCGATGCTGCAGTTCGTCGGCGACAACGCGCAGAAATTCACCACCGAGTATGGCAACGTCTCGGCCGCCTCGATCGGCGCCATTCAGCGCGGGCTGCTGGCTCTGGAGACACAGGGCGCCGAGCGTTTTTTCGGCGAACCGATGCTGAACATCGCCGACTTGATGCAGGTCGAGGACACTCGGTTTGGCAAGCGCGGCGTGGTGAACATCCTCGCCGCCGACAAGCTGATGAATTCGCCCAAGCTCTATGCCACGTTCCTGCTGTGGATGCTGGCCGAGCTTTTCGAGCAACTGCCCGAAGTGGGCGATCCGGAGAAGCCCAAGCTGGTGTTTTTCTTCGACGAAGCGCACTTGCTCTTCAATGAAGCGCCCAAGGCTCTGCTGGAGAAAATCGAGCAGGTGGTGCGGCTGATCCGCTCCAAGGGGGTAGGCGTCTATTTCGTCACCCAAAATCCGCTCGACATTCCGGAATCGGTGCTCGGCCAGCTCGGCAACCGGGTGCAACATGCCCTGCGCGCGTTCACGCCCAAGGACCAGAAAGCGGTGAAATCGGCGGCCGACACCATGCGTCCGAACCCGAAACTGAAGATCGACCGGGTGATCACCGAGTTGGGCGTCGGTGAGGCGCTGGTTTCCTTCCTCGACGAAAAGGGCCGGCCAAACATCACCGAGCGCGCGTTGATCGTCCCGCCAGGCAGCCAGCTCGGACCGATCGGCGCCGATGAGCGCCGCAAGGCCATCGATTCCTCGGCCCTCGCCGGCCTTTACGAAAAGGCCGTGGACCGCGAATCGGCCTACGAGATATTGAAAAGCCGGACCGGGGGAATGTCGCGCGACCTGCCGGGAGAAAAACCGGCAGGGGCTGAAAAATCAGCCCCCCAGGTGCTCTCGGATGTCCTATTCGGCAAGACCGGCCCTCGCGGCGGCAAGCAGTCGCAGGGTCTGTTCGAAGCGATGGCCAAAAGTGCGGCACGCGCCGTGGGCTCGCAGCTTGGCCGCGAAATCCTCCGCGGCCTGCTCGGCTCTATCCTCGGCAAGCGGCGTTGAGCGGCAGCGACCGGACCGAGGCTAACGCCTATCTGCTTGGGGGCATCGCCTTGGCCCTCGCCGGCACGGTAACTTTTGCCTTTCGCCCGATCCTGATCAAGCTTGGCTATCACACGCACCCGGTCAGCGCGACCACCCTGCTGTTTCTGCGCATGACGCTGTCATTACCGTTCTTCCTGACAATGGCCTGGTGGATGCGCGCTGACGCACCGATCGCGCGGCGCGACTGGCTCGGCATCCTTGGTCTGGGCTTGCTTGGCTATTACTTGGCCAGCCTGCTCGATTTCCTCGGCTTGCAGTACGTCTCAGCGGGCGTCGGGCGGTTGATCATGTTCCTCTACCCGACGCTGGTCATCATTCTTTCCGCTTTCTTTTTATCGAAATCGCCTACACGGCGCGAACTCGCCGCGCTCGCCATCACCTACTCGGGCATCGCACTGGTGCTGGCGCAGCAGATTTCGTCGGGACCGCAGAACCCCATGTTCGCCTTCGGCGCACTGCTGATCTTCGCCTCAGCCATGTGCTACGCGGTCTATCTGGTCACCGGCAGCCAGCTGGTGAAGCGCGTCGGCAGCATCCGCTTCACCGCCTACACCATGATCGCCTCCAGCGCGCCGGCCATCATGCAGTTTTTCATCCTGGAATCGCCGGCCGCGCTCGATCTCCCCATGCAACTGTGGTGGGTCGCGATCCTGCTGGCCACCGTGTGTACGGTGCTGCCGGTATTTCTGGTCGCCGAAGCGTTGAAACGTATCGGTGCCAACCATTTCGCATTGATCGGCGCGCTCGGCCCGGTAACTACCGTGCTCGCTGATTTTGTGCTGCTCGAGGGGGCCCTTACCATGGCGCAGATACTCGGTGGCGCACTGGTCATCTCGGGCGTACTGCTCGTCTCTCTAAAAAGGAACTGATCATGGATCTTGGCATCAAGGGAAAATCCGCACTGGTTTGTGCTGCCTCCAAGGGACTGGGCAAGGGCTGCGCGCTGGCGCTCGGGCGCGAAGGCGTGAACCTGGTCATCACCGCACGCGGCAAAGAGGCACTGGAGGCGACGGCGGAGGAAATCCGCCAGAGCACAGGCGCCAAGGTCATCGCTGTGGCCGGCGACATCACCACCGCGGAGGGACGTGCTGCGGCACTCGCCGCTTGCCCGCATCCCGACATACTGGTGAACAACGCCGGCGGCCCGCCGCCGGGAGATTTCAGGAATTGGACCCGCGAGGACTGGTTAAAGGCGCTGGACGCCAACATGTTGACGCCGATTGAACTGATCAAGGCGACCGTAGACGGGATGATTGCGCGCAAGTTTGGCCGCATCGTCAACATCACCTCGGGCGCGGTGAAAATGCCGATCCCGGAGCTGGGCCTCTCCAACGGCGCGCGCACAGGGCTTACCGGCTTCGTCGCCGGCATTGCCCGGCAAACGGTGCAGCACAACGTCACCATCAATGGCCTGCTGCCAGGACCCTTCGATACCGACCGCTTGCGCGGCAACCTCGCCTTCAACGCGCAGAAGCTGGGCAAGACGGCGGCGGAACTGGCGCAAGCGCGCGCCCAGGCTAATCCGGCCAAGCGTTTCGGCAGCATCGAGGAATTCGGCGCCGCCTGCGCTTTCCTGTGCAGCGCACATGCCGGCTACATCACCGGCCAGAATCTGCTGATGGATGGCGGGGCATTCCCAGGAACGCTCTAGCGCGTTGCCAGGAACGCTCTAGCGCGTTGCCAGGAACGCCGTAGTGTGGAACGCACTCGTGCGTTAGCGTTGCCTGGAACGTTCTGGAATTTTAGGGCGGCGACGTGCTATCGTCCGTTGGATTTTTACGAGTGCATAAAGGAGACAACATGAATCATGCGCGTAGAAAAGCACTCAAAACCGGTGGCGGCGCCGGAGTGCTGGCGATGCTGTTCGCCGCCGGGGTACTCAAACCCGGCGACAGCCAGGCGCAAACCTGGAACGAGTCCGCGTTCTCGATGAAATCGGTGCCCGAGGCGATGCGCGCCCTGGGCGCGCAGAATCCAGCGGCCTCC
>SHXK01000093.1 GCA_009693335.1 Betaproteobacteria bacterium | reverse complement strand
CTCACACTGACCAACTTGGGGACGCGCGACCGCGCGCTGGTGGGGCTGCTCATAGACGCGTTGGACGAAGACGGCTACCTGTCGCAGTCGCTGGAGGATATCGCCGCGCTCATGTCGGTCGAGGCCAGCGTCAACGTCGAGGAGCTGGCGATTGCGCTCAGGCACCTGCAGAACTTCGAACCGGCCGGCGTGGGTGCGCGCACCCCCAGCGAATGCCTGGCGCTGCAAATCCGCGCCCTGAGGGGGAATTGCCCGGACGCCGGCGCCTCGACCGCCCTCGCGCTGGCCATCTGCGAACAGCACCTGGAGCTACTCGCCAGCCGCGACTATGCGCGCCTGAGGAGCGTCACCGGCGCCAACGACACTGCCCTGCGCGCCGCACAAGCGCTAATCCGCGGTCTGAACCCCCGTCCTGGCGCTGCCTTCGCCAGAGTCGAAGCGCGTTACGTGATTCCCGATGTGATGGTGCGCAAGGTGAAGGGCGTCTGGCGAGCCAGCCTGAACCAGGAAGCGATGCCGCGCCTGCGCGTCAACCGGCTGTATGCGGAGCTGGCGGCAAGTTCGCGCCGCAGTGGCGCCGGCAGTAACAGCAACGTGCTCGCCACACAGGTGCAAGAGGCGCGCTGGCTGATCAAGAACGTGCTGCAGCGTTTCGACACCATTCTCCGGGCCTCGCAGGCGATCATCGACCGACAGCGGAATTTCCTCGAACACGGCGAAGTCGCGATGCGGCCGATGGTGCTGCGCGAGATCGCCGACGTGCTCGGCGTGCACGAAAGCACGGTCTCGCGCGTGACCACACAGAAATACATGGCGACCCCGCGCGGCACCTACGAGCTCAAGTACTTCTTCGGCAGCCACGTCGCCACCGATACCGGCGGCGCGGCCTCCTCCACCGCGATCCGCGCCCTGATCAAACAGCTGGTCGCCGCCGAGAACAGCCAAGTGCCGCTATCCGACTCCCGCATCTCGCAAATTCTGGGAGAGCAGGGTATCGTGGTGGCGCGGCGTACCATCGCGAAGTACCGCGAAGCCCTTCAGATCCCGCCTGTTAACCAGAGGAAGAGCTTGTAATGAACCTAAACATCGTCGGCCATCAGCTCGAGGTAACCCCAGCGATCCGCAGCCATGTCACCGGCAAGCTGGAGCTCATCAAGCGCCATTTCGACCATCTGATCGAGATACACGTGACGCTTTCGACCTCCAAAATCGGCCAGAAGGCCGAAGTGACTTTGCACATCCCCGGCAAGAAGATCCACTGTGCCTGCGAAGAGACGGACCTGTACGCAGCGATCGATCTGCTGGTCGACAAGCTCGACCGGCAGGTACTCAAGCACAAAGACCGGCACTCGGGCAGGCCGCACCCCGGGGCATCGAAGGGCGAACTGGCCTAAGGCACAAGTGCGTTCCTCTAGGGTATATAATCCGCGCCCTTCGATGAGCCACATCGCGAAGCTGCTCCCGCCGCCGAACATCCTTACCGACCTTGTCGTCTCGAGCAAAAAACGGCTGTTCGAGAAAGTCGGCCTGTTGTTCGAAAACCAGCATGGCATCGCCAGGAGCGTGGTCTTCGAGAGCCTGTTTGCCCGCGAGCGTCTGGGCTCGACTGGTCTGGGGCAGGGGGTCGCCATTCCGCACGGCCGCATCAAGGGCCTGAAGGACGCCCTGGGAGCGTTCGTGCGCCTCGCCCAGCCGGTGCCTTTCGATGCGCCCGACGGCAAACCGGTCAGCCTGGTGTTCACACTGCTGGTGCCTGAGCACGCCACCGAAAAACACCTCGAGCTGCTTTCCGAATTGGCGCAAATGTTCAGCGACCGCGCGCTGCGCGAGGCGATGGCGCTCGCCACGGACGCCGCGGCACTACATCAGCTCATCTCCGCATGGCAGCCGGATGCTACAGGTCAACGTCGCGCAGCTGCATGAGGACAACCGCGAGGCGCTTTCGCTTGCCTGGGTAGCCGGGCGCGAAGGGCGCACCGTGGTGCGCCGCGAGTCGGCCGCGGCCGCCGCGCTGATCGGCCATTTGAACCTCACCCATCCGAACAGCGTACAGGTGATCGGCGCCTACGAGGTGGACACCATCACCGGGCTCGAAGACCGGTTGTTCGGGTCCGCGCCCGCAGCGCTGATCTTCGCCGACGGCGTCGCGCCGCCGGCGCAGTTTCTGGAGAGCGCCGAGCGCTCGCGAACGCCGCTCTTTACCTCTACCCTTCCTGCCGCGCACGTGATTGCGAAACTGGCCAATTATCTCGCCAAGCGGCTTGCCGACACCACCGAACGCCACGGGGTGTTGATGGATGTGCTCGGCGTGGGCGTGCTGATCACCGGGGAATCGGGCGTGGGAAAAAGCGAGCTCGCACTGGAGTTGATCAGCCGTGGCCAAGGACTTGTAGCGGACGATGTGGTGGAAATCTCACGCATCGCGGCGACCACGCTCGAGGGTCGCTGTCCGCCGCTGCTGAAGGACTTTCTCGAGGTGCGCGGCCTCGGCCTCATCAATATCCGCGCCATTTATGGCGAAACCGCCGTGCGACCGAAAATGAAGCTGAAGTTCCTCGCGCATCTCGAGAAGCCCGCCAAAGGCAGCATGCGCGACGCCACCGAACGCCTGCCGCTGTCGGAGCTATCCGAGGAAATACTCGGCGTCACGGTGCGCAAGGTGGTGATACCCGTCGCCGCTGGCCGCAACCTTGCGGTGCTGCTCGAAGCGGCGGTTCGCAACTACATCCTGCAACTGCGCGGCAAGGATTCGACCGTCGAGTTCCTCGAGCGGCAACAGCAGGCGATGAACGGCGACCACTAGGGCGGGCACGTGCAGCTGGTCCTGGTCAGCGGTCTGTCGGGTTCAGGCAAGAGCATCGCGCTCGACGTCCTCGAAGACAGCGGCTATTACTGCGTTGACAATCTGCCCGCGACGCTGCTGCTGGATGTCGTGAAATTCCTCGCCGAGGCGGGGCACCAACGCATCGCCATCAGCGTCGATGCGCGCAGCGTCGCGCTGTCATCGCTGCCGCAGCAGCTCGCGACCCTCAAGGCACGTGGCGCGGAATCGACCTTGCTTTTCCTCGAGGCCAGCAACACGACCCTGTTGCGCCGCTACTCCGAGACCAGGCGCAGCCATCCGCTGGCCGGTTCCGGGTCGACGTCGGGTCTTACGCTCTCCGAGGCGATCGAGCACGAACGAGTGCTGCTCTCCGGCGTCGCCGAACTCGGTCACCATATCGACACCAGCGCCCTACAGCCCAAGGTGCTGCGCAACTGGATCAAGGATCTGCTCGGGCTGGGCGCGGGATCCTTCACCATGCTGTTCGAGTCGTTTGCGTTCCGCGATGGACTGCCGCTCGATGCCGACTGGGTGGTGGATGCAAGGATGCTGCCCAATCCGCACTACGAACCGGGCTTGCGCACGCTTAGCGGTTGCGATGCGCCGGTGATCGAATACCTGGAGGGCCAGGCGAAAGTCGGTGCATTTTTCGAGGATCTGCGCACCTTCCTTGTGCGCTGGCTACCCGAAATGCGACGCGACAACCGTAGCTACCTTACCGTGGCAATCGGCTGTACTGGCGGGCGCCACCGCTCGGTCTACCTGGCCGAACGGCTGGCGCGCGCGTTCAGCGCCGAAGCACGGGTGCTGGTGCGCCATCGTGGCCTCGCCACGGCAAGCGCAGCGGCTGCCGAATGACGGAGATCCGCAAGGACGTTCCGCTGTTCCCGCTCAACACAGTGCTTTTCCCGGGGGGCCTGCTGCCGCTCAGGATCTTCGAGCAGCGCTACCTGGAAATGGCCAAGGGCTGTCTGCGCGACGGCACGCCTTTCGGCGTCTGCCTGATCCGCGCGGGCGCCGAAGTCGGCACGCCGGCAACGCACGAAGACTTGGGATGCCTGGCGCGCATCACGCAATGGGACATGCAGCAGCTCGGGCTCCTGCAACTGCTCGCGCAGGGCGCCGAGCGCTTCCGCGTGCTTGCGAAACGGATTCGAGCCGACGGCCTGATCCTCGCTGACATCGAACTGCTCGCGGAGAATGCCGATGCGCTGATGCCGGAGAAATTCAGCGCCTGCCGGCAACTCCTCGAGCGCATCGTCGCCGAACACGGCGAACGCTTGTTCGCCAAGCCTTACCTCCTCGATTCCAGCGCTTGGGTGGGTGCGCGCCTGGCCGAAGTGCTGCCTCTGCCTGCCAGCGCCAAGCAAAAGCTGCTCGAGCTCGGCGACAGCGCGCAGCGTCTCGAAATTCTGCAACGATTGCTGGTGGAAAGCGCACAGACCTCGAACCGCTCAGATCAGTAGCAACAACGCCCACCTGCGGGCGCTAGGCCAAACGTTGGGGCCTTTCATTTGCGTCCGCTCAACTCCAATAGCAATTTCTTTACCGGCGCCGGGACGGCCGCGCGCATGGCGTCGTCCACATCCAACCAGATCCGGCCGGGTGCTTCTGCGTGCGGGAGTATTTTCCTTACGCTGCAGTGGATGGGCTGAATGTTAAGTCGGAAATGCGTAAATCCATGCTCGATCACCGGCAGCTTTTTTGCTTGCGAGATTTCACAGGAAAATTCCCTTCTGCAGAAAGATCTGACGTCCCCCAAGAGGCGTTCCGGAAACACCCACAGCCCGCCCCAGAGCCCCATGCTTGGCCGCCGCTCCAGCAGGACCGAGCCTTGGTGGAGCAGCACCAGCCAGGTCGAGCGCTTCAGCGGCAGCGGTTTGCGCTTGCGCGCGGCAGGCAAGGTATCGATCCGGTCGTCGCGCCGCGCCACGCAGTCGCGGGCCACGGGACAGCGCTCGCAGGCTGGCTGGGTCCGCGTGCAGACGGTGGCGCCAATGTCCATGAGCGCCTGGGTGTAAGTCTCGAGGCCGCACGCGGGAAGAAGCTTTGCCGCCAGGACCCACTGCGCTTTCTCGTCCTCGATGCCGAAGCAGCGCGCCAGCACCCGCTTGACGTTGCCATCGAGTATCGCCGCGCGCCGGCCGAAAGCGAAAGCGGCAATGGCGGCGGCGGTGGACGGACCAACGCCGGGCAAGGCATGGATTTCCTCAACCGTATCGGGAAACTTCCCTGCATTGACCACTTGCCTCGCCGCGCGCAGCAGGTTGCGACCACGGGCGTAGTAGCCAAGCCCGCTCCATAGCTGCAACACTTGGTCTTCCGAAGCGCCAGCCAAAGCAGCGATATCGGGGAAGCGGGCGAGGAAGCGGGCGTAGTACGGGATCACCGCCGCAACCTGGGTCTGCTGCAGCATGATCTCCGAGAGCCAGATGCGGTAAGGGTCACGCGTACCCTGCCAGGGCAAATCGTGCCGACCGTGACGCCGCTGCCAGCGAACAAGCTTTTGCGCAAATTTCAGCACGCGCCGATTCTATGGCAAGGTAGCGAACCTCAGCCCATCCATGCTCGCCTTCATCCTTCGCCGCCTGGCACAGGCGGTACTCGTCATGCTGGCCGTCGGCCTGATCGCCTTTTCCTTGTTCCGCTTCGTCGGCGATCCGGTGCTGTTCATGCTCGGCCAGGACGCGACACCCGAGGATCGCGTACGGATCACGCAGATGCTTGGACTCGACCAGCCGTTCTACGCGCAGTACGCAAATTTCGTTGCGCGGGCCGTGCAAGGCGAATTTGGCCTCAGCCTGCGCCAGGCGCAGCCGGTATCGAAGCTGATCGCCGAGCGCTTGCCGGCGACGCTCGAACTGTCGATGGTTGCAGCGCTGTTGGCCCTGGTCGGCGGCGTCTCCATGGGCGTGTACACCGCGCTGCGAAGAAATTCGTGGCTGTCGCAGCTGCTGCTCGGGGTATCGCTGATCGGCGTATCGCTGCCCACCTTTCTGATCGGCATCCTGCTGATCCTCGTCTTCGCGGTGCAGCTGGGCTGGTTGCCGTCCTTCGGGCGCGGCGACACCGTGCAGCTCGGCTGGTGGAGCACCGGATTCCTGACCGCCTCGGGCCTGAAATCATTGATCCTGCCCGCCATCACACTGGGCCTCTTTCAGATGACGCTGATCCAGCGCCTGGTGCGCGCCGAGATGCTCGAAGTGCTGCGCACCGACTACATCAAGTTCGCTCGCGCCCGCGGCTTGAACGACCGCGCGGTGCACTTCGGCCATGCGCTCAAGAACACTCTGGTGCCGGTCATCACCATCACCGGGCTGCAGTTGGGGGCGATCATTGCCTTCGCCATCATCACCGAGACCGTGTTCCAGTGGCCTGGCATGGGCCTGTTGTTCATCCAGGCGGTGGGCTTCGCCGACGTGCCAGTCATGGCGGCCTACCTTTGCCTGATCGCGCTTTTTTTCGTCATCATCAATCTGCTCGTTGACTTGCTCTACTATGCGGTTGACCCGCGCCTGCGGATAGACCGGACCATCGCCGCAGGCTGAATCCGTCGCTGTGCCAGCTCTGGAGAAACCTTATGAACGCGCCCGCCGAAAAAATAACCTCTCCCGTCGAGACAATCCGCGCCTATCACGCTGAGCTGCGCGCGATCCGGCGCGACATCCATGCGCATCCCGAACTTGCCTTCCAGGAAAACCGCACTTCGCAACTGGTCGCCGATCAGCTCGCGGCCTGGGGCATCGAGGTACACCGTGGCCTGGCGAAAACTGGCCTGGTGGGTATCGTCCACGGGGCAAAGTCCTCTAGCGGTCGCGCCGTCGGCCTGCGTGCCGACATGGACTGCCTGCCTATGCACGAGACCAACAACATCCCGCACAAGTCGACCCACGCCGGCCGCATGCACGCCTGCGGCCACGACGGCCACACCACCATGCTGCTGGGCGCCGCGCGCTATCTGCAGGAAACCCGCAACTTCGATGGCACGGCGTACCTGATTTTCCAGCCTGCCGAGGAAGGCGGTGGCGGCGGCAAACGCATGGTCGAGGAAGGCCTGTTCGAGCGTTTCCCCGCCAACGAGGTCTATGCGCTGCACAACTGGCCCGGCCTGCCGCCGGGCCAGATGGCGGTTCGGCCGGGCCCGGTGATGGCGGCCACCGATGAGATTGTGATCACGGTGCGGGGCACGGGCGGACACGCCGCGATGCCGCACCTGACCGTGGACCCGGTGGTCATTACCGCGCAGGTCATCTCGGCGCTGCAGACCATCGCCAGCCGCAATGCCAGCCCGCTGGATTCGATCGTGATCTCCGTTTGCTCGATGGAAACCAGCCAGACCGGGGTGTTCAACGTGATCCCCGAGTCCGTCAAGCTGATCGGCACGGTGCGCAGCTTTCGCCCGCAGACGCGCGAACTGGCCGAAGCACGCATCAAGGAAATCACCACCGGCATTGCCGAGGCGATGGGCGGCAGCGCGCAGATCGAATACAAGCGCGGCTATCCCTCGACCATCAACACCGAGCGCGAAGCGGTATTTGCCGCGCAGGTGGGCGCGCAGGTATTCGGCAAAAACAATGTGTTTACCGACGCCGAACCGACCATGGGTGGCGAAGATTTCTCCTACATGCTGCAAGCGCGCCCCGGCGCTTACGTCTTTCTCGGCCAAGGAGGCGGGCCGAACAACTGCTACCTGCATAATCCGGGCTACGATTTCAACGACGAGGTGATTCCACTGGGCGCCGGCTATCTCGCCGCGCTCATCGAGGCGTCGCTGCCGCTGAAGTAGCGGCAGGATTCATCGCTGCACGCAGTGAATTTCAAGGCAATCTGGGATCACGACCTCGCGTACAGTTTCCGCCGGTCGCCGGTCACCATCGCCGCCGCCGTATTGACGGTGCTCTGCGTCGGCGGGGCGCTGCTGGCCCCCTGGCTGGCGCCGCAAAACCCGTTTGACGCCGCGTCCTTGGATCTCAACAGGGCTTTTGCGCCGCCCGCCTGGATAGCGCAGGGCGCGAGCAACTATCCGCTGGGCACCGACGACCAGGGCCGCGACATACTCTCGACGATCCTGTATGGCGCGCGCATTTCGCTCGGCGTCGGGTTGGCAGCGGTGCTGTTCGCCCTGGGGCTCGGGGTCACGCTCGGGCTCCTCTCGGGCTATCTCGGCGGCCGGCTGGATGCCTTCATCATGCGCATAGCCGACATCCAACTGTCCTTTCCCGCGATTCTGATCGCGCTGCTGGTGGATGGCGTCGCGCGCGTCTCCCTGCCCGCCAGCTCGCACGACGAGATCGCGATCCCGGTGCTGATCTTCGCCATCGGGATCTCGGGCTGGGTGCAGTATGCGCGCACGGTGCGCGGCTCGACCCTGGTCGAGAAACACAAGGAATACGTGCAAGCGGCGCGCGTCATCGGGCGGCCGCCCTTGGTCATCATGCTGCGCCACGTGCTGCCGAACGTCATGGGCCCGGTGCTGGTGATCGCGACCATCCACA
>SHXK01000009.1 GCA_009693335.1 Betaproteobacteria bacterium | reverse complement strand
TCGGGTCCGAACTTGAGATCCTGGCCGCCGTAGGCCATCGCCACGATATCGGAGGTCTCGGCCTGCGCCATCTCGGCGATCGCGTGCACCGCCGCCAACTCCATCTCCGTGGTTATCGTGGTGGCGCCGACATCCAGCGCACCGCGAAAGATGAAGGGAAAGCACAGCACATTGTTCACTTGGTTCGGATAATCGGTGCGCCCGGTGGCGATGATGCAGTCCGGGCGCGCCTGCCTCGCCAGCTCCGGTCGGATCTCCGGCTCCGGATTGGCGAGCGCGAGGATCAGCGGGCGCTCGGCCATCTTTTTCACTGAGGCAAGCTTAAGTACGCCGCCCGCCATCACCTCGTCCAGGGTTCTCGCGCTGGTGTCGACGGCGAAGCGCTCCTTGTCCGGATCCATCTCTTCCTTGCGGCCTTTCCAGACCACGCCCTGGATGTCGGTGACGATGATGTTGCCGCGCGGCAATCCCATCTTCACCAGCAGCTCGAGGCAGGCGAGCGCCGCAGCGCCGGCACCTGAGACCACCAGCTTCACCCGCTCTAGACTTTTGCCGGCCACCTTGAGCCCGTTCAGGATCGCCGCGCCGACGATGATCGCGGTGCCGTGCTGGTCGTCGTGGAACACCGGGATCTTCATGCGGGCGCGCAGTTTGCGCTCGACGATGAAGCACTCCGGCGCCTTGATGTCCTCCAGATTGATGCCGCCAAAGGTGGGCTCGAGGCTGGCGATGATCTCGACCAGCTTGTCCGGATCGCGCTCGTCGATTTCGAGGTCGAAGCAGTCGATGCCGGCGAATTTCTTGAACAGCACCGCCTTGCCTTCCATCACCGGCTTGGCGGCCAGCGGACCGATCGCGCCCAGGCCCAGTACCGCGGTGCCGTTGGTGATCACTGCGATCAGATTGGCGCGTGAGGTGAGATTGACAGCTTCGGCCGGATCACGCCTGATTTCCTCGCAGGCGATCGCTACGCCGGGAGAATAGGCGAGCGCCAAGTCGCGCTGGTTGGTGAGTTGCTTGGTGGCAAGGATGGAGATCTTGCCGGGACGCGGCAAGCGGTGGTACTCGAGGGCGCTTTTCCTCAGTTCCTCGTCCACGTCCGCTCCTGAGGATTAAGCGAAAATTATATCCGTATAACTCCACCCGCCTCGGAGGCAAGCCAAGCTACGGAGCGTCGCGGTCAGGCCGACGCCGAGCGTCGCGGTCAGGCCGACGCCGAGCGTCGGTTTTTCTTAACCATCTCCTCCAGGCGCGCGCGCTCGGCGAGCACCTTGAAGGCGTAGGAAGAAGTCGGCTCATCAAAGGCGCCCGCGTACATTTGCAGCGCCGTTTCGGTCTCGCCAAAACGGCGCAGGTACTCGCGCAGGATCTGTGCGCCGATCTGGATGTTGACGCTCGGCTCGAGCAAGGCAGCTTCGCCGCCATGCTCGAGCAGCTTCTCGCCGTGGAATTTTGCTATCACCTGCATCAGTCCTTTGGCGCCCATGGTGCTCTCGGCGACCGGGTTGTAACGCGACTCAATTGCCATCACCGCGAGGATCAGCAGCGGGTCGACCTTCCACTCGCTACCCGCGCGGTAGGCCGTCGCGACGTAACCGGAGATCGCGTCCTGGGCCACACGATAACGTTTCGAGATGAATTCGGTGACCGCGCGCTGCTCGCGCGCCGAGGCGCTCTCGAAGCCAGGCTGGATGGTACCGGCACTCATGCTGCCTGCCTGGGTCTCCCAGGTATCGGTCCAGACGGCCGACTGACGCAACAAAGAATCGCCCGGCGCCGACAATCCCAGCGCCAGCACGACCGCCAGCCCCAGCAGGGCAAACAGGGTGCGCGCCGCGGAAAACAGGCGCTGAACCCCCGCCAAACCCGGCAGCTTCACTGTTGCAGTGTCGTTTGTTGCCATTTTCAACCTCCAAACCTTGCGCGTTGGATCGCCGCCTTCCTCGACCAGTCGCAACCACCTCGGGGAGGGGTTGAACAACTTGGGCGGGGGGGCATGGCGCGGACCGCCCTGGATGTTGGGGGCGGTTCGCATGCGCTCTTTCCGGGTTCGGGTCTTAATCCCCGGTCGAGACCCCTGGAGGTGAGAGTCCAGTGGCGATTGCTGCATCGCAATAGCCTGAATCATATCGTAAAAAAGACTTTTATGTCAATGACTTCGCCTTCGACCCAGCGGCAAAGATCGTGCCCGGGAAAATCCTTCTTTAGATAAGGAAAATCCACGCTAAGCGGGGAGTTCTGCTCAGGGAGTAGAATCGCAGCCTCCAAGAGGATCTCACGGACCACCCTGAGCCTACCAGTGGAGCTGGAGGGCCAAGGCGGTCCGGAGATGTTCAAAGGCCGGCGGAGGGCTTGCGCCCCCTGCCACATTCCCGATCGGTTCCCGGTTACGGCCGGGATCCGGTCGGAAACGGCCACGCGGCCGCAGGACTCAGCGCAGTTCTCGCGCTGGAGATCACAGCGGCGGACGGCGTTGCTGCTGGTGCCGTCATCGCAGTGCTGGCCTTGGGTCTTGCGGGTTTACTTGCCGCCTTCTTTTTAGGCTTCTTTTTGGCCTTTTTTTTTGCGGCTTTCTTTTTATTGCCCGCTACCCTTTTTATTGCCTTCTTCTTGGTCGATTTCTTTTTACTTGATGCTTTCTTCTTCTTTTTTTTCTTGCCGGCCTTTTTTGCTTTTTTCTTCGCCATATCAATCTCCTTAGAGGTGGTTGCGAAAGAAAGCCCGACCGCACAGGCCCGGACTATTCAAACGCCTGACGAGGATCGCCTGGCGCCTTGAATTCATGTAACCACTCACTCGCTGCCTCGTGCAGCAAGGTCCTGATAAAGAATTTCTGGGTCGAGCCGGATGCCGCCTTCCCAGGTCACGGTGGCGGACTCGGGGTCTACGCTCACCTTCTCGAATTCCCGCACATCCCGCCACAGCTTGAAAGCGCCGATCTCCAGCAGATTGCCGAGAAACACGCTGCCCTCCAGCCCGTCGTCGAAGCGGATCCAGAGTTTGTAATCGTCCTCGGCCTTGCAAGCTGTCACTCGGTGCATATGTCTATCTTCATTCCCAGTTGAGGGCGCCGCCGGTCTGGTACTCGATTACCCGCGTCTCGAAAAAGTTGCGCTCCTTCTTCAAGTCGATCATTTCACTCATCCAAGGAAACGGATTGCTGGCACCCGGATACATCACTTCTAGGCCGATCTGCTGGCAGCGACGGTTGCAGATGAAGCGCAGGTATTCCTTGAACATCGGTGCGTTCATGCCAAGCACACCGCGCGGCATGGTGTCCTCCGCGTAGGCGTACTCAAGGTCGACTGCCTTGCGGAAAATCACGTTCAGCTCCTCGCGGAACTGACGCGTCCACAGCCCCGGGTTCTCGAGCTTGATCTGGTTCACTAGGTCGATGCCGAAATTGCAGTGCATCGACTCATCGCGCAGGATGTACATGTACTGCTCGGCCGCACCGGTCATTTTGTTCTGCCGGCCGAGCGCGAGGATCTGGGTAAAACCGACGTAGAAGAACAGGCCTTCCATCAGGCAGGAGAACACGATCAGGCTCTTCAGCAGGTCCTGGTCGGCCTGCGGGGTGCCGGTCTTGAACGCCGGATTAGTGAGCGTGTCTATGAACGGGATCAGGAACTCGTCCTTGTCACGGATCGAGGGGATCTCGTGATAAGCGTTGAACACCTCACCCTCGTCCAGGTCGAGGCTCTCGACGATGTACTGGTAGGCATGGGTGTGGATCGCCTCCTCGAAGGCTTGGCGCAGCAGGTATTGGCGGCACTCCGGGGCAGTGATGTGGCGGTAGGTGCCAAGCACGATATTGTTCGCCGCCAGGGAATCGGCGGTAACGAAGAATCCAAGGTTACGCGTGACCAGGCGCCGTTCATCCTCAGTCAGCCCATTGGGATCCCTCCAGAGCGCGATGTCCCGGCTCATGTTCACTTCTTGCGGCATCCAGTGGTTGGCGCAGGCGGCGATGTACTTCTCCCAAGCCCACTTGTACTTGAACGGCACCAGCTGGTTGACATCGGCCTTGGAATTGATGATCTGCTTATCTTCGACCCGGATGCGGCGATGCGCATTGCCGGCGGTGTAAGGAACGTCAGCATGGACCGCACGGTCTGTACGGTTGGCACGCTCGGCGCCTAGCGACGAAGCTGGTACGAAAGCGGTTTGCGCCTGGATCGCCAGTCCGACGATCGAGCTCAATTTTCCTTCCTCTTCGAAGTTCAGCATTACTGGCAGGCTTCGCATTCGGGATCGTCGATGGCGCAGAATTTGGGTTCCTCGCCAGGAGTGGCAGACCCGGCCACCGCACGCCCCTGACCAGCCAAGGTGTCCGCCGAGCCGCTGCTGGTGGGCACCGCATTCAGCTGCCCGGCCTTGCTGGTGGACTTCTCGGCGTGCGTCGCGCCCATGGCGCGCAGGTAGTAGGTGGTCTTCAGGCCGCGGATCCAGGCCAGCTTGTAGGTCTCGTCCAGCTTCTTGCCGGAGACGCCCGCCATATAGATGTTGAGAGACTGCGACTGGTCGATCCACTTCTGCCGCCGCGCACCGGCCTCGACCAACCACCTGGGCTCGACCTCGAAGGCGGTGGCGTACAGCCGCCGCAGCTCCGCCGGCGCCCGGTCGATACGTGCAAGATTACCGTCGAAGTACTTGAGGTCGGAAATCATCACCTCGTCCCACAATCCGGCACGCTTCAGATCCGACACCATGTATTCGTTGGTGACGGTGAACTCGCCCGAGAGGTTGGATTTCACGAACAGGTTCTGGTAGGTCGGCTCCAGCGAGGCGGAGACGCCGATGATATTGGCGATGGTTGCGGTGGGCGCGATGGCGACGCAGTTGGAGTTGCGCATGCCGTACTGCTTGATGCGCGCGCGCAGCAGCTCCCAGTCGAGCGACGAAGAACGGTCCACTTCGACATAGCCGCCTCGCTCCGCGGCGAGCAAGTCGAGTGTGTCCTGCGGCAGGATGCCGCGGTCCCACAGTGAGCCGCGGAAGGTCGGATACTGCCCGCGCTCCTCGGCCAGCTCGGTCGAGGCCCAGTATGCCCCGTAGGACACCATTTCCATCGAGCGGTCGGCGAATTCCACCGCCTCGTTGGAAGCGTAGGGAATGCGCAGCAGGTGCAGGCAATCCTGGAACCCCATGATGCCCATGCCCACCGGGCGGTGGCGCAAGTTCGAATTGCGCGCTTTCTCCACCGCGTAGTAATTGATGTCGATGACGTTGTCCAATATCCGCATGGCCGTACGTATGGTGTTTCTCAACTTTGAAAAATCCAGCCCTGCATCGGTCATATGAGCAACCAAGTTCACTGAGCCCAGGTTGCAAACCGCGATCTCGTCCGCCGAAGTATTGAGCGTGATCTCGGTGCACAGGTTCGAGCTATGCACCACACCAACATGCTGCTGCGGGCTCCTCAAATTGCAAGGATCCTTGAAAGTAATCCAGGGATGCCCGGTCTCGAACAGCATCGACAGCATCTTGCGCCAAAGTTGCACCGCCGGGACTTGCTTGAACAGCTTCAGCTCACCGCGCGCCGCTTGGTCCTCGTAACGCTGGTAGGCCTCCTCGAAGGCACGGCCGACCTTGTCGTGCAGGTCCGGCGTATCGGAGGGTGAGAACAGGGTCCACTGAGCATTCTCGAACACGCGCTTCATGAACAGGTCCGGAATCCAATTGGCCGTGTTCATGTCGTGGGTGCGGCGCCGATCGTCGCCGGTGTTCTTGCGCAGCTCGAGAAATTCCTCGACGTCGAGGTGCCAGGTCTCCAGGTAGGAACAGACCGCGCCTTTTCTCTTGCCGCCTTGGTTGACGGCGACCGCAGTGTCGTTCACCACTTTCAGGAAGGGCACCACGCCCTGCGACTTGCCGTTGGTGCCTTTGATATGGGAGCCGAGCGCGCGCACCGGGGTCCAATCATTGCCCAAGCCACCGGCATACTTCGCCAGCAGCGCGTTTTCTTTGATCGCGTCGTAAATTCCGGTGAGATCGTCGGCAACAGTGCTCAAGTAGCAGGAGGAGAGCTGTGAGCGCAGGGTGCCCGAATTGAACAAGGTCGGTGTTGAGCACATAAAATCGAAACTGGAGAGCGCGTGGTAGAACTCGATCGCGCGCGCCTCCCGGTTCTTCTCTTTCAGCGCCAGACCCATCGCCACACGCATGAAGAACGCTTGCGGCAGCTCGATCCGCTGGCCATGCTCATGCAGGAAATAACGATCGTACAGAGTTTGCAGCCCGAGATAACCGAACTGAAGATCGCGCGAGGCATCTAGGGCTTTGCCCAAGCTAAGCAAATCAAAACGAGCCAACTCGGGGTCCAGGAGCTCGGCTCTGATGCCGCGGGCGATGAATTCAGGGAAATAGGTCGCATATCGGGTCGCCATTTCCGCCTGCGATACTTCCTCGCCGATCACTTCAAGCCGGATGGTGTGCAATAGCAGCCGCGCGGTGGCGTAGCTGTAGGCCGGATCCTTCTCGATCAGCGCGCGCGCAGCGAGTATCGACGACTTACGTACCTCTTCAATCGGCACGCCGTCGTACAGGTCGCGCAGCGTGCTTTCGCGGATCGCCACGGCCGAGGCCCCGGGCTCCAGGCCCGCGCAGGCCGAATCCAGCAGGCGCTCGAGCGCCGCCAAATCGAGCGGCCGGCGCTCGCCGTTTTGCACCACATGAAGGATAGGACCGGCGCCCGTGCCAGCTGCCGCCAGCGCACGCGCCGTCTTCTCCTGCGCACGCTGTTCGGCCCGAATTCGGGTGCGCTCCTCGCGGTAGAGCACGTAGGAACGCGCGACGTCATGCTGGCCCGCGCGCATCAGCGCGAGTTCGGCCTGGTCCTGAATGTCTTCGATGTGGAAGGTGCCGCCCTGAGGCTGGCGCCGCAGCAGCGCCTTGACCACGCTGTTGGTGAGATCAGTTACCAGTTCGCGTATGCGCGCCGAAGCAGCGCCTTGGCTGCCGCCCACTGCCAAGTACGCCTTGGTCAGCGCCACCGAAATCTTGGCGGGCTCGAAACCAACCACTGCGCCGTTGCGCCGGATGATCTTGTAGTCAGCGTAGGGCGCGCGTCGCGCAGCGCTACTAGGTTCGGCAAGGTCCACGCTACTTGCCGTGTTCGCTGCCGTTCCCTGCTGCGCGATCTGCATCTTCCCGTCTCCCCTGTTCCCTGTCCCTGCGCTGCCCGCGCAGAGGTATCCCTAACCCGTTGCCACTTAGCACACCACCACAATATCTAGTGGTAGTACATTGATTGGTGACTACTCGTTGTGGGACCACTCTACCACGCGCTCTAGAATTTGCAAGCGCACTTGTATGTCGCACCGCAATATCTAGTGGTCACATGCGGCGCCTACTCTACCGGTAGAGCTAAAGGGACTTAAGACGGACGCGCCAGATCCGCCAACAAGCGCGCCCAATCGAAGTGCGCGCCCGGATCAGTCTTGCGTCCGGGCGCGACATCGCTATGCGCGGCCAACTGCCGTATGGGCAGCAAGACGTACAAGGATCGAGCCAAATTCGCGAGTTGTGTATATTGCGCATCAGCAAACGGGCTAGTGTCGGTGCCTTCGAGCTCGATGCCCACCGAAAAGTCGTTGCAGCGCTCGCGCCCACGCCAGCGCGATGCGCCGGCGTGCCAGGCACGCTGCTGCAGCGGCACAAACTGGATCAGCCCGCCGTCGCGCCGGACGAGGAAGTGACAAGATACGCGCAGCCCCGCAAGGTCAGCGAACGAGGGATGCGCCGCGGGGTCGAGCCGATTGGTGAACAGCCGCTCGACGGCGTCGCCACCGTACTCGCCGTGCGGCAGGCTGATGGCATGCAGCACCAGCAGCGAGACCTCAGCGCCCGTTGGCCGGCGGTCGCAATTCGGCGAGCGCACTTGCCGCGCTCCCGCGAGCCACCCTTCGTCGGCCATCGGCAGTAAACGGCCGGCTTCACCGGCCGTCCTGCTAACGGCCGGCTTCATCGGCCGTCCTACTCAGGCGGTTCATGTATGCCGAGCCGCTGCATGCGGTAGCGCAGCGTGCGGAAGGTCACACCGAGCAGCTTGGCGGCCGCAGTGCGGTTAAAACGGGTCTTCGCCAGTGCGACCAGGATGGCTTCCCGCTCCAGGCGATCGAGGTAGGCGGGCAAGGGACGGTCAAGCGGTCCCTCGAGGGCATCTCTGGCCGCGGAGGCCTGCGCCTGCTCGCCCTCTTCCTGGGCTATCAGTGGATGCAGCCGCAAGTCTTCGAGGTTAATCTGCTCTTCACTCGATAACGCAACAGCGCGCTCCAGAATGTTCTCCAACTCGCGCACGTTGCCGGGGAAATCATAGGCTTGCAGTTCTTGCAGCGCCGGCCCGGAAAGACGCGACGGACTGGTCGCGGTCTGGCGCGACAAACGCTCCAGCATCTTCTCGGCGAGGATCTTTACGTCCTGCCGGCATTCGCGCAGCGGCGGCATCTTGAGTTCGATGACATTCAGCCGGTAATACAGATCTCGGCGAAATCGTCCGGTTTCAACTAGCGTCGCGAGGTTTTGGTGGGTCGCACTGATCACCCTCACATCCACCGGATCTTCCTGAGTCGCGCCGACCTTGCGCACTCGTTTCTCCTGAATGGCTCTAAGCAATAAAACCTGCATATGGAGCGGGAGTTCAGCGACCTCATCAAGAAAAAGTGTTCCCCCGTCGGCCGCCTGAAAGAACCCGTCTCTATCCTGGTCGGCCCCGGTGAAGGCGCCTTTGCGATAGCCGAACAGTTCGCTCTCCATCAGAGATTCTGGAATCGCCCCGCAGTTTACGGGGACAAACATATGGTCGCGACGAACGCCGCCGAGGTGTATCAGCCTTGCGGCAAGCTCCTTGCCGCTGCCGGATTCGCCGGTGATATAGACGGGCGCTTGTGTGCGAGCGAGCTTCGCGATCAGCTCGCGCACTTCTCGCATCGGGGGGCTGTCTCCCAACAGTGGCTGGCCCGCGGGCGTGGCAGCGTTACGCTCCGGCAGTGAGAGCGCCGATTTCACCAGGGTGCGCAGTTGTTGCAGGCCAACCGGCTTGGAGACGTAGTCGAAGGCGCCCGCCTTGAGGGCGGCAACCGCATTCTCGGCGCTGCCGTGCGCGGTGATCACCGCCACCGGCAGGTCGCCCGCCAGCCCGGCGATGTGGCGCACCAGTTCGAAACCTTCACCGTCCACTAGCCGCATGTCGGTGAGGCACAGTTGATAGCGCGTAGTGCGCAACCGCTCCTTGGCCTCGGCGATCGAACCCACCGCATCGACGCCCAGACCCATCTTCACGAGCGTCAGTTCGGGAAGTTCCCGGATGTCTGGTTCGTCGTCAACCACCAGCACGCGCTGCTCACGCCCACTGCCGCGCCGCTCATCTCGCTTCATATACGTTTCATGCGGTCGGCGCCTCTCGGCAAAGCACTCGGAAGTGCGCACCCTGCATATCATCCACGTACTCAAGCGCTGCTTGATTCGCGGCGCACAACTCGCGGGCGAGGTAGAGACCCAGGCCGGTACCCTGGTTTTCGGTGGTGAAGAACGGCTCGAACAACAGCCCCTGGATCTCGCGCGCCACACCAGTGCCGTTGTCGATCACGTTCAATTCTACTTGGTCGCCATAGGTGTTTAGTACGATGCGTACACTGCCGTCCTGCTGCGGCGCATGGCGCACCGCGTTGCGCAGCAGGTTCCACAGCACCTGGCGCAGGTGCTCGCGGTCGAACTCGATCATCGCCTCGCGCGAGATCTCCACGCCGAAGCGCGATGCAGGAACCGCCTCGTTAGCCGCGAAGTCCTCCACGAACGCCGCCAGCCAAACAGCGAGCAGGATACGGTCGGCGGCGACCCGGTCGCGGCGGTTAAGCTGCAGCACGTCCGACACCAAGCGTTCCAGGCGCCGCGTGTTGTCGTGGATGATGCGCGTCAGCCGACTGCGACCGCGACCGCGGCTTTCTTCGTCCAGCAGTTCGGCGGCGTGGCTGATTGCCGCCAGTGGATTACGGATCTCGTGCGCGATGTTGGCGGTCAAGCGGCCGAGTGCGGCGAGCTTCAAGCGCTGCGCCTCTTCTCGTGCGCGCGTCGTGTCCTCGACGAACAGTACGGCGAGATCCTGGCCGGTTTCCATCAGCCGCAGCCGCAGGCCGCGTCCGCGCAGGTCCAGGTCGGCGTGCGCCGCCGTGCTATCGCCGGCGCGCCAGGCCAACCAGCGCTCTCCAAAGCCAGGCAGCAAGCGCGCAAGCTCCAACCCCAACAGCGACCCGGCGCCGAGCAGTCGCTGCGCCTGCGGGTTGTATTGCGTCACTCGGCCCTGCAGATCCAGCACCAGTACACCGTCCTGCATGTCGGCAACCACCAGTTGATTGATGCGCTGCTGTGTCTCCAGCTCGTGCCCGCGCTGCCGCGCCAGGCTCTCGTTGGCGGCGACGCGCTGGGCCAGCCAGCCAGTGATCCCGGCGCTGGCGAAGCAGCCGATCGCGAGCAGCCCCGGCTGCAAGAAGTTCTGCGTCGAGGCATTGAAGCGGAGCACCCAGTAGCTTTGCTCCAGTAGCAGCGCGATCGCGGCCAGCGCGGCGTAGAGCAGTGCGAGGCGCTGCGGCGCGACCAACGCCGCCCCGGTAAGCGCGATCAGCAACATCACGCCCAGGCCGCTGTGAATTCCACCACTCGCGTACATCAGCATGGTGATCGCGACTATGTCCAGGCCGAGCTGCAAGGACAGCTGCAGGTTGAACAGGTCGCGCAGGTTGCGCAACAGACCATGGAACACCGCGGCCACTAACAGATACAGCATGCTTACCAGCCGAAACAGGTTCAGCTGGAACGAGCCCAGATTCAGCATATCGTCAAACAGCAATGTGCTGCCGAGGAATAGCGTTGCCACCACCATCCGGTAGATATTGAGATAGCGCAGCGAAATCCAGAACGATACTGGCGTGCGATCGTCGCGCCCGAACAATCTCGCGTAACGCGGCGCGTCCTGTGGGCGCGAGGCGTCCTGCAGGCGCGGACCCTCCTGCATTAGCCGTCTCGGGGGCCGAGCCGCCAGTGTTCCTCGCTGCAGTAGACGCGGTCGCCGGCGCTGCGCGCCTCGGTCTTGGGCAGGTTGACGCCACAGTGTGCGCAGGTGACGAGTTCGCCTTTTTGCTCCCCCGCCTCGGCCGCCGACTTGGGCGAGCCGGCCAGCGCCCGGCGCAGCAGCCAGACGACCAGCAGCACGACGATGCCGATAAGGATTAGGCGACCCATGCGATGATTATGAGGCGTTCGGCGCAGCGGCGCTCAAGGTGGCGTTCCAGGGTGTAGCCACGCCATTGCGCACGGTGGTCCCGTCGATGCGCCCGTCGCCGACCTGGCCCACATAGTCGGTGTTGCCCGCCGTGAAGCTTATGACCTGGCCACGCAGCCTGCCGTGGAGTGGCACGGACTTGCCGCCCATGACCACGACCCCGCTAACTATCTGGAAGCTCTGCCGCAGAACCAGTTCACCCCCGACGATCCGCCAGCGGCCCTCAACATTGGCGGGAACGATCCACAGGTAGGCGGTGCAGAAGAAAAAGCAGTGATCCTTGGTGCTCTCGAGAAACGGCGCCAGCAAGGCTTTGAACGAAATCGCAGTTGCCGAATCATCCGCCCGCCATGCGCCGAGCTGGAACGAATTGGAGACGATACGCGTACCGGGCTTGAGGGCGAAGAGCCTGGGCCGCAGGCGCAGGTTGACGCTTTCGGTCAGGTACAGGGTAATCACACTGGCCGCAGACAGATCGCTCTCGAAGATGTCCCCTTTAATAAAACTTGTCCGGGCGGCGACGCCAACCTCGGTGGCCCGGCGCTTGGACAATTCATACAGCCCCTGGTCGTACTCGATGCCGAGCGCACGCGCGCCACGTTTCGCCGCCGCGATCACCAGCACGCCATCGCCTGAACCCAGATCGATGACGTAATCCTTATCGGTGACTCCGGCGAGGTCGAGCATTCGTTCGGCCAGCGCATCCGCGGTCGCCATCCACATCACATCCTTGCCCCGCTGCCCGGCCTGCGGCGCGGCGCCCGGTGGCGTCTGCGCCAAGGCGGCGGCGATGCCCGCGAGGAAGACCAACGCGAGCGCCACGGCCTTAATCAGGAGGGGAAATTTCACTTTCAAGAAACGGAAATTGGTCGGGGTGACAGGATTCGAACCTGCGACACCTGCGTCCCGAACGCAGTACTCTACCAGGCTGAGCTACACCCCGAACGACTAGGAACAACGAACCATCGAGAAGGACGCCAATTCTAACAAAGAATCCTTGTAGTTCGAGTCAGGCAGCGTATGCAGCGCGCGCCGCGCCGCTTCGGCTTCGCGTACCGCCACCGCCCGCACGTACTCGAGCGCACCCGTGGCGAGGACCGCCTCCAGCACCCGCGGGAAATCTGCCCGGCCGCCCTCGACGATCGCGCGGCGCACCACATCCGCTTGCGCGGGCGAGCCGCTGGCCATGGCGCAGATCAGCGGCAGAGTGGGTTTGCCCTCGGCCAGATCGTCGCCCAGATTCTTGCCGATGAGCACCGCATCGCCCGAGTAGTCGAGCACGTCGTCAATCAGCTGAAAAGCCGTGCCCAGGCGCATGCCATACTGCGCGAGCCCTTCTTCCAGCGGCGCCGGCGCGGCCCCCAGCACCGCCCCCAGGCGCGCCGCCGCTTCGAACAGCTTCGCGGTCTTGCGCCGGATCACCTCCAGATAACCTGCCTCGTCCACGGCCGGATCATGGCAGTTCATCAGCTGCAGCACCTCGCCCTCGGCGATCATGTTGGTCGCGTCGGCGAGCACCTCCATCACGCGCATGCTGTCGGCGCCCAGCATCATCTGGAAAGCGCGCGAATACAGAAAGTCGCCCACCAGCACCGAGGCGGCATTGCCGAATTCAGCATTCGCCGTCTTGCGGCCGCGCCGCCGGTCGGACGCGTCCACCACATCGTCGTGCAGAAGCGTGGCGGTATGGATGAATTCAACCACCGCGGCCATCTCGTAGTGCCGCTCGCCGCCACCCTGCCCCGGATAGCCCACGGCCCCGGCCGAAAGCAGTACCAGGGCCGGACGCAGACGCTTGCCACCACCGGCGAGGATGTATTCGGCGACCCGGCCCACCAGCGCCACGTCCGAGCCAACGCGGGCGCGAATCACCTGGTCAACGCGCCGCAAGTCCGCCGCGATCGGCACCAAGAAGGGGAGAATCTCCATAGGGAATGGAAATTAGCACAGTGGCCTTTGACCTGGCCACATGAAATCCCTTATAATTCCAAGTCTTTGCACACTCTCAGCGCAGGTTCAGCCATGTATGCAGTGATTCAGACGGGCGGCAAGCAGTACCGGGTCAAATCCGGTGAGCAGGTGAAGGTAGAGTTGCTCGCGGTCGAAGTCGGCGCGGCGGTGTCATTCGACCGCGTCCTGATGCTAGGCGAAGGCGAGGGCGTGCGTGTCGGCGCGCCCTTCGTGGACGGCGCCACGGTCAAGGCGACGGTGGTGGCGCAAGGGCGCGGCGAAAAAATCCGCATTTTCAAGCTACGCCGCCGCAAGCACTACGCCAAGACTCAGGGCCATCGGCAGGGCTACACCGAGGTGCGCATCGACGAAATCGTCGGCGCCTAGTCAATAAAAGGCGGCGACCGAGAAACCGCCGCAAGTACATACGAACACACGAAAATAAACACAGCAGAGAGTAACCACCATGGCACATAAAAAAGCAGGCGGAAGTTCGCGCAACGGGCGCGACTCCAACGCCAAACGGCTGGGCGTCAAGACCTACGGCGGCGAGAGCGCTGGCGCCGGCCAGATCCTCATACGTCAGCGCGGCACCGTGGTACACCCGGGCGTCAACGTCGGCATCGGGCGCGACCACACGCTGTATGCGCGCATCGCCGGCAAGGTCGAGTACTCGGTGAAGGGCGCGGGCAACAAGAAAATCGTGAGCATCCTCCCGGCCTAATTATTTAACCGACTCCGCGTAGAGCCCCGCCGGAGTCGGTGGGGCTTTTTCATTTCGGCGAGCGGAAATCCAATCCGATGAAATTCATCGACGAAGCGAAGATCCAGGTCCATGCCGGCAAGGGCGGCGATGGTAGTGCTGCGTTCCGGCGCGAGAAATTCGTGCCGCGCGGCGGGCCCTCGGGAGGCGATGGCGGACGCGGCGGTAGCGTCTGGGCGCTCGCCGACCGCAACATCAATACCTTGGTTGATTACCGCTTCGCGCGCATCCACCGGGCTGACAATGGCGATATCGGTCGCGGCGCCGACAAGTACGGGCATGGCGGCGAGGATGTGGTGCTGCGCATGCCGGTGGGCACCCTTGTCAAAAACGAAGATGGTGGACTGCTCGTCGATCTCGCCAGCCACGGCCAGCGCGCCTTGCTCGCCAAGGGTGGCCAGGGGGGGTTGGGAAACCTGCATTTCAAGTCGAGCATCAACCGCGCGCCACGGCAGTTCACGCGCGGCGAACCCGGTGAATCGTGCGAGCTTTCGCTCGAACTGCGGGTGCTTGCCGACGTCGGGCTGCTGGGCCTGCCGAACGCCGGCAAATCCACTTTCATACGCGCGGTTTCGGCCGCCCGGCCCAAGGTCGCCGATTACCCGTTCACTACGCTCAATCCGTCTCTCGGCGTGGTGCGCATCGCCCACGACGCGAGCTTCGTGGTGGCCGACATCCCTGGCCTGATCGAGGGCGCGGCCGAAGGCGCGGGCCTCGGCCACCAGTTCCTGCGCCACCTATCACGCACTCGGCTGCTGCTGCACCTGGTGGACCTCGCGCCGCCCGAAGATGGCGCTGACCCAGCTAAAGATGCGCGCGCGCTGGCCAACGAACTGAAGAAGTACGATCCTTCGTTGTATAAAAAACCGCGCTGGCTGGTATTCAACAAGACCGACCTGCTGTCCAACGCCGCGGACGCCGACGCATGCGCGCGCAAAATCGTGCGCGCGCTGCGCTGGCAAGCGCCCTGGTTCCTGATTGCCGCGATCAACGGCAAGGGCTGCAGGGATTTGTCCGCCCGGGTATACCAGTTTATTTCAAGCAATGAAAAGGGCCGCGATGCAGTCTAGGAACAGGGGAACCCAGGTTCCCCCATTACCCCCTCCTAGCGTCATCGCGGCCGCCACGACGCTGGTCATCAAGGTTGGGTCTTCGCTGGTCACCAACGATGGCCGCGGGCTGGATGCTGCCGCGATCGCTCGCTGGGCAGCTCAGATCGCGCAACTGCGCGCGCTCGGCAAGCGTTGCCTGCTGGTGTCGAGCGGCGCCATTGCCGAAGGTCTGCAGCGACTGGGCTGGACGCGCCGGCCGCACGCGATGCACGAACTGCAGGCGGCGGCGGCAGTCGGGCAGATGGGCCTGGTGCAATGCTACGAGGCGAGCTTTCGCGAGCACGGCCTGGCGACCGCACAGGTGTTGCTGACGCACGCCGACCTGGCTGACCGGCAGCGCTATCTAAACGCGCGCTCCACGCTGCGCACGCTGCTGGCGCTCGGCGTCATCCCGGTGATCAACGAAAACGACACCGTGGTGACCGACGAGATCAAGTTCGGCGACAACGACACACTGGGCGCGCTGGTCGCCAACCTGGTCGAAGCAGACGCGCTCATCATTCTCACCGACCAGGCCGGACTCTACGACGCGGATCCGCGCAAGGTGGCGACTGCAGGGTTGATACAGGAACGCGAAGCGGGCGACCCGGCACTCGAGCCCATGGCGGGTGGTACTGGCTCGGCGCATGCACGCGGCGGCATGCTGACCAAGGTGCTCGCCGCCAAGCGCGCAGCGCGCAGTGGCGCGCATACGGTGATCGCTTCAGGGCGCGAACCCGACGTGCTGCTGCGCATTGCACGTGGCGAGCGCTTGGGCACACTGCTGACCGCAGGCACGATGCCGCTCGCGGCACGCAAGCAGTGGCTGGCGGACCACCTCAACCTCGGTGGTCGCCTGAAGCTAGACGCAGGGGCGGTGAAAGCGCTCGCCAGCGGCGGTCGCAGCCTGCTGCCGATCGGCGTTACCGAAGTCGCGGGAGAGTTCGAGCGCGGCGCCGTGGTTGCCTGCGACGATGCGCAGGGACGCGAAGTAGCGCGTGGCCTGGCGAACTATTCAGCGGCCGAAACGCGTCAGATCATGCGCCGGCCATCTTCCGACATAGAAGCCATCCTCGGCTACGTCGATGCACCGGAACTGATCCATCGGGACAATCTGGTACTGCTTTAACGAGAGCGGCGGGCGCTCGCAACCGCCGGGCGCCCACCGCGGTCAGCAGGCGAGGAGTAGCCTCAAACCAGGTCGTCCGTATGCAGGTCGCCAAGCAGCGAACGCCGCACCTCGGCCTCCACCCGCACACTGGCGCGGTAGTGCGGGTGGTCGATGCCGACCGACAGTCCCGCGCCGCCTTTCAGCGCCGCGCACATTTCCCGCTCGAGCTGGAAGCGCAGGAAATGCACCGCGGAGGTCTTCTCCTCGTTCTCGCGCTCCATGTCCTCGTCGGCAATCGCATGCACCCGCGCGCAGCCTTCAACTTCCACCCAAGTGCGCGCCTCGATACCTTTCAACTCGGCCAGCCGCTGGCGCCGCTCCGCGGGCTCCGGATACTCGATCAGCATGGTCGCCTTCCAGTTGCCGCCATCCGGAATCAGCGGGTTGTAGGTTTCCAGCTCGCCGCGAATACCCGCCTCCTCGAAGATGCGCTCGATACGCAGCATCTCCTGCACTTGGTAGCGGATGGTCAGCTCGTCCTCGAAAATCAGCGTGACGTGCTCGCCCACGTGCACGGTGCGCAGCTTCTTGTGGGCAATTACCCGGGAGCGGTATGCATGGCGCTCCCGGGCGTAGACCTCCAGCGGCAGCAGGCTGGCGGCTTCGATACGCGCCATCACTCCACGAGCTGGTCGAGTGCCTTCTGGAAGCGGTTGGCGTGTGAACGCTCCGCTTTGGCCAGGGTCTCGAACCAGTCGGCGATCTCGGTGAAGCCTTCGCCGCGCGCCGTCTTCGCCATCCCCGGGTACATGTCGGTGTACTCGTGGGTTTCGCCGGCGACCGCCGCCTGAAGATTCAGCTTGGTCGGGCCGATCGGCTTGTCAGTGGCCGGATCGCCCACCGGTTCCATGTATTCGAGATGGCCGTGCGCATGCCCGGTCTCGCCTTCAGCGGTTGAGCGGAACAGCGCCGCGACATCGTTCTGGCCTTCGACGTCGGCCTTGGCGGCGAAGTAGAGATAGCGGCGATTCGCTTGCGATTCGCCGGCAAATGCCGCTTTTAGATTGTCGTGGGTCTTGGAACCTTTGAGTTGCATACAGCCTCCTTAGCTAGTGGGATCGGCACGTTACGACGGGCACCTGGGTCCTGCAAGTTATTTGTTGCAATGAACGCAATAGAGGCGCCCTATCGCCCCAGAGCAAGTTCTATTTCCGAGAAAGTGCGCGCCACCTCGCCGGCAGTTTGCAGCACTACGCCGAGCTGGCGCCCCAACTGCGAGAGGGAGAGGATACCGCGAACCATGCTGCGCCTGACAGGCGCATCGATCAAGCTCTTGGGCGGGAAGGCCTCGAAATCGACCACCAGCGCGTGCTGACGTCCGGCACGCCTCAAGGTCTCCAGTACGTGGCCTACCCGCGCGCCTTCGAGGTCGCCCAAAGCGATCACCTCGACCTGCCGCGCCGGCAGCATGATGTCGCCCACGGTCAGCTCGTCACGCTTCAGGCCCCGATCGGTGGCGATACGCATTGCCTTCTCGCCCAGCACGTCGGTGGCGGTGACTACACCGAGCACCATCTCGCGCTCATCAGCCACCAGCAGCAAGCGTACGCCGCGCGAAATCATGAACTGGTTGGCGCTCGCTATCGGCGCTTGCGGGCGGATGGTCGCCGGGCTGGTGCGGCAAAGATCGGTCATCAACTCCAGTGCCGAGGATTCGAGTGTCACGCGCGCGGCTTGCGGCTGGACCGGACGGCGAAAGCCCGCTCCGTCGCCCAGTTCCTGGATCGGCAGCGGTTGAAATTGACGTTCCATAAACCCTCCTTCGCTAATGACGGAATGGCCTGCTACTGGGGCAGCGTCCCTAGCCTAGGGGTGTGTCACGACCTCTCCGGAAGCAGGCCGGCGGCGCCGGTCGGCGTTCTGGAACCGGTGCAGCTCGGTCAGCGCCTGGCGGTAGACCTCGCGCTTGAACTCGATCACCGCTTCCACCGGCACCCAGTAGTCGTGCCAGCGCCAGGCGTCGAATTCAGGCTTGCCGTTGCCGCGCAGCTTGACGTCGCAATCGCGCCCCAGCATGCGCAGCAGATACCAGATCTGCTTCTGGCCCCGGTAGCTGCCGCGCCAGTCGCGCCGCAGCCATTTCTCCGGCACCTCGTAGCGCAGCCAGTGGCGCGTACGCCCGAGGATGCGGACATGTTCGGGCCTCAGTCCCACCTCCTCGCCGAGCTCGCGAAACATCGCCTGCTCGGGGGATTCGCCGGCCTGGATGCCGCCCTGGGGAAACTGCCAGGCGTGCTGATTGATCCTCCTGCCCCAGAACACGTCGTTGTGCGCATTAAGGAGGAGGATGCCCACATTCGGTCGGTAGCCGTCTCGGTCGAGCATGGCAACACCACCTAGGCTAGAATTCTCCTCGTATTTTTCCACAGCCTCGCGGCAAACTCAACGCGCCGTTTACCGCCGCATACAACCACCCATGCGCACTTCCCGCCACTTCATTTCGACCCTCAAAGAGGCGCCTGCCGAGGCCGAACTTATCAGCCACCAACTGATGCTACGCGCCGGCATGATCCGGCGCCTGGCGGCGGGGATTTACACCTGGATGCCGGTCGGCTTGCGCGTGGTCCGCAAGATCGAAGCCATCGTGCGCGAGGAAATGGACCGCGCCGGCGCCCTGGAGCTGTCGATGCCGGTGGTCCAGCCGGCCGAGCCATGGCAGGAGTCCGGTCGCTGGGCGGCCTACGGGCCCGAGTTGCTGCGCTTCAAAGACCGCCACCAGCGCGATTTCATCATCCAGCCGACTTCGGAAGAGGTGATCACTGACATCGCGCGCGCCGAACTGCGCAGCTACCGCAAGCTGCCGGTCCATTTCTACCAGATCCAGACCAAGTTCCGCGACGAGCGCCGGCCGCGCTTCGGCGTCATGCGCGGGCGCGAGTTCGTGATGAAGGACGGTTACTCCTTCCATGCCGACCACGCCGACCTGGAGCGCGAATACCGCAACATGTATGACACCTACAGCCGCATCTTCACGCGACTGGGGCTGAAGTTCCGCGCCGTCGCCGCCGACACCGGTGCCATTGGTGGCACTGGCTCGCACGAATTCCAGGTGCTTGCTGATTCGGGGGAGGATGCCATCGCCTACTGCCCTGACTCCGACTACGCAGCCAATCTCGAACTGGCCGAAGCCGTTCCCCCACGGGAGGGAAGAAACAGTCCGCACGAGAAAATGGAAAAAGTCCCCACGCCGGGCAAAACCACCTGCGAGGACGTCGCCACACTGCTGCAACTGCCGCTCCAACGCACAGTCAAAGCGATCGCCGTGGTGAGCGACGACAAATTCACACTGCTCCTGGTTCGGGGGGAGCATAGCCTGAACGAGGTCAAGGCCTCCAAAGTTCCCGGCCTGCATCCATTTCGATTTGCGACTGAAGCGGAAATACAAAAAAATTTACATTGCAAACCCGGCTATATAGGCCCCCCGGCGGATGGCGCCAGTGGTGGGGACTCGCTCGGCGCCAAGGTGCGCGTTGTCGCGGACCGCAGTGTGGCCACGATGGCGGATTTCGTCTGCGGCGCCAACGAAGAGGGTTACCACCTCACCGGCGTCAACTGGGGACGTGATGCGCCCGAACCTGAAGTCGCGGACCTGCGCAGCGTCGTCGAGGGCGATCCGTCGCCCGATGGCAAGGGCAGGCTGAAAATCCAGCGCGGCATCGAGGTGGGCCACATATTCCAGCTGCGCACCAAGTATGCCGAAGCACTACAAGCGGTGTTCCTGGACGACAAGGGCGCCAGCCGGCCAATGGAAATGGGCTGCTACGGCATCGGCATCACGCGCATCGCCGCCGCCGCGATCGAGCAGAACCACGACCAGCGCGGCATCGTGTTGCCGCGCGCGATCGCGCCCTTCGAGGTCTGCCTGGTGCCTATCGGCTTGCACAAGAGCCCCGCCGTGCGGGAAGCGGCGGAAAAGCTTTACGCCGAACTCTTGGCCGCGGGCATCGAGGTGCTGCTCGATGACCGCGACGAGCGGCCGGGAGTGCTGTTTGCCGACATGGACCTGCTGGGCATTCCCCACCGCTTGGTGCTCTCCGAGCGCGGCCTCGCCGCCGGCACTATCGAATACAAAGGCCGCAGCCAGGCCGCAGCGGAAAATGCGCCGCTCGCCTCGGCCCTGCAGCTCCTCAAGGAAAAATTCGCGGCATGAGGCTGCTCATCGTGCTCACGGCTCTGCTCGTGCCTTTACGACTGTATGCAGGGGCGCAGATTTACGAACCGCTTGCGGCGAGCGTGGCGGTACAGATGTCGGCGGCGGTTGCCGACAAAGGACCGATTTTTTTCAATTTCAAAAACCCCGACGATGCGCACAAATGGATCGAAGAGATGTCGCGCCGCCTGCGCAGCCGCATTCCAGAGCGCAAGGAGCGTATCGAGCTGCTCAAATCAGCCCAGCATGAGGCGATACGCGCCGGTCTGGATCCACAGATGGTGCTCGGACTGATCCAGATCGAGTCCGGATTTCGCAAATACGCGGTTTCCAGCGCAGGGGCGCGAGGCTACATCTACATGCAGGTGATGCCTTTCTGGATCAAGCTGATCGGTAAACCTAGCGATAATATTTTTCGCCTTCGTACCAACCTGAGATACGGTTGCGTCATTTTTCGCCACTACCTCGACCTCGAGAAAGGCGATTTCTTCCGCGCCCTTGGCCGCTACAACGGCAGTCTCGGCCACGCCGACTATCCCAACGCGGTGCATACCGTCTGGCGCGGTCGCTGGCAATACGACGGCGCCACCAGCTAAAGCGCGGCCCGCGTGCCGATGCCCCTCCCCTCCCTGTCCTCGCTTCGCTCCAGCCTGCGTTTCGCCCACTGGTTCTACGGCTACCAACCGCCCGAGCGCGGCGAAATCGTGCTCAGCCACCGGCGTGTGTATATCGTGCCCAGTCAGCTCGGCCTCTACTTCGGTGGCGCCTTGGCGATCCTGTTGGTGAGTTCGATCAATTACGCGCTGTCACTGGGCTTTGCCCTCACCTTCCTGCTGGCGGATATGGGGCTCGCGGCCATGGTGCAGACCACCCGCAATCTGGCCCGGCTGTCGGTGCGCACCGGACGCAGCGAGCCGGTGTTCGCCGGCGATGCGGCGCGCTTCCGGCTGACAATCGCCAATGCGGGTGATTTCGATCGACCCGAAATTCTGCTGCACCACATAAGCTCGGGCGCGCAACAGAATATCGACGTCGCCGCAGCGGCCTGCGCCGAGGCGGTGCTAACGGTACCCACCCTGCGGCGCGGCTGGTTGCCGCTAGGCCGTGTCATCCTCGAAACACGATTTCCGGTGGGCCTGTTTCGCGCCTGGAGCTATATCGAGCCAGACAGCCGTTGTCTGGTCTATCCGCGCCCCGAGACGAGCGCCCTGCCACCGCTGCTAGCCAGCGGGCAGGCAGGCGGTGCACGCGCCCACCCGCAGGGCAGCGACGATTTTTCGGGACTGCGCGCCTACCAGCCTGCCGATTCCCCGCGTCATGTCGCCTGGAAATCCATGGCGCGCAGCGACACACTGCACCCACGCAGCGACATACAGCACGCGCGCAGCGATGTCCTGTTGACCAAGCAGTTTGCGGGCGATGCGCACGCCGAACTGTGGCTCGACCTGCACGACCTGCCGGCCTCACTCGATCTGGAGCAACGTCTGTCACGGCTCACCGGCTGGCTGCTGGCGGCCGAACGTGCTGGCGCGCGCTACGGACTGCGCCTGCCCGGCATCCAGATCAAACCCGGTCGCGGCGAAGCGCAGCGCGCCGCCTGCCTGGAAGCACTCGCCTTGTACCGGGCGACATGAGCCAGGTCCAGGCCATCTCGTCCGCACGGTCCGCACTGTCCGCTCTGTCTGCACTTTCCGCACTGCCCGCCCTCTCCAAGCAGCGCCCGATCGGCTGGCGCGAATTCGCGCTGCTGCTCGCCGGCTTGCTGATCGTGGCCGCGCCGCACGCGCTGCACGCGCCCGGGTGGCTGATTCTCCTCACCGTGTTCCTCTACGGCTGGCGCGGCGCAGGACTCTGGAATCGAAGCCTGCTGCCACCGCGTTGGGCGCTGATCGCCATCGTGGCGCTCGGCACGGCCGGCATCTGGCTGGAATACCGCGCCCTTTTCGGTCGCACGCCCGGCGTGCTGCTGCTGCTGCTCCTCTCGGGGCTGAAGCTGCTCGAGTCGCGCCACCAGCGTGATGCCGCGGCAGCGGTGTTCCTCACCTGGTTCCTGGCGATCACCAGTTTCCTCTACACGCAATCGATCCCAACCGCGCTCGGCATGGGTGCTGCAGTCGCCACCAGCATTGCGGCGCTGGTGAGCTGCGCCGCGCCGCGCGCGCCAACCTGCGCACTGCCTGGCTGTTGCTCGGGCAGGCGGCACCGGCAGCGCTGCTGCTATTCCTGCTCTTCCCACGCGTCCAGGGCCCCCTCTGGGGTTTGCCGCAGGACGTTTACGCCGGCATCAGCGGGCTATCGGAGACGATGGCGCCGGGCAGTCTGTCGCAACTCTCCCTGTCCGACGCGATTGCCTTCCGTGTCGATTTTCAAGGTGCGGCGCCCCACCGGCGCTCGCTCTACTGGCGTGGGCCGGTGATGTGGGACTTTGACGGACGCACTTGGCGGCTGGGAAATCCGCGACTGGCAGAACTGGAACCGCCCACCACCGGCAAACGCATCGAATACTCCGTGTTGCTCGAGCCGCACAATCGCCATTGGCTGTTCGCGCTCGAGCTACCCGCCAGCCTGCCGACGCAGGCGCGCTATCTGGACGACGGTCAGATCGTCAGCTTGACGCCGGTGCGCACCCGCTTGCGCTACGAGATCGCCTCAGCGCTGGAGGCCGAACCGAATCCGGTTGAGGTGCGTCGGGCGCTGGAGCGCGCGCGCCGACTGCCGCCGGGCTTCAATCCGCGCGCGCGGACTCTGGCTGAAGGTTGGCGCGCCACCTCGGTGAATGATGTCGAAGTGCTGGCGCGTGCGATCGCGCATTTCCGGCGCGAGCGCCTGCAGTACACCACTGAGCCGCCGCTGCTCGGGCGGGATTCGGTGGATGAATTTCTCTATGACACACGGCAGGGTTTCTGCGAGCATTTTTCTTCGGCATTCGTGTTCCTGATGCGCGCGGCGGGTGTTCCGGCGCGCGTAGTAACCGGCTACCAGGGCGGCGAGCTGAATCCGGTGGACGGAAAGTTCACCGTGCGCCAATCCGACGCCCACGCCTGGAGCGAGGTGTTCATCGATGGCCGCGGCTGGATCCGGGTCGACCCGACGGCGCTGTCGGTCCCCGGGCGGGTGGATACGGGCCTGGCGCGCGCAGTAGCGGCGGGTGACGCGTTGCCGCTGCTGATGCGCTCCGAGCTGGAGTGGCTGCTCCTGCTGCGCCACAACTGGGAGGCCATGACCCACCAGTGGAACCTGTGGGTGCTCGGCTACAACCCGGAACGCCAGCGCAACCTTTTTTCCCTGCTGGGCGTGAAGGACCCCGACTGGTTCGACCTCGCCTCGACACTGCTGGCGGTGATGGGAATTTTTGTCCTCGGTCTATTCGCCTGGATGCTGCGCCGGATGGTACGGCCCGATCCAGTGCAGAGCGCTTGGCGCCAATTCTGCGGCAAGCTGGGCGCCAGGGGCGTGACGCGCTCGCCGCACGAAGACCCGCGCGACTATGCCGAGCGCGCCGCGCACAGCTTGCCTGCTGCGGACCAGCCGATCCGGCACATTGCCGCGCTCTACATCGCTTTGCGCTACGGCAAGGAAAATTCGCCTGCGGCACTCATGCAACTGCGTCGCATGGTGCGCGAGCTGAGCGTCGGCTAAATGGGGACAGAGGCCATGCCGCACTGGCAACGGATTTTTCCTGCGCTGCTTTCAGTATTCCTGTGCAACGCTGCGACCTATGCCGCGCCGCCATCGCCGCAGTCCTACGACGAGCGCGGGGAGGTGCAGGGCTTTATTCGCCAGATGGCGCAACGGCACGGCTTTATCGAAGCCGAACTGAAACTCCTCTTCAACCGCGCGCGCCGTGAACCCGCGATCCTCGCCGCCATCGTGCCGCCTAAGGACGCCAGGGCGCGCGCCTGGCTCGCTTACCGCGCGCGCTTCGTCACCGATGCCCGCATCGCCGAGGGCGCGCAGTTCTGGCGGCGCCACGCCACGGCGCTGGAACGGGCTGCGCAGGAGCACGGCGTGCCCGAGGAAATCATCGTCGCCATCATCGGCGTGGAGACGGTCTACGGCCGCCAGATGGGCAACTGGCGCGTGATCGACGCCCTCTCCACCCTCGCCTTCGACTATGCACCACGCGCGGAATTCTTCCGCGGCGAACTGGAGCAGTACCTGCTTTACACGCGCGACGCAGGGATCGATGTCTTTAGCGTGCGTGGGTCCTACGCCGGCGCGATCGGCATCCCGCAGTTCATGCCGGGCAGCTACCGGCGCTACGCGGTCGATTTCGACGGTGACGGCACCATCGACCTACGCGCCAGTCCCAGCGATGCCATCGGCAGTGTCGCCAACTTCCTCGTCAAACACGGCTGGCGACGCGGCGAGCAAGTGCAGCTGGCGGCGCGCGTGGCAGGAAGCAATGCGGGCCAGGCGCACCGTCCACTGCTCGAGATCGGGATCGAGCCCAAAACCAGCCTCTCGGAGATGAAACGCTACGGTGTGGAAACGCGCACTGACCTGGCGCTGGAGACGCCGGTGGCGTTGATCGAACTGGAGAGCCCGGGTACGGCGACCGAATACCGGCTCGGCTTGCGCAATTTCTACGTCCTCACGCGCTACAACCGCAGCGTTTTGTACGCCTCGGCGGTCTACGATCTTGCCCAGGAATTAAAAAACAAGCGCTAAAAACAGCCTCTGCCCCGTTTTTACTTCAGGACGGCGGCAAGTATTTGGCTGGATCCACCGGCTTGCCGGCCTTGCGGATCTCGAAGTGCAGCTTGGGGGCGTCGGTGTCGGTGTCGCCCAGCTCCGCGATGCGCTGACCGCGTGTCACGTTCTGGCCTTCTTTCACCAGGATCTCGCGGTTGTGCGCGTAGACACTATTGAAATTGTTGTCGTGCTTGATCACGATCAGCTTGCCGTAGCCACGGATTCCGCTACCGGTGTACATCACGCGGCCGCTCGCTGCGGCAAGTACCGGGTCGCCCGGCTTGCCGGCGATGTCCAGACCCTTGTTGTTCGGCTCTGAAAACGATGCCATCACCTTGCCGCGTACCGGCCAAGCGAACTCGATCGCCTCCGGGTCGCGTTCCGCGGCCGGCGCCGGCTTCACAGCTTCGGGCTTAGCTTCGAGCTTAGCTTCGAGCTTGACCTCGGGCCTCGTTTCCGCCCTGACATCCTCACGCGAGAGGGCGGCAAGGTTCTGCTCCGAGTACGGCAGACGCAAGGCCTTGGGCGTAGTCTTCAAGTCCCCCTCGGCTGCCGACGGAGTGGATTCGGGCGGAGTAGAGCGGGGCGGGGCGGAACCGGGCGGGGCGGAAGCTTGAGAAGACGAACCCAGCGGCCGCGACTCGATCTGCCTTGGCAGGCGCGCAGCGCCGACCCGTGGTGCGGCGCGGTCCTCGGGCGGTGTGACGCGCAGTTCCTGACCAACGCGGAGCTTCGATGGATCATCGAGCTTGTTCATTTGCGCGAGTTCGCGGTAGTCGGCACCGTGCTCCAGCGCGATCGAGTAAAGGGTGTCGCCGCGCTTGACGATATACCTGCTCGGCGCAGTGGCCGCGGGGGGCGCGGCGCTGGGCGTCGGTGTGGCTTGCAGCACCGGCGGCTTGGGCTGGGCGGTGGGGGCGGGCCGGCGCTCATCCACCGGCGCTGGAGTGCGTGTGGCGCAAGCCGCCGCCAGCAGTGCGGCGCCGAGAGCTGCCATAAGAGGGATCGCTCGCATCATGCCTTGCCGACACGGAGCGGAACGAAGCGCACCGGATCCAGCGCGGTTTCGGTATAGCCGCGCGCACTGCGCTCGACCAGGATCAGCCGCTGCGCCTGTGCCGCGCCGTCGCGCAACGGCAGGATCATTCTGCCACCGGGCGCCAGCTGCTGCAAAAGCGCCTGCGGCAACTCCGGCGCAGCGGCGGCGACGATGATGGAGTCGAAGGGCGCGGCTTTCTCCAGGCCCGCAGCGCCATCCCCATACATGAGGCGCAGATTTTTCAGGCGCAGTTCGCGCAGGTTGGTGCGCGCTCTCTCGAGCAATTCACGGATGCGTTCGATCGAGTACACCTCGGTGGCGATGCTTGCCAGCACCGCCGCCTGGTAGCCGCAGCCGGTGCCTACTTCGAGCACCTTGCCGGGCTCTTTTTTTTGAATCAGAATTTCGATCATGCGGGCCACCACATAAGGCTGCGAGATGGTTTGCGCGAAGCCGATCGGCAGTGCTGTGTCCTCGTAAGCGCGGCTGGCGAGCGCTTCCTCGACGAACAGGTGCCGCGGCACACCAGCCATCGCTTCCAGTACGCGGACGTCGGTGATGCCCTGCTCGCGCAAGCGCTCGACCATGCGTGCGCGCGTGCGCTGCGAGGTCATACCGATGCCAACGACGTTTCTGCCGGGACGCGGCGCGTTCATTGCTGCAGCCATTCTCGCACCAGCGGCAGTTGCGCCGGATACGTGAGATCCACCTGCAGCGGCGTCACTGAGACGCGACCGGCAGCGACCGCGTGGAAATCCGTACCCGGTCCCGCGTCCTGGGCTTCGCCGGCGGCGCCGATCCAGTAGGCCTCGCCGCGCGGCGTTTGCGTCTTCACCACCGCCTCGGCCCTGTGACGGCGTCCCAGGCGCGTCACCTCGAGCTCGCCCAGCTGAGCGAGCTCGACGTCAGGCACGTTGACGTTCAGCAGCACCGGCTGGCCGATGGGCGTCCGGCTAAAGCGCTGCACCAACTGCACCGCGACCGCCGCAGCGGTCTCGAAGTGCCTGCCTGCCTTGCTGGCGAGGGACAGCGCGATCGATGGCAGACCGAACAAAAAGCCCTCGGTCGCTCCGGCCACCGTGCCAGAGTAGATCGTGTCATCGCCCATGTTGGCGCCCAAGTTGATGCCCGAGACCACCACGTCGGGCGGCGCATCCAGCAAGCCGGTCAGTGCCAGGTGTACGCAGTCGGTCGGCGTGCCGTTCACGTAGCGAAAACCGCTGCCGGCCAGGCGCACCATCAGCGGCCGGTCCAGCGTGAGCGAGTTGGAGGCGCCGGAGCGGTCGCGCTCGGGGGCCACCACTATCACCTCGCCGAGTACTGCCAAGCGCTCCGCCAGCAGGGTGATGCCAGGGGAGAGGTAGCCGTCGTCATTTGAAACAAGGATGCGCATCGTCGGGTCGCGCGCTGAACGGCCACCAGCCTCCGTTCCAGCATGCTCCTAATTCTATATGACCGCTAGAATCACCCGATGAGGGTTGCAACCCAGTCCAGGCCCGAATCCACCTACGCTTGGCTACGCCTTGCGGCCTCGTTGGCGCTCATGACCATCAGCTGCGTGGGTATGTACGCAGTCGCCGTCTCGCTACCGGCAGTGCAGGCCGAATTCGGCGTCAGCCGCTCGGCTGCCTCGCTGCCCTATGCCGCGACCATGATCGGCTTTGGCCTGGGCGGCATCCTGATGGGCCGCCTCTCGGACCGCTACGGTGTGATGGTGCCGGTCCTGCTCGGTGCGGTGTGCCTGGGCCTCGGTTTTATCGCCGCCGGCCATGCCAGCGAGCTGTGGCAATTCGCGCTGGCGCAAGGCCTGCTGATCGGCCTGCTCGGCACCGCGACCACCTTCGTGCCGCTGGTTGCCGACACTTCGATGTGGTTTACGCGACGCAGGGGAATTGCGGTTGCCATTTGCGCCAGCGGCAACTACCTCGCCGGCGCGCTCTGGCCGCCGGTGCTGCAGCACTACTTCGACACCATCGGCTGGCGCGCGACCTTCACCGGCGTAGGCCTATTCTGCGCCGCGACCATGATCCCGCTGGCCTTCGCCTTGCGACGCAAGCCGCCGGTTTTAAGTCTGACAGGTGAGAACAAAGCAGATGGGCAAAAAACAATCGCCGTGCCGCGCGAGCTCTTGTGCGCGTTGCTTTGCGTGGCCGGGGTCGCTTGCTGCGTGGCCATGTCGATGCCGCAGGTGCATATCGTCGCTTACTGCGGCGACTTGGGCTTCGCTGCCGCGCGTGGTGCGGAAATGCTCTCCGTGATGCTCGGTTTCGGCATCGTCAGTCGGCTGGCCTCCGGTTGGATCTGCGACCGCATCGGCGGCCTGCGTACGCTGCTTCTCGGTTCAGGACTACAGGGCGTGGCACTGCTCCTGTTCCTGCCCTTCGACAGCCTCGCCTCGCTCTACATCGTATCGGCGCTGTTCGGTCTGTTCCAGGGTGGCATCGTGCCCGCCTACGCCATCATCGTGCGCGAATATTTCCCGCAGCGCGAGGCCGGCGAGCGCGTCGGCACGGTGCTGATGTGCACCTTGCTCGGCATGGCGCTGGGCGGCTGGATAAGCGGCGTGATCTTCGATCTCACCGGTTCGTATCGCGCTGCGTTCCTGAACGGCATCGGCTGGAACCTGCTCAACCTCAGCATTGCCTTCTGGCTGTTGCGCCGCAGTCTGGCGCCGACTGCGTTACCTACGACTTAGTTCTCGCTTCCAGAGCTGCCACGGGCGCTCCAGTGTGCTGCGGTTGATCGCGGTAGAGCGCCGCCCTTCCTCCTCCGAGAGGAACTCGATCGGGCCCTCGAGCAACTGCGCCTGGATTTGCAGCCGCGCATTCATCTCGGTGTAGACCGCCCGGAACACGGCCTCGGGCACGCTTTCTCCGACCACCGTCATGCCATGGCCGCGCATCAATACGCAACTACAGGCGCCCAAGGATCCGGCCAGTGAGCGTCCCAGACTGCGATCACGGATGAGGAGGTCGTTTTCCGGCGTCACCTTGCGGATGTCGAACACCGGCGCTCCGGACCAGAGGAAGGCGCCCATGTGGTAGATGGGTCTTAACTTCGAGCGCGTGACGCCGAAAGGGATCACCGAAGCCGAGTGGCTGTGCACGATTGCCATCACTTCAGGCCGCGCACGGTAAATCTCGCCGTGGATGAAACGCTCGAGGAAGCCCTTGCGCTTATCGCCAGGCAACGCTTCGCTGTCGGCGTCGAGTTCCATCAAGTCGGCCGCGGTAACCAGCGCGGGCGCCAGTGCGCGCGACATGACGAAACGCTCCGGCCGCCGGTCGCTACGCGCACTGACGTGGCCGTAAGCGTCGAGTACCTTGTGCATCGCCAGGATGCGGCTGCCGGCGACCAGGTCCTGCAGGAGTCCACGGCTGGCTGAGATTTTTCTTTTCATCTGCTTTTCATTTTCTATTGGCGTTGCCGCTCATGTTGCTATCGTAACCGGGGACCACGCGTACATCGAGCACGCACACCGCGCCGTTTTTGACGGCCTGAATGGCTTTTGCCATGGCAGGCCGCAGCTCTTGAATGTTTTTTATGGGCCCAAAACCTTCGGCCCCCTGTGCGCGGGCCATCATCGCCAGATCGATATCGGGTTCGTCTATGCGCTGGCCGATCCATTTGTTCTCGACCGGGCGGCCGCGCTGGCGCGCGACGCGTTCCTGGTGCAACTCGTCGTTGTAGAAGGAGCGGTTGTTGGCGACCAGCAGCAGGCAGGGAATCCGGTAATGCGCCGCGGTCCACAGCGCCGTGACTCCCATCAGGAAATCTCCGTCGCCGATGATGCCGACCACCATGCGACCGCTGCCTTTTAGCGCCAGGGCGGCGCCGACGGTCATGCCCGGTCCGGCGCCCACGCCGCCACCACCGTTAGCGCCCAGATAGTCGAGTGGGTGCTTGAAGTGGCGATAGGCGCCGTTCCAGCCCAGGGGCAGATGAGAAATGCACACTTCGATGTCCGAGGTCGCCTCCGCCAGCACAGTGGCGAGCGCGCGGATGGAAACAGCATCCGTGGATTTTGCAGGAGCTTCCTCTTTGCCTGGGACGAGCGCAGGCCGCGCACGCACCGCCTGCGTGAGCAGCGGCACCGCGATGTCCGGCTCGCACATCATGTACACATCGGCCGGCGGCAACCCCTGGTAGTCCATACTCCAGCCGCGGTGCGAATGCGCATCGGGCGACACCAGGATGACTTTTGCCGTCACCGGTTCATCGCCCCAGGCCTGCTTGAGGGTGCCTGCAGTGTCGATCCAGTCCAGGGACAGCACCACGTCCGCCGCGCGCAATGCTTGCTTGCCCTGCTCTTCGAGAAAGGTCGCCGGCGGCGCCGCGTGCAGCGGATGAGCGGTCGGAAAAGCCGCGCCCGCCTTCAGGTCCGTAAACACGCGCGCCTGCAGCTTCTCGGCTAGCGCAGTGCGTTCGCGCCAACCGCTTTCGCTCCTCAAGGCGCGGCCCATCAGGATCACCGGCGCCTTGGCTGCCGACAGGAGCTTTGCCGCTTCGCTCACCGCGTCGCTGCCTGGAACAAGCGGCGCCGCAGGTTTGAATCGACTCACCTCGGGCAGTGGCGGCAGCGAGCCAATTTTTTCTTCCTGCAGCGCCGCGTCGAGATTCACGTAAACCGGTCCGCGCGGCGCGGTATTGGCGATCTGCACGCCGCGCAGCAGTGCCTCGTAGGCAGCGGCCACTGAACCGGGCTGGTTGTCCCACTTGGTGTAGTCGCGCACCAGCGCGCCCTGATCCGCAGCGGTGTGGATCCAGTCGATCCAGGGCCTGCGCCGCGCCGCGTCCCAGGGTCCAGTTGCGCCCAGGACCAGCATCGGCACGCGGTCGCACCAGGCGTTGAAGATCGCCATGGTCGCGTGCATCAAGCCGACATTGGAGTGCAGCACCACGCCCATCATCCTGCCAGAAGCCTTGGCATAGCCGTGGGCGATGGCCACTGCCGCTTCCTCGTGCAAGCAAAGCAGCATCTGCGGGCGCTCGTTGCCGAGGTAATTCACCAGGCTGTCGTGCAGGCCGCGGAAACTGGCGCCCGGATTGAGCGCTACATAGGGGACCTCCAGTGCGCGCAGCATCGCCGCCATCGCGTCGCTGCCCCAGAGGTCCTGCTGCTCGGCAACTGCGACCGGAACGTCGCGATGAATGTCGTCCGCCACCCTCATTCCCCCTTCATGCCCGCTTGCCGGATGATCTTGCCCCAGCGCGCGTGGTCATCGCGGATCATGCGCGAGAAATCAGCAGGCGAGTTGGTGGCAATGTCGATGCCCTGCGCCGCTAGTCTCGATTTCAGTTCCGGGGCATTGACCACTTTCGTCACCTCGGCGTTGATCCGCATAACGATCTCGGGTGCCACCTGGCCGGGCACGAACAGGCCCAACCAGGGATCGAGCGCGTAGCCGGGAACTCCCGCCTCGGCCACGGTAGGTACCGCGCCCAGGTTGGCGAAGCGCTGCGGTGCGGTGCTGCCGAGCAGCCGCAGTTTGCCCTCCTTGACGTGCGGCAGTAGTGAATTGGCAGCACCGATCCAGACCTGTATGCGCCCAGGAAGCAAGTCCGCCAGCGCGTGCGCAGCGCCTTTGTAGGGCACGTGATTCATGCGTATCCCAGCGAGCTGCTGCAGCAAAGCAGCGCCCAAGTGCTGTGGGCTGCCGTTGCCAGAGGAGCCGTGGTTCAGTTCCCCGGGTTTCGCTTTCGCATGGGCGATCAGCTCCTGCACCGAGGCCGCCGGCACCGAGGGATGCACCACCAGGAGAAACTGGATGCGTGCGAGCAGCGTCACCGGCGCAAGATCGGCCAGCGGATCGAACTCCTGCTTGCCCACATGCGGATTGACCGCGAAAACATTGTCCGGCGCGATCAGCCAAGTGTGGCCGTCGGGCGGGCTTTTCGCGACCACGTCGGCGCCAATGTTCTGGCTGCCGCCGGTACGGTTCTCGACCACCACCGGCTGCGACCAGACGCCCTGCAAACTCAGCGCCAAGGAGCGCGCAATGGTGTCCGGGGAGCCGCCCGGCGGCAGCGGCACGATGATCCGGACCGGCCGCTCTGGAAAGCCCTGCGCGAGCGACGACGCCAGCGACAACAACGCCAGCAATCCAGCGATCAGAACTTTTCTCACAACGCCCCCTCCGCAATGCTGCAGTGCCCAGTTTACCTGTTTGCTCGGGGAGCATAGGATGGAACTCCGCCCAACCGCAGAAAGAGAAATCGCCATGAGTCTGCTGACCCCCGAAGAACTCGAAAAACTGACCGGCGCCGAGACATTGTTCCGCTCGCCCATCCCGGTGCAATCACTCTCGAGCGACGAGTTCATGCCCGGACCGCAGACCCCGGGACAGCGCGAGTTCGAGGCCCGCGTCAAGGACATCGGCGCCCGCCTGGCGAAGAAGAACCGCATGAGCCGGCGCAATTTCTTCAAGACCGCGGGCGGCATGGCCGCGGCCTTCGTGGCCATGAACGAGACCTACGCCAAGAACTCGGCGCCGGTTTATGACGTCAACCCCGCCGAGGCGGCGAATCTCGACCTGGCGCAGGCGCGCGCCGATGGCTTGAAGGACCAGTTCGTGATGGACATGCACACCCACTTCCTGCGCGACGACACGCCCGTGCGCGCTTTCGTGGCGCAACGCGAGACGGTCGGCAAAGCAGGCTGGAACCCGCTGCTGGTCGGCAAACCGCAGACCATCGACGATCTGAAGTTCCCGAACTACTTCAAGGAGATTTTTCTCGACAGCGACACCAAGGTGGCCTGCATCAGCGGCTCCTACTCGGTGGACCAGAAATTCTCCTTCCTCACCAACGACATGAAGCGCGACGCACGCGAGAAAATCAACAAGGAATCCGGCACGCGTCGCATGTTCTCGCACGCCATCTTCACACCGGGCTGGCCCGGCTGGATGGACAAGATCGACGAGGAGAACGAGACGCTCAAGCCCGATTCGTGGAAGGGCTACACCATTGGCGACAACACCAACAAGCACCTCTCCAAGTTCCCGTTCCGGCTGGACGACGAAAAGATCATGTACCCGTTCTACGAGAAGCTGACCAAGGCGATGGCGAAATACCCGGATCGCCCCGGCCTGAAGAACGTCTGCATCCACAAAGGCCTGTTCCCGCCCTCGGTCGAGGCGAATTTCCCGCATCTGCTCGGCTATTGCAACGTCGCGGACGTGGGCAAAGCGGCTAAGGACTGGCCGCAGCTCAATTTCGTCATTTATCACTCGGCCTACCGCTGGGTCGCGGGGCCCGGCGGCACCGCAGCCAACGCCTGGGACCAACTGCAGCGCACCGGTCGCGTCGATTGGGTGACCGATCTCGCGCACATCCCGTCGCAGTTCGGCGTCAACAACGTCTACGCCGATCTTGGGCAGATTTTTGCCCACAGCAACATGGCCGAGCCGCGCGTCGCCGCGTACATGCTGGGCGTGATGATCGCCGGCATGGGCGCCGATCATGTGGTGTGGGGCACCGATGCGCTGTGGACCGGCGCACCGCAATGGCAGATCGAAGCCCTGCGTCGCATGGAAATCCCCGAGGAGATCCAGAAGCGCTACGGCTTGGCGCCGATGGGCCCCGCGAATGGCCCGGTAAAGCGCGCCATCCTGGGCGAGAACAATGCGCGCATCTACGGCTTTTCGCCGGCCAAGCGCGCTGAACTGGCGAACGACAAGGTCGCCCATTACAAGCGGCTGTACGACGAGCAAGGTGGCGACCGCAGCAACCTCGCTTACGGCTATGTGTTGAAGAATGGCTGAGGTGGACGGAGGGCGGCGGGAAAAAGCGGGTGAATAGCGCAATCCAGTGGCTTATCGGGCTGGCTTGGACGATGTTTGCGGCACTCGCCACGGCCCAGCCTTACCCATCCAAGGCCATCCGCATCGTGGTGCCCTATCCGCCGGGTGGCGGCACCGACGTGCTGGCACGCATCGTCGGCCGCTATCTCGGCGACTCCTACAAGCAGCCCGTGGTAGTGGAGAACCGCGCCGGCGCCAACGCGCAGATAGGCATGGAGGTGGTGGCCAACGCGCCTGCTGACGGCTATACCCTGCTCACCATCGCTGCGGGGCCGCTGGATGCCGAGAACCTGCCGAAATTCTCTCCGATCGCCCTGTTCACTGCACCGGCCTACCTGCTCGTGGTGCACCCCTCGATCCCGGCCACTACGGTGGCGGAACTGATGGCCTACGCCAAAGCCCATCCCGGCAAACTTGCCTATGGCTCGAGCGGCGGCGGTGCGGCCTCACATCTCGCCGCGGAATTGTTCAAGGCGATGGCGGGAATCGACCTCCTGCACGTGCCCTACAAGGGCATCGGCAACGCGGTAGGCGATCTACTCGGCGGGCAGGTGCAGTTGATGATCGCACCTTCGCAGGCGGTGATCCAGCACGCGCGTGCCGGCAAGTTGCGCGCGCTCGCGGTGAGCGGTGCCAAACGCTCACCCGCATCGCCCGAGCTGTCGACCATCGCCCAAGCGGGCCTGCCAGGTTATGAAGCGGCGGGCTGGTTCGGCATCCTCACCGCGGCCGGCGTGCCACGCGAAATCGTCGTACAGCTGAACCTCGAAGTGAACCGCATCCTGCAGCTCGCCGAGGTCAGGGCGCGGCTGCTCGAACTGGGCGCCGAACCGGCGCAGACCACGCCCGAGCAGTTCCTCGAATTCATCCGCAAGGACAATGCCAAGTGGGCGGCGCTCATCAGGGAGCGGGGTCTGGCGATCGACAAGCCGCGTTAATACCGGCCTGAGCACTCTTATTTTGCAAGCGCCTTGTCGACGATGGCGCGTAACGGCGCTGGGAGTTTTAATTCGAGCGCCGCGGCATGCCCTGGCGGCGACATCTTGTTCCAGGTCATGCGCAAGATGCGCAGCAGCTTTGCTTCGTCGTGTTTGCCCGCAAACCCTGCGAAATAATGTTCGAGGAAAACGAGACAGCTGACGTCTTCCAGCATTTGCGCTTCCGGATCCTGTTTCAGCTTCTCCTTACGCACCAGCGCCTGCACCCGTTGGATACTGCCCTCGTCATAGCCCGACTGTGCCAGGATTTCCATTGCCTGCAGGGCATGAGAGTCCGCTTCGTCCAGGCGCCACTTCCGGTATCCAGCGACGCCCTCGGGGTAGTCGCCACGTCGGATCGCCCAGCGGCGGATGTGCTGGCAGCGCACCGCGAGGCGCAGTGCTGCGGAGGCATCGGGCGCCAGTTTCACCAAGCAGGCGCTCATGCGTTGCGCGTAGAGCAGCTCCGCCGGCTGGCCCGAGGCGTCCTTTTCCTGATCTTCCGCATGCGCCGCGTCGAATCGCGCGATCGCCGCCTCGAATCGCGCGTCCATGAAGGCTGCTACCTCAGCTTCGAATAGACGGTTGGCGCAAGGATCGTGTTGGTAATGTTGGCAACCAGCGGCCCGTTTTTTTCGGTCTCGGCGCGCGCCTGCAGCCATTCCGGATCGATCATGAAGCCGCCAAAGACGCGCTCGCGCTCAGCGAGATCCTTCCACTCCAGCATGTAATGCAGGTCCTGGTTGCTCTCGCCCACCACCGTCGTCCAGAACCCGACCGGCCGGATGCCGTGCTTCTCCCACATTTTCAGCGTTATGGTCTCAAAGCGTTTGTTCAGGTCAGGCAAGCGGCCCGGCATGCAGCGGTAAACGCGCATTTCGTGAATCATGGTTTGTTGCTCCTTGGTTTCTTGCTCATGTAGGGGGACTCGAATAATACACGCCCCATCGCGCCGCCTAGCCCCGCCGCACGGCACAATCGGGCTTTCCATCACCCCACCGGAGACTTGCTATGAAACCCGTCGACCCCGCAATCCAGGCTGCATTTGACCGCGGCCTTGCCGTACGCAGAGAAGTGCTCGGCAAGGAATACGTCGATCAGACGCTGGAGAACGCCGATGACTTCAGTTGGCCGCTGCAGGAGTACCTGACCGCGCACGCTTGGGGCGCCAGCTGGGCGCGCCCCGGGCTGGAGAAGAAAACGCGCTCGATGCTGAATCTGGCGATGCTCACGGCCCTGAACCGGGCAACCGAGTTGAAGCTCCACGTACGCGGTGCGCTACGCAACGGCGTCAGCAAAGATGAGCTGCGCGAGATCTTCCTGCACGCCGCCGTCTACTGCGGCGCGCCGGCGGCGCTGGAGAGTTTCAGAATCGCGAAAGAGGTGTTCGCCGAGGACGGCGTCTAGCCGAAGGGATTGAATTGCCGGCCGTATAGACAAAACCTTCCCACTTGCCGGTGGACGGATGCAAGCAGACCGCCTGCAGCAGCGAGAAGCAGGCCGGACAGGATGGAGAGAGACTTCATGCTATTTACTCCCAAACCGGTGCCTAGCAGCCGCATCCGCACCGGCAATGCGGCCGAACACGAGGCCCTTCAGCACCGATGTTGCGCCAGCATAGTTGCCATAGTAAGTGCCGATAATTTCGCCGGCCGCGTAGAGACCGGCGATCGGCTCGCCGTCGCGGTCGAGCACGCGTGCACTCGGGTCTACCTTCAGACCGCCGAAGGTGAACACGTTGGTGGAAACGATGGGATAAGCGTGGAACGGCGCCTCGTCGATTGGCAGCGCCCAGTGCGACTTGGCCGGCGTCAGGCCCCTGGTCGCCACGTAGTCGAGCTCTAGCGGCTTGTAGTCGCCAGACACGCATGCACGGTTGAATGCCTCGAGCGTAGCGAGCAGGGCCTGCTCGGGAACCCCGATTGCGCGCGCCAGACCGGCAGCCGAATCGGCCACGATCGGCGACTTGTCAGTACGGATGGCGAGGCGGTAATTGGGTACACGCATGTGTTTTGCATCCAGCACCACATACGCCGCGCCGTCGCGCTGCTCGTAAATACGCCGCGTGACGCGCTCGTAGTGCGCGTCCACCGTGCCCGGAGCTTCGTCGGTGAAGCGCTGGCCGTCCTTGTTGACGAGAATGCCGTAGGGAAAGATGAGCACCGACGGTTCCGCCACGCCCGAGCGCGGATCGATCGGCTCAGCATGGTAGCTGCCGAAGTCCCCGCAGCCCTGGGCGCTGACGGCGAGCGCCATCTCGATGCCCTCACCGCGGTTGTAGTAGCCGCCCTTGCAGATTGGACGCAGGTACACCGATCGCGGACCAATGTAACGCGTCATCATTTCGGCATTGCCCTCAAAACCGCCGCTCGCCAGCACCACGCAACCGGCGAGTTCCAGCGCCATGCCATCGCGGCGCTTCGCACACAATCCGCTCACGCGATTATCGACATCACGTACCAGCCCCGTTGCAGTGGTCTCGTAGAGGAACTCGACGCCCAGCCTCTCGGCCTCAGCCGCCAGGGCTTCGACGAGCGCCTACCCACCACCCACCGGCAGCAGGCGGGGCTGGGACTGGGTGAGGAACTGTGTCGGCAGGAAATCGAAGCGCACGCCCAAGCCCTTCAGCCAGGCGATGGTCGGCCCCGCGGCATTGGCGAAGGTCTCCAGCAAAGTCGGATCCGCAATCGACAGCGAACGCCCAAGGTTCGAGCGTCCTTCAGCGGCTTCTTGGATCAATTCGGGGTCGATGGCACCACTGCCATTTTCGGCGAGCATGATCTCGAAATCGTCGGTGACCTCGGTGTGGCTCTTCATACGCAAATAGGCCTCGGTGTACCGGCTTTGACCGCCGCGCTCCTGGCGTGTAGAGCGCTCGAGCACGGCGACCGT
>SHXK01000092.1 GCA_009693335.1 Betaproteobacteria bacterium | reverse complement strand
AGCAGCAAGGCGTTGTCACCTGCGATGCGCAACAGGTCATTGGCAAGGCTGGAGATCACCCCGGTCAGCGAGAACGCGCCGATCAGCAGACCACAGCCGGCAAGGATGCCAACCAGTTCAGCAAAGGTCCTGCCGTTGGCTTCGAGGAACTTACCCAGAGTGCCCCAGCCCCATTTCTCCTTGCTGAAGAGCTGGTTTAGAACCAGCAACAGCAGCGTGGCGTAGAAAGGCGCGTGGCTCTCGCGCTTCATCACCAGCATCATGTAGATGAGCAGGACCACCACGAACACGTAATACCAGCCTTCCCTCAGGGTGGTCCCCAAGCGTGGCAGCTCGGCGCGCGGAATTCCCTTCAGCCCGTGGCGCGCCGCGTAGGCATCCACCTGCATGAACAGGCCGAAGTAGTAGAGCGCCGCCGGTATCGTCGCGGCGAGCGCAACCTCGGCGTAGCTCACGTTGAGGAACTGCGCCATCACGAATGCGGTGGCGCCCATCACCGGCGGCGCCAGCACTGCGCCGGTGGAGGCGCAAGCCTCGATCGCCGCGGCGTAGGAGGCGGCAAAGCCGGTCCGCTTCATGGTCGGGATAGTCATGGTGCCGGCGGTGAGCACGTTCGAGACCACGCTGCCAGACATCATGCCGAGCAGCCCGCTGGCGAAAATGCCGACCTTGGCGGCGCCGCCGCGGAAGGTGCCGCAGAGCGCGAAAGAAAGGTTGATGAAGAACTTGCCGGCGCCGGTCATCATCAACCCAGTGCCGAAAACCAGAAAGCCGATCACGATCTCGGCAAAAGCCTGCAGCGGGATGCCGAGCAGACTCTCCGAGGACAGCATGTGATAGGCGCTCGTCTGCGCCACATCGGACTGGGTCCCTTTCAGCGGCCCGAGCCAGTTGGCGTCGGCGAAAATCGGATACAGCGTGAAAGGCAGGATCGACAGCACCAGCCCCCAGCCGCCGGTGCGCCGCAGCGCCTCCATCAGCAGCGCCCACATCAAGTAGCCGGCCCAGACGAGGCGCGCGGGCGCGCCATCGAACTCCCAACCCAACTCCGCCGCCTTGCGGATGTGCAGCATCAGGGCAAGCGCCACCACCGCCGTGAGCGCGAACAGCAAGCCGTCATACCACGGCACGCGCTCCAGGGAGGCGCGCTGCGTTGCCGGGAAGATCAAAAATACAAACGGCAGCATCACCAGCACCAGCGCGTAGTAATACTCGGTGTTGAGAGGCGTGAAACCAACGAAAAAGCGCAGCGCGAACTGCTGGTTGACGCACAGGAAGATCGTCGCTGCCGTGCCCAGGATCAGCAGCCAGCGCCAGACCCCCTGCAAGCGCCTGACGCGGGTGACCTCGGCTTCGGCGAGACCCGCGACCTGGGCTTGAGGATCCAGGGATTGCATCCCCGCGCCCGTCCGTCCGGCCTTACTCGAAAATCGGGTCGAGGCCAGCCTTCTTCAGCACGTCCGCGCGCGCCGTCATCCAGCCCTTGCGAAAAGTGTCGCCTTCGGCAGGGTTGGTCTTCAAATACGTGCTCCAGGCGTCGGCGAGTATCTGCTGGCGCTTGAGCGCCTTCAGGTTATGCGCCTCGTGCTCGGGCTTCCAGACGCCGGCTTCCCGGAATGCCTTCACCGTTCCCTCGTGATAAGGCAGCACCCAAGCCAGATTCTGGCGCTGCAGTTCCAGGCCGGCGGCCCCCGGCGCGCCGTCTTTGTAGGCCGCATAGTTCAGGATCATGGCCTTGGCGATCCCATAGACGGAATCTGCGGGCTGTGAGGCATAGGAGGTGAAGATCGGGTAGGGATAGTTCGGCAACTCAGTCGGGTTCTGCGCAGAAACGCCGACACCGCAGGTCGCTTTGTGCGGCGCGTAATACGGACCTATCTTGTTGAGCCTCGCCCAGCCGGCTTTGTCGGCCGCAGGAACCGGAGGGTAGATCAGGCCGCGCGGCGAAGTCTCCGCCTCCTTGGCCTGCCCGGAAATGGTCGAGGCGATCGCCGCGTCCACCTCGTTGTTAAGAATCCCTTTCCACATCGCACCGTAACTGGAGAACTCCACCAGCTTGACGTCGCTCCTGCCAAGTCCGGCAAAAGCGAGTACCGCGAATGCGTTCTGGTTGAGCGCCGGCGACCCCACCACCGTACCGATGCGCTTGCCCTTCAAGTCCTTGATCTCGCGCACGCCGGTGTCCTTGGCGACGCCGAGCGAAATCGCGTTGCAATCGCTGGAAGCGAGGATCAGCCGCAGCGCTTGCGGGCCCCAGTCCTTGACCGCGAACTCGAACACGCCTTCCTGCGCGAAGTACACGCCGATGCCCATGGCCGAGGCCTGCGCACGGCCGCCCTTCAGCGGCGCCAAACGCGCCACGTCGTTGCCGGCGGGCAGCACGCGCACATCGGTGCCGTGCTTGTCCTTGATCGCCTTGCCCACCGCGACCGTAATATTGAAACCGGACGAACCGGTGTCGTAAGCGGTCAGCGTTAGTGTCGCCGGCAGTTTCAAGTCCTGCGCCGCAACGGGAAACGCCAGTGCCGCCGCCAGTGCGACGAACGCGAGATTGCTGCCGAACATCATCCCCTCCTCCCGGTGACCGATGGCCCTGAAAGGAAATGATGTTACCCCAAGGAATGCGCGGCGATGTAGCGCTTTACCGCCTCGGCGTCGGGCGGGATGATCTCGAAACGCTGCGGCAGGTCTTCCAGCTTCTCGAAACCGGCCGGGCGCGTCGGCTCATGAGCTAGCGCCTCGCGGATGGTGGCGGAAAATTTCGCCGGCAAAGCGGTCTCGAGACAGATCAGCGCTACGCCCGGCTGGCGATGCTCCAGGCCGACTTTCACGCCGTCCGCGGTGTGCGGATCGATAGTCACGCCATATTGCCGATACAGGCTTTTGATGGTGGCAATCCGATCGGCGTGGGAACTGCGGCCCGACAAGAAGCCGGCCCTGGGAACAGACGCCAGGTCGAATTCGGCACCCGCAGAGAAAAGCCCGCTTACCCTGGCAGCGTCCCGCTGCAGTAGGTCGAAAACGTAACGCTCTAAATTCGAGGCCTTCGAGATGTCCATCGACGGGCTCGAGGTGGCGAGCGCGGCCTGCCTGACCCGGTACTTCCCGGTACGAAAGAATTCATCGAGCACATCGTTCTCATTGCTGGCCAGTATCAGTTGCCGTATTGGCAGACCCATGCAGCGCGCAACATAGCCGGCGTAGAGATTGCCGAAATTGCCCGAGGGGACCGCGAAGGCGACCTCCTGAGTATTGTTTTGGGTCGCTGAAAAATAAGCTTTGAAGTAGTAAACGACCTGCGCGGCAATCCGGGCCCAATTGATTGAATTCACGGCGCCGATGCGGTAGCGCTCCTTGAACGCCGCGTCGGCGTTGACCTTTTTCACCAGGTCCTGGCAGTCGTCGAACACCCCTTGCACCGCCAGGTTGTGGATGTTCGGATCCTGCAGCGAGTACATCTGCGCGCGCTGGAAAGCGCTCATGCGGCCGTGCGGCGAGAGCATGAAGACATTGACGCACTGCTTGCCACGCATGGCGTACTCGGCGGCCGAACCGGTATCGCCCGAAGTCGCGCCGAGAATATTCAACTGTTTTTTTTGCGCCGTCAGCACCGACTCGAAGAGATGGCCCAGCAACTGCATCGCCAGATCCTTGAACGCCAGCGTCGGCCCGTTGGACAGTCCAAGAATATGCAGGCCGGATTCCAGGGTCCTCAGCGGTGTGATCTCCGGGTCACCGAAGGTTGCCGTCGTATATGTTTTTTCTATGCAATTTTTTAAATCAGGCACATCGTCCATGAATGGCGAGAGAATCGCATGGGCGAGTTCGATATAGGGCTTGCCACGCAAAGTTTCAAGATCGAGCTGGGGATAACTCTCCGGCACATAAAGACCCCCGTCGGGAGCCAGGCCTTCGAGCAGGATCTCGGTGAAACGCCGCGCCGGTGCCACGCCGCGAGTCGAGACATAGCGCATATCTAGAGTAGCTCTTCGAGGCGGATGCGCGTGACCTTGCCCAGCACGGTGGGCAGCTTCTCGATCTTGGCCATCGCAGCGTCGACGTTCTTCTCGATCGCTCGGTGGGTCAGCATCACGATGTCCACCCGGCTTTCGCCTTCCCCGGGCTCTTTCTGCACCATGGCACCGATCGAGATTTTCGAATCGGCCAGAATGCGCGAGACATCGGCAAGCACGCCGGGCCGGTCCTGCACCCGCATGCGCAGATAGCAGGCGGTCTCGACCTCGCCCATCGGCAGGATCGGGTCCTTGGCAAGGCGGTCGGGCTGGAACGCGAGGTGCGGCACACGCTGTTGTGGATCCGCGGTGATCAAGCGCGTCACGTCCACCAGGTCTGCTACCACCGCGCTCGCCGTGGGCAGGCTGCCGGCACCGGCGCCATAGTACAGAGTTGGCCCAACCACATCGCCTTTGACCAGGATCGCGTTCATCACGCCTTCGACATTGGCGATCAAGCGCCGTGCCGGGATCAGCGTTGGATGCACCCGTAGTTCGATACCTTGGTCGGTTCTTTTGGTGATGCCGAGCAACTTGATTCTGTAACCCAGTTCTCCGGCATAGCGGATGTCCTCTTGTGTCAGCTTCGAGATGCCCTCGGTGTAGGCTTTGGAGAACTGCATCGGGATGCCAAAAGCGAGCGCTGAGAGAATCGTCAGCTTGTGCGCCGCGTCCACGCCTTCGATGTCGAAAGCCGGATCGGTCTCGGCATAACCCTTTTTCTGCGCCTCCTTCAGCACCGCGGCGAAGGGCAGGCCCTTATCGCGCATCTCGGTAAGGATGAAATTGGAGGTGCCGTTGATGATCCCGGCGATCCACTCGATGCGGTTAGCGGCCAGGCCCTCGCGCAGCGCCTTGATGATCGGGATGCCACCGGCCACCGAAGCCTCGAAAGCCACCATCACGCCTTTTTTTTGTGCCGCGGCAAAAATCTCGTTGCCGTGGGTGGCCAGCAGCGCCTTATTCGCAGTCACCACCTGCTTGCCGTTCCTGATCGCCTCCAGCACCAGGTCCTTCGCGATGCTGGTGCCGCCGATCAGTTCGATGACGATGTCGATGTCTTTCGCGCGCACCACCTCGTAGGCGTCAGAGGTGATCTTGGCCTTGCCGTTTACCAGGCTTTGCGCCTTTTTTAGGTCTTTATCGGCAACCCGCGAGATACGAATGGCGCGCCCGGCGCGCCGCTGGATCTCATCGGCATTGCGGTTGAGCACCTCCCAGGTCCCGCCACCGACAGTACCAATGCCCAGCAGCCCCGCGTTAATAGGCTTCATGCCGATGTCCAAGAGCGGCGCATCATGCCGCTCCTGCTTTGAAGCGGCGCATCATGCCGCTCCTTTCAACAGCCCGTCCTTGCGGAACATCTCGCGGATGCCGCGCAGTGCCTGGCGCAGGCGGTGCTCGTTTTCAATCAGCGCGATGCGCACGTGGCCGTCGCCGTATTCACCGAACCCCACGCCTGGGGAAACCGCGACTTTCGCCTCTTCCAGCAGTCGCTTGGTGAAACCCAGCGAGCCCATCGTTTGGTAAGTCTCGGGAATCTTCGCCCACACGTACATCGAGGCTTTCGGGTTTTCCACCATCCAGCCGATGTCATGCAGCCCTTTGACCATCACATCTCTTCTTTTTTCGTAGGTTTTTCTGATTTCTTCAACGCATTCCTGTGGCCCGTCGAGCGCCACGATAGCAGCCACCTGGACCGGCGTGAAGCTGCCGTAGTCGTGGTAGCTCTTGATGCGCGCCAGCGCGTGTACCAACTCCTTGTTGCCGACCATGAAACCGATGCGCCAGCCGGCCATGTTGTAGCTCTTCGACATGGTGAAAAATTCAACCGCCACCTCACGCGCGCCGGGCACTTGCATGATCGAGGGCGCCTTCCAACCATCGAAGGTGATGTCGGCGTAGGCCAAGTCGTGCACCACCAGGATGTTGTGCTGGCGCGCGAGCGCCACCACGCGCTCGAAGAATTCGAGCTCGACGCACATCGCGGTCGGGTTCGACGGGAAACCGATGATCAACATCTTCGGCTTGGGGAACAGCTCACCGATGGCGCGCTCCAGTTCGACGAAGAAATCGACACCCGGCGTCATGCGCACCGAACGAATGTCGGCGCCGGCGATGACGGCGCCGTAGATATGGATCGGGTAGGAGGGATTGGGCACCAGCACCGTATCGCCGCGCTCCAGCGTCGCCAGCATCAGGTGCGCGAGACCTTCCTTGGAACCGATGGTGACGATCGCCTCGGTATCCATGTCCAACTCGACCGCGTAGCGACGCTGGTACCAATCGCAGATCGCACGCCGCAGGCGTGGAATACCCTTGGAAACTGAGTAGCCGTGCGTATCCTGGCGTTGCGCCGCCTCGACCAGCTTATCCACGATGTGCGGTGGCGTCGGCCCGTCCGGGTTGCCCATCGACAGGTCGATGATGTCGTCGCCGCGCCGGCGCGCCGTCATTTTCAACTCGTTGGTGATGTTGAAAACGTAGGGCGGCAGCCTTTTTATCCTGGCAAATTCGTGCATTGTAGAATTCTAGCAGTGAAGCTACACGCACCTGCCCCCACGGCTCTGAACACATTCTCCGGCTACGGCGAAGGCTTTGTGCTGGTCAATGATCAGCGCCTCGAGGCAGGCACGGCGGGTAGCATCATCGTGCTGCCGGAGCGCATCGTGTCCTGGGAGGTGGCTGGTTTCGAAGCCCTCAAGGAAGCGGATTTTGAGATTTTTCTGGCGATGAATTTGGAAGTCCTGCTACTCGGCACGGGGAACAAACAGCGTTTTCCGCACCCTCGCCTGACGCAGGCGTTGGCCGCAAAGCGTATCGGCGTCGAGACCATGGACCTGCAAGCCGCCTGCCGCACCTACAACATCCTGATGGCCGAAGAGCGCCGCGTCGCTGCGGCGCTGCTCTTCGCCTAACGGACAAGTGCGTTCCTCTAACGCACAAGTGCGTTCCTGTGAATCCGCAGTGCGTCTTCTTAGCGAGGCGCTGCCGGGGCCTTGCCGCTGATCGGGGGCCTAGGCAGACGGCTCTCCCCCGGCTCAAGTACGAAGGTGAATGCCAGAGAATAGTGCTCGCCCTCCTTGACGAAATTCCCGATCAGCGCCTTGGTCACGCCGAACTGGCTGTCGGTCTCCAGGTGAGGGTCCTCGGGATCGTAAACCTGAGAGGCGATCGTTTTGAATCCGGATTTGTGGATGAGAAAGTGAATATGCGCGGGACGAAAATTGTGCCGACCCTGCGCGCGCAGCAAGGCGCCGGTGGGGCCATCCACCGGCACCGGATAGCCAGATGGCTTCACGCTGCGGAAACTGAAACCGCCATCCGGCGCGGTGGTGAACTTGCCGCGCAGATTCATGTCCGCCTGCGTAGGATCCTGGTTCTCGTAGAGGCCCACCGGTGACGGATGCCAGATCTCCACCTGCGCACCGGCGATCGGGCGACCCTCGGCGTCGCCCACCCATCCTTTGAAGCGCAATTCGGGCCCCGGCGTGGGCGAGCGCACAATGGAATCGCCGTCCGCGCAAGCCGGCGAATCGGCGCGCCAGAACGGCCCGAGGTTATTGGCTTGCGTTGGCCGCGCCCCATTGCCGCCGTTGTTCAGCAGGCAGATCAGATTCGACAGACCAAGGGCGCCGGCCATCAACATCCCTTCGTTATGGCTAGGCGTGGTGCGTTGGCCGATCGCATTGACCACGGCGACGGCCTCCTGGAATTCGCCCTCCGTGAGCTTAACCTCGCGTACGAAGGCGTGCAGATGGCGCACCAGCGTGCCGAGAATTTCCTTGGTGCGGGAGTCGGGAGTGCGATGCATCTCCCGCAGTACCGCTGCGGTGACGTCTTCCTGTGTTTCGATAATCATTTGTACTCCATGCTGACCAAGGATTGTAGAGTTACGGCTACTGCATAGCTGAGACGTCGATGAACCTCTTTCCCGGCTTCATAAACAAGACCATCAAGACTGCAAAGGCAAGCATAAACCTGGTTGCCAGCGGCAGCGGCCCGCCGCTGCTGCTGCTGCACGGCTACCCCGAAACACACGGCATGTGGCACAAAGTCGCCCCCGCATTGTCGCGCGACTATACGGTGGTCTGCGCCGACCTGCGCGGTTACGGCGACTCGTCCAAGCCCAGGGGCCTGCCCGACCACTCGAACTACTCCAAGCGAGCGATGGCGCAAGACATGGCCGAGGTCATGAGCGCGCTGGGCCACCGACGCTTCCACGTGGTTGGCCACGACCGCGGTGGGCGTGTCGCGCACCGCCTGGCGCGCGATCACGGCAGTCGGGTGTGTTCGCTCACCGTGCTCGACATCTCGCCGACGCTATGCGTCTTCGAGAACACCGATATGGCGCTGGCCCGCGCCTTCTACCACTGGTTTTTCCTGATCCAGCCCGCGCCGATGCCCGAGCGCATGATCGCCAGCATGCGCAGAGACTACCTGCT
>SHXK01000008.1 GCA_009693335.1 Betaproteobacteria bacterium | reverse complement strand
GCGCGCGTGCCGGGCCCCGAGCGCCATTACCTGATCAATCCCTATGGCCTGTGGTACAGCGAGGTCACCGCCTCCAACCTGGTGAAGGTGAATCTGGCCGGCCAGGCGGTGGACGGCTCCAAATATCCGATCAATATCGCCGGCTTCGTGATTCACAGCGCCATTCACCAGGCGCGCGAGGACGCCCACTGCATCATGCACACGCACTCCACGGCCGGCAGCGCCGTCGCGTGCAAAAAGGAGGGCCTGCGCTACGACAATTTCTTCAGCTCGACGCTCCACGGCCAGGTCGCTTATCACGACTTCGAGGGCGTCACCACCGACAGCGCCGAGCAGCCACGCCTGGTGGCGAGCCTCGGCGCCAAACCTATCCTGATCCTGCGCAACCACGGCTTGCTGGTCGCCTGCCCCAGCATCCCGGAGGCCTTCACCACTTACTGGACCCTGCAGCGCGCCTGCGAAATTCAGGCCACCACCGACGCCATGGCGGGCGAGAATCTGCCGGTCACGCAGAAGGTACTGGACGAGACCCCGGTCCGCACGCTGCCGTTTCGCTCCGGGCCACGCCCGGGTGGTATGGCCTTCGACGCTCTGCTGCGCCGCGCCGGCATCCGCACCCAAGATCTTATTTAAACCCGAGGAGAAACTGCATGGACAAACGTAGCCACAAAGAACGCCACGAAGCAGGTCTGAAGACGCGCCGTGAAGTACTGGGCGCCGAGTACGTTGACAAGGCGCAGGCGGCAGCGGATGACTTCAACTTGCCGTTCACCGAAATGCTCAATACCTACTGCTGGAACGACATCTGGAACCGACCGGGCCTACCGCGCAAGACCCGATCGATGCTGAACCTGGCGATGCTCTCGGCCTTGGGCCGCACCCATGAACTCAAGCTGCACATCAACGGTGCGCTCAACAACGGTCTCAGTAAAGAGGAGATCCGCGAAGTCTTCATGCAGGTCGCGATCTATTGCGGCGTGCCCGCCGCGGTGGAGAGCTTCCGCTCAGCGAAAGAAGTATTCAAGGAGCGCGGCGTTTGAGCGGCCCGATCCGTACCGTCGCTTTTCTCGGTCTGGGCTTGATGGGCCGCCTGATGGTGGCCAATCTGGAACGCGCCGGTTTCAATCTGCGCACTTATGACTTGAACGGCAATGGCAATTGCCGCTTCCCACAGCAAGCAGCCAGCGGCGCCGAGGTGCTCATCACCATGGTTCCGGACGGCAAGGCCGTGCGCCAGGCGGTGCTCGCTGCCCTGCCCGGTCTGGCGCGGGGTGCCATCGTCATCGACATGAGTTCCTCGGACCCAGGCACGACGCGCGAACTCGCGGCTGTGTTGAAAAAAAAAGGCGTGCAGATGCTGGATGCGCCGGTTTCGGGCGCTAAGGCAAAAGCCGCCGACGGCAGCCTCGCGCTGATGGTCGGCGGCGAGGCGAAGCTGCTCGAGCAAGTGCGGCCGCTGCTGTCGAAGATGGGCAAGGAAATTTTCCATACCGGGGCTCTGGGCTCGGGGCATGCGACCAAGGCGCTGAATAATTATCTCGGCGCCGCGGGCACGATTGCGGGATTCGAGGCGCTGCTGATAGGCCAGAAGTTCGGCCTCGATCCGCGCACGCTGATCGACGTGATCAATGCTTCTACCGGGAAGAACAGCACCACCGAGCGCAAGATCCCGCAGCAGGTGTTCAGTGGCGAATTCGCCTCCGGATTCCAGCTCGCCTTAATGACCAAGGATGTCGGCATCGCCGCCGGGATCGCCCGCGACCTCAAAGTCGAGGCGCCTTACCTGAAGAACACCCTGAAAATCTGGCGCGATGCGCAGCGCAGCCTGCGCCCAGCTGCGGATCACACCGAACTGCTGCACTACTTGAAAGGCCTCAAGCGGCCGAGCGCTGCTGCAGGCCGAAAGACCGCTCCATCTCGCGCCGCAGCTTCACCGCGGGCAGGTTCGCATCGAGGGCTACGTCGCCCCACTTGAGCGCCTGGCCGGCGGCGACCGGCCGCAACAGCTTCCAGCCATGCGCGAGGCCGAGCGGCAGGCAACCCTGGGCCAACGAAGCCTCTGCCGGCATCAGACGGCCAACCACGGTGTAACCGCCTTCGCCGTCGAGGATTTCGCCCGCTTTCAGATCGCGTTTGGCGTTGGCCACGGCATCGGCGCGCCAGCCAGTGGCGCAGCCGGTGGCTTCACCACGCAGTCCCACCGCAGCCACCGAGATGCCCACTTCCAGCCCGATCAGGTGCCAGCGCTTGTACATGCAGGCGTAGCGGCCCGTAGCGTCGGTCTGCACGCCGTACTCGGAGAAGCAGCGCCGGATGTACTCGGTCTCGCCCTCGAACACCACCCAGACGCCAAAACGGATGTCGTAGGGTATGACCGTGCCGTCGCGCTCCAGCGACGACACCACTTCGACCTGGCCCTTGTGATGCAGCAGACCGCCCTCCTCCCTAGGTCGCATCAAGTTTGGCAGCGCATCAATGGCGCAAGCCGGAAAGGCAAGACCGGTGGGCGATGGCGTCAATCCGGTGGCGTTGCAAACCGCGCTCGCTTCAATCGCCGGTTTGGAGCCGTCGAGAAAGGAATTGAACATTTTCGGATTGAGGCCGCCGAGCACCGCTTGCTCGGGGGTGAGGCCGTAGTAGCCCCAGACCGTTTCGGGCGTTGATTGCGCGTAATGCGGCAGCCATTTGTGACCGCGGCCTGCCGCGACCACCGGAAAACCGGCGGCGCGCGCCCAGTCCACCAGGTCGCAGATGATCGCCGGTTGGTCGCCGTAGGCAAGGCTGTAGACCAGCCCCGCCTCCAGTGCTTTGCGCGCCAGCATCGGGCCGCAGTAGGCGTCGGCCTCGACCGTCACGTTGACGACGTGCTTGCCGTGGCGCAAAGCAGCCAGAATATGCTCCACCGCGACCAGCGGATTGCCGGTGGCCTCGATGACGATGTCGAGCGCGGGGTGCGAGACCAGGGCCTGCCAGTCGTCAGAAATATGCGTGCATTTGTTTTTTAGGGCTTCGTCAATCGAAGCAGCTGCCATCCTGAGAGGATCCCAGCCAACCTTTTTCAGGTTCTCTCTGGCTTTCGCGGGCGCCAGATCCGCGATGGCCAGCAGATGCACGCCCGGGGTACGCGGCAACTGCGCCAGGTACATCGCCGCGAACTTGCCCGCGCCGATCAAACCAATACGCAGAGGTTTTTGTTGCGCCTCTCTTTGTTGCAACTTTGCGTACAGATTCATGCGGCTTGCAAAACCCCTTTCAGTTCATCTGCCAGGCTGCTGTCTATTCAGGGCAGCGCTCCCTCTGCAGCTTGTGTATTATAGGTTCTCACTAGAGGAACGCACTTGTGCGTTGAGAGAGGATCCCATGCGACTCAAGCGATTTCTGACCCGTACACTGGCCCTTACGCTGACCCTCGCCGCGCTGGCCGCGGCCCCCGCGTACGCGGTAACCCTCAAGTGGGCGGCGCAGAACGACATCATCTCGCTAGATCCGCATTCTCAAAACCACGCCACCACCAACGGCATCCTGCAACACGTCTACGAGGGGCTGGTGCGCTATGACCGAAAGTTCCAGGTCGAAGCGGCGCTGGCCAGCAGTTGGCAGTCCCTGTCGCCGACGCAGCTACGCTTCAAGCTGCGCCAAGGCGTCAAATTCCATGACGGCAGCCCATTCACGGCCGACGATGTGGTGTTCTCTTACGGACGAATTCTGCAGCCGCAGGGCACCATGCAGATCTATGTCGCCGGCATCAAGGAAGTGAAGAAGGTTGACGACTTGACGGTGGATTTCATCCTTTCCGGACCGAATCCGGTCTTGATGCGCCTGATCGTCGACTTCCGCATCATGAGCAAGAGCTGGTCAACCAAGAACAAGTCCGAGAACATTCAGAACTACAAGGCCAAGGAAGACACTTACGCCTCGCGCAATACCAACGGCACCGGACCCTACATCCTCAAACTCTGGGAGCCAGACAAGCGCGTCGTCATGACGGCGAACACCGGCTGGTGGGACCGGCTCGAGGGCAACGTCACCGACGTCATCTACACGCCTATCCAGTCGGATGCGACGCGCGTCGCGGCCTTGCTCTCGGGCGACGTCGATCTCCTCACCGACCTCCCCACCCAGGACGTGACGCGGTTGCGCAACGACCCCAAGCTCAAGGTGCTGGACGGCCACGAAGTGCGCACGATCTTCATCGGCATGGACCAGTTCAGCAACGAACTGAAGTATTCGGACGTGAAGGGCAAGAACCCCTTGAAGGATGTGCGGGTGCGCAAGGCGCTGAATGTGTCGGTGGACCGCGAGGCGATCCGGCGCGTCACCATGCGTGGCCTGGCCCTGCCGGCAGCGATCATGGTCGCCCCGGGCGTGCACGGCCACGCCGCCGACATCGACAAGGTCGCGCCGGTGGATGTCGAGGGCGCCAGAAAGCTACTCGCCGAAGCCGGATATCCAAACGGCTTTGAGTTCACACTCAACTGCCCGAACAACCGTTACGTCAACGACGAGGAAATCTGCCAGGCGCTGGTCGGCATGTGGGCCAAGGCCGGACTGAAGGTAAAGCTACTGGCACAGCCAATGGCGACCTTCATCGCCAAAATCCAGAACTTCGACACCAGCGTTTATATGCTCGGCTGGGGGGTAGCGACATTCGACGGACTGTATACGCTGCAATCGTTGATGCGCACCAAGACCACCGGCGCCGATGGCAGTTTCAATCTTGGACGCATCAGCGACACCAAGCTGGATACCCTCATAGACGCCATGAAGACCGAGACCAACATCCCGAAGCGCGACATGATGTTGCGAGAAGCCCTGCTGATCACCCGCGATCAATACTATTACGTCCCCCTGCACCACCAGCTACGGCCCTGGGCGATGAAGCGCAACGTCAGCACTGTGCACAAGGCCGACGACCGGCCGGAGTCCCGTTTCGCGAAAGTGGACTGACGACGGCAGCTACTTGCCCGGAAACTGGAAGAACACTTCGTCGTTCTTGACCATGCCGAGTTCGTAACGGGCGCGCTCTTCTATGGCCTCGTAACCTTGCTTCAAGTCCTTGACCTCGGCGCCGAGGGCGCCGTTGCGTGTTTCCAGCCGCGCGTTCTTGAGGTGCTGCGCCTCCAGTTGGCGGTCCACCTCCCAGACGCGCAACCAGCCGCCTTTGCCCAGCCAAAGCGGATACTGGATGGCGAGGATCAGCACGAAAAGGACGCCCGCAAGTGCTTTCATCCGACCGGGACTTTCATCTGAGCTGCAGAAACGCCTCTCGCCCGGGGTAGCTGGCGATATCCCCCAAGTCTTCCTCGATACGCAGCAGCTGGTTGTACTTCGCAGTCCGGTCGGAGCGCGACAGCGAACCGGTCTTGATCTGCAGCGCATTGGTGCCCACCGCGATGTCGGCGATGCTGGTGTCCTCGGTCTCGCCCGAGCGGTGCGAAATCACGGTGCCATACGCGAAACGCTTGGCGAGTTCGATGGCGGCAAAGGTTTCCGACAGCGTGCCGATCTGGTTCACTTTGATCAGGATCGCGTTAGCAGCGCCCTGGCGTATCCCTTCGCGCAGCAATTTGGTATTGGTGACAAAGATATCGTCGCCGACCAGTTGCGTTTTCTTGCCGAGTCGTGCAGTGAGCAGTTTCCAGCCCTCCCAATCGCCTTCCGCCATACCGTCCTCGATCGAAACGATCGGGTACTTGTCCGCGAGGCTGTCGAGGTAGTCGGTGAATTCCTGGGAATTCAGGTTGAGATTCTCGGATTCGAGGACGTACTTGCCGTCCTTGTAGAACTCGGAGGCCGCGCAGTCCAGCGCTAGCAGGACATCCTGCCCGGCTGTGTAGCCCGCCTTGTCCACCGCCTCCAGGATCAACTCGAGCGCCGCAGCGTGCGTCGGCAGGTTGGGCGCAAAACCACCTTCGTCCCCCACCGCCGTGGACATGCCCTTGGAGCTAATTATCTTCTTCAGGGACTGAAACACTTCCGCGCCGCAGCGCAACGCTTCGCGGAACGAAGCCATGCCGACCGGCACGATCATGAATTCCTGCATCTCGAGATTGTTGTTGGCGTGCGCGCCGCCGTTGATCACGTTCATCAGCGGCACCGGCATCTGCAGCGGGCCGGCGCCGCCGAAATAGCGGTACAGCGGCAGACCCGATTCCTCCGCCGCTGCCTTGGCCGCGGCCATCGACACGGCCAGCGTCGCGTTGGCGCCCAGGCGCGATTTATTTTCGCTGCCATCCAATTCGATCAAGGTCTTGTCGATGAACGACTGCTCGGCAGCGTCCAGGCCGACGATGGCCTCCGAGATCTCGGTGTTGATCGACTCCACCGCTTTCAGTACGCCCTTGCCGCCATAGCGCCGCGGGTCGCCGTCGCGCAGTTCGATCGCTTCCCGGCTGCCGGTTGAGGCGCCAGATGGCACCGCTGCGCGCCCCATGGCGCCGGATTCAAGCAACACATCCGCTTCGACGGTTGGATTACCGCGCGAATCGAGGATCTCTCTGGCAACGATGTCGACGATCGAGCTCATGCGTTTTTCACCTTGTTCTCGACAAATCCGTTTTTCTTTACGATGCTGTCGAGTTCCACCAGCGACTCAAGCAGCTCCCTCATCAACGCGAGCGGCCACGAGTTGGGGCCGTCGCACAGTGCCTCGTCCGGTTTCGGGTGCGTTTCCATGAACACCCCGGATACGCCCGCAGCGACCGCCGCGCGCGCCAGCACCGGAATGTGCGTCCGCTCCCCGCCGCTCGCCGTGCCCTGGCCACCAGGAAGCTGCACCGAGTGCGTGGCGTCGAAAACGACCGGGCAGCCGGTATTGCGCATCACCGCGAGTCCGCGCATGTCGACGACCAGGTTGTTGTAGCCGAAGCTAAAACCGCGCTCGCAGACCATGATCTGCTGGTTGCCCGTGTCGCGCGCCTTATCGACGACGTTCTTCATTTCCCAGGGCGACAGGAACTGGCCTTTCTTGATATTCAGCGGCTTGCCCTGCTTCGCGGCATTGCGGATGAAGTTGGTCTGCCGGCAAAGGAACGCGGGCGTCTGGATTACGTCCACCACTGCGGCGACTTCGGCCAGGGGCGTGTCCTCGTGGACATCGGTCAGGACAGGCACGCCGATAATCTGCTTTACCTTCGAGAGGATCTTCAGGCCTTCCTCCACGCCGGGTCCGCGGTAGCTCCTGCCTGAGGTGCGGTTCGCCTTGTCGAACGAACCCTTGAAGATGTACGGCATGCCCAGCCGGTCGGCATGCTCTTTCAGCTGCCCCGCCACGTCCAGACAGAGCTGCTCGCTCTCGAGCGTGTCCGGACCGGCAATGAGGAACAACGGTCGGTCGAGACCGACTTCAAAGCCGCACAGCTTCATACGGCGACGACGGAAAGCTTGCCGTCTGGTGACAAACGCTGCACCGTCTTACGGTATTGGATAGCCGCATTAACGAAAGCATTGAACAAAGGATGTCCGGCACGCGGCGTAGAGGTGAACTCCGGGTGAAACTGGACACCTAGGAAGAACGGTTGGTCCGGCAGCTCCATTATTTCAGGCAGCTTCTCGCTAGGCGTACGTGCCGATACCTTGTAGCCCCTGGCTTCCAGTTGCGGCACGTAGACATTGTTCACTTCATAACGATGACGGTGCCGTTCATTGGCTGTTGGACCATAAACGGTATAAGCAAGCGTTCCCTTCTCGATCGGGCATTCCTGCGCCCCCAGGCGCATGCTGCCACCGAGGCCCGAAGAGGCATCGCGCTGCTCGATGCGCCCGGTGCGGTCCAGCCATTCCGTGACCAGGGCCACCACGGGGTGGGGTGTTTCCGGGTCGAACTCTGTGCTGTTGGCTTGCGCCAGGCCGCAGACATTACGCGCGAACTCGATAGTCGCCAGTTGCATGCCAAGGCAGATTCCAAGGAAGGGAACGCCATTTTCCCGCGCGTAGCGGATCGCGCGGATCTTGCCCTCGGTACCGCGCTTGCCGAAACCGCCCGGCACCAGGATGGCGTCCATTTTTTCGAGCATGTCGACGCCGTCGCGCTCGATCTCTTCCGAGTCGAGGTGGTGGATCCTGACCCGGCTGTGGGTGTGGATCCCGGCGTGCGTCAGCGCCTCGTTGAGCGACTTGTAGGAATCCTGCAGGTCCACATACTTGCCGACGAAAGCGATATCGACCTCGTGCTCGGGATTCATCAGCGCCTGGACCAGATTTTTCCAGGCGCTCAGGTCGGCGGCCTTGGCCAGAATCGAGAGCTTGTGGCAGACGATTTCGTCGAGCATCTGCTCGTGCAGCATCATGGGGATTTTGTAGATCGAATCCACGTCCCAAGCCGACACCACGGCCTCTTTCTGGACGTTGCAGAAGAGGGCGATCTTGCGCCGCTCATCTTCGGGCAAAGGCCGGTCGGTGCGGCACAGCACCACATCAGCCTGTATGCCGATTTGGCGCAGTTCCTTGACCGAGTGTTGGGTCGGTTTGGTCTTGATCTCTTTCGCCGAGGCGATGTACGGGACCAAGGTCAAGTGGATGTAGCAAACATTGCTGCGGCCCAGCTCCAAACCTATCTGCCGGATCGCTTCGAGAAAGGGCAGCGATTCGATGTCGCCGACCGTGCCGCCGACCTCGACGATGGCGACCTCGGCCTCGCCCGCCCCGCGCTTGATATTGAACTTGATTTCGTCGGTGATGTGCGGGATCACCTGCACCGTGCCGCCAAGGTAGTCGCCGCGGCGCTCCTTCTTGATCACCGACTCGTAGACCTGGCCGGCGGTGAAGTTGTTCCAGCGGCGCATCTTCGAGGACTGAAAACGCTCGTAGTGGCCCAGGTCCAGGTCCGTCTCGGCGCCGTCCTCGGTGACGAACACCTCGCCGTGCTGGAATGGCGACATGGTGCCCGGATCCACGTTGATATAGGGATCGAGCTTGATGTTGGTGACCCGGATGCCACGCGATTCGAGGATCGCGGCTAGAGAAGCGGCGGCGATACCCTTTCCAAGACTGGAAACGACACCACCGGTTACGAAGACATATTTCGTCATTGACGCCGAGCAGGGCGTGAAAGCCGGAGTCTACAGGAATCGGCCCAGTGCAACAAATTGCTATTGCTGACTAGAGCGCAACCTTAAATTCGCAACCTGTCTTCGCGCGCACCTCTTCCAAGCTGACGCCGGGGTGTAGTTCCCTGAGCGTGAGCCCGCCGCCGCCCGCGGCCACCTCGAACAGGCACAGGTCGGTAATGATCATGCTGACCACCCCCCTGCCGGTGATCGGCAGCGAGCAGGACTTGAGGATCTTGGGGCTGCCGTCCCTGGCCGCGTGCTCCATCAGCACGATCACGCGCTTAACGCCGGAGACCAGGTCCATCGCGCCGCCAGGCCCTTTCACCATCTTGCCAGGTACCATCCAGTTGGCCAGATCGCCGTTTTGCGCCACCTCGAGCCCGCCTAAGATGGAAAGGTCGACGTGCCCGCCCCGGATCATGGCGAAAGAATCGGCGCTGGAAAAAAAACTGCTGCCGGGGATCGCCGTGATGGTCTGCTTGCCGGCATTGATCAGATCCGCATCTACCTCATGGTCCGCCGGGAAAGGGCCGATGCCGAGCAGGCCATTCTCCGATTGCAGCGTGACCTTGATGTTCTCGGGTATGTAATTGGCGACCAGGGTTGGAATACCGATGCCTAGGTTGACGTAGTAACCGTCGCGCAACTCCTGGGCCGCGCGCCGCGCCATGAGCTGACGAATCGGCGCATCCTGTTTCGAGGCTACGCCGCTGACGGTGCGGAATTCGATCCGCTTCTCGTAGTCCGATCCTTGAAGGATGCGCTTGACGTAAATTGCCGGCGTGTGTACCTGTTCGGGATCCAATGCGCCGACTTCGAGCAGTTGCTCGACTTCGGCGACGGTGACCTTGCCGCAGGTGGCGATCATCGGATTGAAGTTGCGCGCGGTCTTGCGATACACCAGATTGCCGGACTGGTCGCCCTTCCAGGCCTTGACGATGGACAGATCAGCGCGGATGCCCTCCTCCAGCACGTACTCCTGGCCCTCGAAGAACTTGCTCTCCTTGCCCTCCGCCAGCTTGGTGCCGGCGCCGGTGCGGGTGTAAAAACCCGCGATGCCCGCGCCGCCTGCCCGCAGCTTTTCTGCGAGAGTGCCCTGCGGAGTCAACTGCAATTCGAGCTCGCCCGCCAGCACCTGGCGCTCGAACTCCTTGTTCTCCCCCACATAGGAAGCAATGACCTTCTTCACCTGCCGGGTCTTGAGCAGCAGACCCATGCCGAAATCGTCTACTCCGGCGTTGTTGCCGACGATGGTCAGACCCTTAACACCGCTCACCACCAGCGCTTGAATGAGATTTTCGGGAATTCCGCACAGACCGAAACCGCCCGCGGCGATGGTCATGTTGTCGCGCAGCAGTCCCTGCAAGGCGACGCTGGCGTTCGGATGGACTTTTTTCATTCGAGGGGAATCTCCAGTTTCATGAGGTTGCCTTGAGCAGTCGCGCCCGAATACCTTCGGGGATGCGCACGGGTTTCTGCGTTTTCATGCCGATGAACACCACCACCGCCGCGCCCTCGGCATAGGGCTTGGGGTCTGCGTCAACGCGCATTTCATAGTAGGTCGGCACGCTCGAGCCCCCCAGCGGCCCGATCTGTAGTCTCACCTCGACCGTGCCCGGGTAGGTGATCGGCCGCAGGTAGCTGCACGAGGCGTTGGCGATGACGATACCGGTGGCATGCCAAGCTTCGTCCTCCGGAACCAGGGCGTCAAACCAACTGATGCGCGCTTGCTCCATATAGCGGAAATAGAGCGTGTTGTTGACATGCCCCATGGCGTCCATGTCGCCCCAGCGAATCGGGATCCGCTCCACATACGCTAGTCTGCGTTGATCCCCGCTCTCGATCCGCCCTTGGCTCATAGGTCCGCATTCTATAATCCCTGCATGGTCCGCGAATCAATGCAATACGACGTGGTGGTGGTCGGCGGCGGCCCGGCGGGCCTGGCCGCGGCAATCCGTCTGAAGCAACTCTCCCCGGAGCATGCGGTCTGCCTGATCGAGAAAGGCTCCGAGATCGGCGCGCATATCCTGTCGGGCGCCGTCATGGATCCGCGCGCGATCGCGGAACTGTTCCCGGACTGGAAAGACAGGGGCGCGCCGCTGAATGTTCCGGTTTCGGAAGACCGATTCCTGTTCCTGCGAGAGAAAAGCGCATTCAAAACGCCGAATTTTCTGCTGCCCGCCTGTTTCCAGAACCACGGCAACTATGTCATCAGCTTGGGGCAAGTGGCACGCTGGCTGGGGAGCATGGCCGAAGCGCTCGGCGTCGAGATCTTCCCCGGCTTCGCAGGCGCCGAAGTCCTCTACCACAGCGCAGGGAAAACACCCGGCGCGGTGCGCGGCGTCGCCACTGGCGACATGGGCGTCAATCGCCAGGGCGAGCGCAGCGACGCATTCCAGCCCGGCATCGAGCTGCACGCCAAGTACACCTTTTTTGCCGAAGGTTGCCGCGGCAATCTAGGCCAGCAGCTGGAAGCCAAGTTTGACCTGCGCAAGGGCGCCGACCCACAGGTCTACGGCCTCGGTCTGAAAGAACTCTGGGACCTGAAACCGGCAAAGCACCAACCCGGTCTGGTGCTCCACACCGCGGGCTGGCCACTCGAGAGCGACACCTACGGCGGCTCGTTCCTTTACCACCTGGACAACAACCAGGCGGCGGTGGGATTCGTGGTCGGCCTGGGCTACTCGAATCCCTACCTCAGCCCCTACGAAGAGTTCCAGCGCTACAAGACCCATCCGGCGATCCGCAGCTTCCTGGAAGGAGGCAAGCGTATTGCCTACGGCGCCAGGGCGATTACCGCGGGCGGACTGCAATCTTTGCCGGAACTCGTTTTCCCAGGCGGCTGCCTGATCGGCGATGACGCCGGTTTCCTGAATGCGTCACGCATCAAAGGCAGCCACTGCGCGATCAAGTCTGGCATGCTCGCGGCCGAGGCCGCGCACGCAGCGCTGACTGCTGGGCGCTCAGGGGATGCACTCACGGCGTATCCCGAGGCATTCCGGCAAAGCTGGCTGTTCGACGAACTCTACCGGGCGCGCAACTTCAAGCCTTGGATGGCAAAAGGCCTCACCACTGGCTCGCTGATGGTGGGCATAGACCAGATGGTCTTTGGCGGCAAGGCACCCTGGACCTTGCACCACGACCACGCCGACCATGAAACGCTGAAGAAGAAAACCGCAGCCCAGACTATCGCTTACGCCAAACCAGACGGGGTGATCAGCTTCGACCGGCTGACCAACCTGTCTTTCTCCGGTACTAACCACGGCGAGGACCAACCGGCGCACCTGACGCTGAAAGACGCTGCGGTGCCGGTGAACGTGAACCTTGAGCTCTACGACGCGCCTGAGCAGCGCTACTGCCCCGCCGGGGTCTACGAGATCCTGCACGACACCAGCGGCCCCCGTTTGCAGATCAATGCGCAGAACTGCGTGCATTGCAAAACCTGCGACATCAAGGACCCCACGCAGAATATCGTCTGGGTCACGCCGGAAGGTGGTGGCGGACCGAACTACCCGAATATGTAGCGGCAAGCATGCCAGATCAACTAGGGGCGCGCGCATGACGGACAAGACGATCAGAATCGGCGCGGGCGCCGCGTGGTGGGGCGACCGTATTGAGCCTGCGGTGCTGAATGCGCAGAAGGGCGACCTCGATTACCTGTGCTTCGAGACCATGGCCGAAGCCACCATCTCGGCAGCGCAAGTGCGCGCGCGGCGAGACCCTTCCTTTCCCGGCTACGACACTTATCTGGACGACCGCATCAGTGGTGTGCTGCCCGGCTGCTTGCGTCGCGGCACCAAGATCGTCACCAACCAGGGTTGGCTGAATCCGGACGCTGCCGCCCAGCGCATCGTGTATTGGTTGCGCCATTACGGCGCGCGCGGCGTCAAGGTCGCCGCCGTGAATGGTTCCCTGATCACCGACCGGGTGTTGGAGCTCACCAGCACCATCCTGGAAAACGGCCAACCCACGTCCACGCTGGCAGCCAACCTGGTTTCCGCCGAAGTCTATCTGGGCGCCGAGCCCATCGTTACGGCGCTGCAGGGCGGAGCACAGATCGTGGTCACCGGCCGAGTCGCCGATCCGTCGCTGTTTCTGGCGCCGATGATGTACGAGTTCGGCTGGGACGCCCTGGACCACCAGCGCCTGGGGGCGGGCAACGGCATCGGCCATCTGATGGAATGCGGCGCGCAAGTCTGCGGCGGCTATTTCAGCGATCCCGGCTTCAAGGATGTGCCCGAGCCGTGGAACCTCGCCTTCCCGATCGCGGAAGTCTCGCCCGACGGCAGCTGCGTGCTCTCGAAAGTGGCGGGCACCGGCGGCGCGATCAATCTGATGACGGTGAAAGAACAGTGTCTGTACGAAGTGCACGACCCGGCCAACTACCTCACGCCGGACGTGGTGGTGGACTTCACCACCATCCGGCTGGAACAGCTCGGCCCGGATCGCGTGCGCGTGTCGAATATTTCTGGCAAGCCGCGCACCCCCACGCTCAAAGTGTCGATCGGCTGCACCGAGGGATACATAGGTGAGGACATGTTCTTCTACGCCGGGCCCGGCGCCCTGCGGCGCGCACAACTGGCGAAGAAAATACTCGAAGAGCGCTTTAAGATCGTCGGCTTGCAGGCCGAAGAGCTGCGTATTGATTTTCTCGGCCTCAACGCGATCCATGGCGAGATGTCGCCCAAGGACGGGCCCGAGCCTTACGAGATCGCCGTGCGCGTGGCCGCGCGCACGAAAACGCGCGAAGAGGCGATCAAGATCGGCCGCGAGGTGGACGGCATGGCCGTCTCCGGGGTCGCGCACACCGGCAAACGGGTGCCGCACCAGGATCGTTTCCGCGAGATCATCGGCGTGTGGTCGTCACTGGTGGCGCGGGAAAAAGTGCCTGTGACCATTAACTATTTCGAGAGCTGATGCCATGCGAGTCAAACTGCAGCACCTGGCCCATACGCGCTCCGGGGACAAGGGCAACACCTCCAACATCATGGTGATCGCTTACGAGCCCGAGTTCTATCCGCTGTTAAAGGAACAACTCACGGCCGAGCGCTTTAAGGCGTTCTATGCCGGAACGGTGGAGGGCGAGGTATTGCGCTATGCGGTAGACGGTATCTGTGCGCTCAATTTCGTCGCGCACGGGGCACTGGGCGGCGGCGTGTCGCGCAGTCTGTGTCTGGACAATTACGGCAAAGCCCTGTCGGCGGCGGTGTTGGGCTACGAGATCGAGGTGCCGGAGGCGATGCAGGAAAAATTAAGAGGGATGCAGTAACAAGGCAGTGAAAATCCGGGCCTGCCCAGCCGGATGGGCATCAGGCAGACAGGAACTGATCCTCGGTTAGCGCCATCACCGCAGCGGCGCCGCTGACCACGGTGGCAGCAAGACCAGGCGCCTGCGACAGCACGTGGTCGCTGAAGAAACGCGCGGTGGTGATTTTTGCGGCGTAGAACAGCTGGTCGGCGTCATTCGAGGCAATCTTCTTTTCCGCGACCAGGGCGGCGCGCGCCATCTGCCAGCCACCGGCGACAATGCCCATCAGCTTGAGGAAAGGTACGGCGCCGGCGAACGCGGCATTGGGATCTTTGCCCGCAGTGGCGAGGATGAAGTCCACGCATACCGAGACAGCCTGGGCGCCAGCCGCCAGACGGCTACGGATTGCCTGGATATCCGAATTTCCTGAAATGGCGAGGTCGAGATCAATTTTCCTCAAGACCGCAAGCCATTCCTTGACCGTGACGCCGCCTTCGCGCGCAATTTTGCGGCCGACCAGGTCATTGGCCTGAATACCGGTCGTGCCTTCATAGATAGTGGTGATGCGCGCATCACGCAGGTGTTGCGCAGCGCCGGTTTCCTCGATGAAACCCATGCCGCCGTGCACCTGTACGCCCAGCGAAGCCACCTCGATGCCGGTCTCGGTGCTCCAGCCCTTTACCACGGGGATCATCAGGTCAACGAAGGCCTGCAGTCGCTGGCGTTCCTCTGTCTTTTCAGTTCTGCTGGAAAAATCAACGGCAGCAGAAACCACGTAGGCCAGCGCGCGCATCGCTTCGGTCTGCGATTTCATCAGCATCAGCATGCGCCGCACGTCAGGGTGACGGATGATAGGCACGGCCTTGGCCCCGCCCAGCAGATCTCGTCCTTGCACGCGATCCTTGGCATAGGCCAGCGCCCGCTGAAACGCGCGCTCGGCGATCGACACGCCCTCCAGACCGACAGCAAAGCGCGCCGCATTCATCATGATGAACATGTAGGAGAGTCCCTTGTTTTCCTCCCCTAGCAGATAGCCGATCGCATTCTCGAACACCATCACCGCGGTCGGGCTGGCGTGGATGCCCAGCTTATGTTCGATCGACGCGCAGGTGGCCTGGTTGCGTGCGCCTAGCGAGCCATCCGCTTGCACCAGGAACTTCGGCACGATGAACAACGAAATCCCCTTCACCCCTTCCGGCGCATCCGGCGTGCGCGCCAGTACCAGGTGCACGATGTTCTCTGTCAGGTCGTGCTCGCCAAAGGTGATAAAGATCTTCTGGCCGCTGATGCGGTAGTGATCTCCCAGAGTTGGATCAGATGCGGGCACCGCTTTCGTGCGCACCAGTGCCAGGTCCGAGCCCGCCTGCGGCTCGGTGAGATTCATGGTCCCGGTCCAGCGACCGTCAAACATCCTGGGCAGGAAGACTTTCTTCAGCTGCTCACTGCCCGAGAGGAGCATCGCCTCGATCGCGCCTTGTGTGAGCATCGGGCACAGCGAAAACGACATGTTCGCCGAGGTCATCATTTCGCTGACCGGGGTCGATAGCAGCTTGGGCAATCCTTGACCCCCCCACTCCGGATCGAGCGATAGTGCACTCCAGCCCCCCTCACAGTAGAGCTGGTAGGCTGCTTTGAATCCTGTCGGGGTGGTGACCGCGCCGTCACGCCATTTAGAGCCCTCTTGATCTCCTGAATAGTTCAATGGATCAAGTACTTCCGTTGCGAACTTCGAGGCTTCCTGTAGGATAGCATTGGCCGTGTCCGGCGTCGCATCCTGATAGCCGGGCAGCTTGCTGAGCTCGTCCAAACCGGCCAGTTCGTTGAGCACAAACCGCATGTCCTTCAAGGGAGCTACGTACACGCTCATCTTCTACCCCCCCTATTTTTTCAGTTCCTCGATCAACTCAGGCACCACCTTGAACAGGTCGCCCACGATGCCGTAGTCAGCCACCTGAAAGATCGGTGCCTCCTCGTCCTTGTTGATCGCCACGATGACACGGCTATCTTTCATCCCGGCCAGGTGCTGGATGGCGCCGGAGATACCGACAGCGATATAGAGCTCCGGCGCGACAATCTTGCCGGTCTGCCCGACCTGCCAGTCATTCGGCACGAAACCGGCGTCCACTGCCGCGCGTGAGGCGCCCATGGCGGCATTCAGCATGTCTGCCAAGGGTTCGAGGAGCTTGAAGTTCTCGCCCGAGCCCATGCCGCGCCCGCCCGAAACCACGATTTTCGCGGCGGCAAGCTCGGGTCGTTCCGACTTGGAGACTTCGCGGCTGACGAAGCTGGAGAGCCCGCTGTCTGCGGGCGGCGTGAGAGGCTCGATGGGAGCATTGCCGCCGGTGGCGGGGGCTGCGTCGAATCCCGTGGTGCGCACAGTGATCACCTTGATCGCGTCTTTCGACTTGACCGTGGCGAGCGCATTGCCCGCGTAAATCGGCCGCACGAAGGTATCCGGCGATTCGACAGCGATGATCTCGGAGATCTGCTGTACATCAAGCAGCGCGGCGATGCGCGGCGTCACGTCCTTACCGTTGGAGGTCGCAGGCGCGAGGATGTGGCTGTAGTTCCTGGCGATCGTAACCACCAGCGCGGCAATGTTCTCGGCGAGAAATTCGCCCAGATGCGGTGCTTCCGCGTTCAACACCTTGGCAACGCCGGCGATCTGCGCAGCAGCCTTGGCCGCGCCGTCGGCAAGGTGCCCGGCGACCAGCACATGTATTTCGCCGCCGATCTGCTGCGCTGCCGCCACCGTGTTGAGGGTGGCCGCTTTGAGCGTGCCGTGGTCGTGCTCTGCGATCACCAGGAGGGCCATGATCAGATCACCTTGGCTTCGTTGCGCAGCTTGTCCACCAGCGCTTTTGCATCGGGCAGCTTGACGCCCGCTTTGCGCTTGGCGGGCTCGACCACCTTCAAGGTCTGCAAGCGTGGCGCCACGTCTACGCCGAGTGCCTCGGGCTTGAAATTGTCGAGCGGTTTTTTCTTCGCCTTCATGATGTTGGGCAGCGTCACATAGCGCGGTTCATTCAGACGCAGGTCGGTGGTGACAATCGCTGGCAGCTTGATCGAAATCGTCTCCAGGCCGCCGTCCACTTCCCGCGTCACCTGCGCCTTGCCGTCCGCGATCTTCAGTTTCGAAGCAAACGTCGCCTGGGGCCAGCCCAGCAGCGCCGCCAGCATCTGTCCGGTCTGGTTGGCATCGTCGTCGATGGCCTGCTTGCCCAAGATGACCAGTTGGGGCAATTCTTTTTGACAGATGGATTGCAATAGCTTGGCCACCGCAAGAGGCTGCAACTCCTCGTTGCTCTCCACCAGGATCGCGCGGTCCGCCCCGATCGCCAGCGCTGTCCTCAGCGTCTCCTGGCAGGCCAGTACGCCGCAGGACACGGCGAGGATTTCGGTGGCGATGCCGGCTTCCTTCAGCCGCACCGCTTCCTCCAAAGCGATTTCGTCAAAGGGATTCATCGACATCTTGACGTTGGCGGTCTCGACGCCGCTGCCATCCGCCTTGAGGCGTACTTTGACGTTGTAATCGACGACGCGTTTGACGCTGACCAGAACTTTCATGGAAGCCGGGCGGGAAAATTCATCGGAGAGTTTTCGAGCGTCGGATTATAGCCCGGCATGCGACAATGCCCACATCACCGGAGGCTACAGATGAGCGATCTTTCGCAGGCGCAAGCCATTTCCTTGCAAAGCAAAGTCAGCCCGCAAGAATGGGCGATGCGGGTGGACGTGGCCGCCTGCTACCGGCTAGTGGCCCTCTTCGGCATGAACGATCTGGTCTACAACCATATTTCGGGCCGAGTGCCGGACGAGGACGGCCATTTCCTGATCAATCCCTACGGTTACGCCTACGAGGAAGTCACCGCATCCAGTTTGGTGAAAATTGATTTCGACGGCAAACTGGTGCTCGACTCCGGCACCGGCTGCGGCGTCAACCTGGCCGGCTTCGTCATCCACAGCGCGGTCCATAAAGCGCGCCATGACGTGGATTGCGTGATCCATACCCACTCGCCCGCTGGCATGGCGGTGTCCGCCCTCAAGTGCGGCCTGCTGCCGCTGACGCAGAACGCCATGTTCTTTGGCCAGATCGGCTACCACGACTACGAAGGCCCGGCGGTGGATCTGGACGAGCAGCAGCGTCTGGTGCGCGACTTGGGAACCGGAGCGGCGATGATCCTGCGCAACCACGGCCTGCTCACCGCAGGGCGCACCGTGTGCGAGGCCTTTGTCACCATGCATTGGCTGGAGAAGGCTTGTCAGGCGCAGACGATGGCCATGGCCTGCAACACCGAACTCAACCATCCCGCGCCGCAAACCGTGCGACTCACCAACGAGCGCTACAAACCCGGCCAGCGCCGCAACATCACCGAGCTCGAATGGCCCGCCATGTTGAGGATGCTGGACCGCAGAGATCCTGGTTTCAGACAGTAGTTCTTCTCGGATAAAGACCTTGCCATGCTCAAAAACAAAGTAGTCGTCGTCACCGGCGCTGGAGGCGGCATAGGTCGTGATTTCGCGCTGGCCATGGCCGTGCATGGCGCTAAAGTCGTGGTTAACGACATCGGCGCCTCGGTCGCGGGGGAAGGCAAAGATGCTGGCCCGGCACAGAAAGTAGTAGAGGAGATCAAAGCGCAAGGTGGCGCCGCCGTCGCCAATACCGACAGCGTGGCCGAGTGGGAGAGCGCGAACCGCATCGTCAAAACCGCGATTGATGCATTCGGCAGGATCGATGTGGTGGTCAACAACGCCGGCATCCTGCGCGACCGCTTCTTCTTCAATATGTCGGTCGAGGAATGGAAAGCGGTCATCGACGTACACCTGAACGGCACTTTCTACGTCTCGCGCGCTGCAGCACCCTATTTCAAGAGCCAGAATTCGGGCCGTTACATCAACATGACGTCGACTTCGGGCTTGATCGGCAATTTCGGCCAGGCGAACTATGCAGCGGCCAAACTGGGCATCGCCGCGCTATCGAAGTCGATGGCGATGGACATGGCCAGGTACCAGGTGACCTCCAACTGCATCGCGCCCTTCGCCTGGAGCCGCATGATCGGCACGATTCCGGCCGAAACGCCCGAGCAGCAGGCGCGCGTGGAGAAGTTGAAGCGCATGCAAACCGCCAAAATCGCACCGCTGGCGGTCTATCTCGCCAGCGACACCTCACAAGAGGTGAGCGGGCAGATTTTCGCGGTGCGCGCCAACGAACTATTCCTCATGTCGCAGAACCGTCCGCTGCGCTCGGTGCACAGGGCGGAGGGCTGGACCGCGCAAACCATCGCCGAGCAGGCCATACCCGCCATGCGGGCGCAGTTTTATGCCCTGGACCGTTCGCAGGACGTTTTCTCCTGGGATCCGATTTAGTCCTTGGCTACACCAGCTTTGATGAAGGGGAGCAAGCAATGAAACCGGGGTCCTGTATTGCCATTGCGTTCTCACTTTGCCTGGCATTTTCTTTTACCGCCCATGCCCAAGCCTACCCCTCCAAGCCCCTGCGCTGGATCGTGCCGTTCCCGCCAGGCGGTTCCACCGACGCTTTCTCCCGACCGCTGGCGGCCAAGCTCTCGGAATTACTGGGACAGCCGGTGGTGGTCGAAAACGTCGGCGGCGCTGGCGCCTCCATCGGCAGCGACCGGATCGCGAAATCCGCCCCGGACGGTTACACCATCGGACTCGCCACCACCGGCAGCCATGCGATCAATCCGCACATCTACGGCAAGAAACTGCCGCACGACACGCTTAAGGATTTCACTCCCATTGCCCTGGTGGTGTCCTACGTCAATGTGCTGGTGGTGAACTCCAATGTCCCCGTCAAATCGCTGGCTGAACTGATCGACTACGCCAAGGCCCATCCAGGCAAGGTGACTTTTGGTTCGGCTGGCAACGGTTCGTCCAACCACCTATCGGGCGAATTGCTCAAAGTCCTTACCAAGGCGCCCATGGAGCACGTTCCCTACAAGGGATCAGGGCCCGCCATGATCGACCTGCTCGCCGGCAACATCACCTGCATGTTCGACGTTCTCATTACCAGCATCCCGCAAATGCGTGCAGGACGGGTGCGTGCCCTCGCGGTCACCAGCGCCAAGCGCTCGCCGTATGTGCCCGAGGTTCCCACCATGGGCGAAGCGGGCGTGGCGGGTTACCACGAAGCGGGCAGCGAGCTGTGGTTCGGCATCGTCGGGCCGGCCGGGATACCAAAACCGGTGCTACTGAAACTCAACCAGAAGATCATCGAAGCGCTGCGTGCGCCGGACATGCGGCAGCGGGTGCGCGCACAGTCCTTCGATCTATGGACCAGTACCCCCGAGGAATTCACCGCAGTGCTGCGGGCCGATCATGCCAAGTGGGGCAAGATCGTATCCGCCGCCGGCGCGAGAATCGACTGACGCGCTTTGCCTGAAAAATCCGTCATGGCCGGACCGCTGTCGCACATCCGCGTCCTCGACCTGTCGCGCGTACTCGCCGGACCGTGGGCCGCGCAGAACCTCGCCGACCTTGGCGCTGAAGTGATCAAGATCGAACGCCCCGGCGTGGGCGACGACACGCGTGGCTGGGGGCCGCCGTGGATGAAGGATGGCAGCGGCAAGGACAGCACCGAGTCGGCTTATTTCCTCTCGGTCAATCGCAACAAGAAATCGGTGACGCTGGACCTATCCAAGCCTGAAGGCCAGGCCATTGCCCGCGAGTTGGCGCAAAAGAGCCAGGTGTTGATCGAAAACTACAAGCTTGGGACGCTGGCGCGCTATGGGCTTTCCTATGAAGAGCTGAAAAAAACCAACCCCGGCTTGATCTACTGCTCGGTCACCGGTTTTGGGCAGGATGGCCCCTACGCGCCGCGGCCCGGCTACGATTTCATTTTCCAGGGCATGGGCGGACTGATGTCGATCACCGGCGAGCGCGACGGCCAGCCGGGGGCCGGCCCGCAGAAAGTCGGTATCGCCATCACCGACGTACTCACCGGCATGTACGCCAGCGTTGCCATCCTTGCGGCGATCACCCATCGCGAGCGCACTGGCCAGGGTCAGTACATCGACGCTGCGCTGCTGGACACCATGGTCGCTTTCAACGCCAACCAGATCGTGTCCTATTTTTGCTCCGACAAGATCCCGATTCGCTGGGGCAACGCGCACCCGCAGGTCGTGCCCTACGAAGTGTTTCCCACGACTGACGGCCACCTCATCCTGGCCATCGGCAACGATGGGCAGTTCGAGCGTTTCTGCCAAGCCGCGGGCGCCGCTGCGCTGGCGCAGGAGGTGCGCTTCAAGACCATGTCGCAGCGGATCATCCACCGTGGCGAGCTGATTCCGCTGATTGCCGAGCGTATGCGCACCCGCAGCAAGCGCGAATGGATCGAGATCCTCGAAGCGGCCAGCGTGCCTTGCGGCCCAATCAACAACATGCAGGAAGTATTCGAGGATCCGCAGGTGCAGCACCGCAAATTGCGCGTCGACATGCCGCACCCTTTGGGCGGCGTAGCGCCGCTCGTCGCCAGCCCTTTACGGCTGTCGGAGACGCCGGTCGAATATCGTCTGGCCCCGCCGATGCTGGGACAGCACAACGAGGAAGTGTTAAAGGACCTGCTAGGCAAGTCAGCGGACGAACTCGTACGGCTGAAGGCTCACGGGATCGTCTGATTTCAGGCAAATACGTGATCCAGCACCAGTTGCTTGAAGGCAGTTGCCTCGAGCGCGCCCGTAGGTAAGAACTCGGGTTTTGAGCTGATGACCAGTGGCCCATGTTGCGGGTCGTCGGTTACGCGTCCGTGCGAGCCTTTGACTAGCGTAGAGTCCCCCAGGGAGATGACGTCCAGCAGCGTACGCAGGCCAAGCTTGCGCTTTGCCAGCCGCCATCCGGTCGCCAGCATCGGAAAGCGGATCTGCGGGTCGATGAACAGTTCGACAGGGTCATAGCCGGGCTTGCGGTGGATGTCTACAGTGCGGGCGAAATCGGGCGCCACGCGATCGTCCAGCCAATAGTAATAGCTGAACCAGCGCTCGGCTGTCGAGATCGCGACCAGTTCACCAGAGCGCTCATGGTCCAGACCGGCGCTCCGCTTGCCGGCGTCGTCAAGGACGCGTTCAACACCGTCCAGGTTCTCAAGCAGCGTGCGCACTTCGCCGATGCGGCTGCGATCGTTGACGTAGACGTGGGCGATCTGGTGGTCGGCGACGGCGAAGGCGGTGCTGGCGCCGGCATCGAGAACCTCACGACCGAATTCTTCGGGACGCACTTTGAGCAATCCCGCTTTGCGCAGCGCGCGATTGATATGCACGGCTTCGCTGACCGGCGTGATCCCGTACTCGGATACCACGATCACATTGCGCTCACTAGCGGTCGCGTAGTCAATCAGCGAGCCGCAGACGGCGTCGATTTCCCTCAAGTCCTGCCGGATCCGCGGATGGTCCAGGTCAGGACCTAAGCGCTGCAGGTTGTAGTCGAGGTGCGGCAGATAAGCGAGCGTCAGCGTGGGATTGCGCGAACGCATGACGTGCAAGCTTGCTTGCGCGATCCATTCGCTGGATGAGATGTCGGTGAGCGGGCCCCAGAACTTGAACAGCGGGAAGCGGCCGAGCTTCGCATCGAGTTCATCGTGCAGTTCGTGAGGATGCGCGTAATGGTCCGGGATCTTCCTGCCGTCGGCCGGATACATCGGGCGCGGCGTGGCGCTCCAGTCAGCGCTGGAGTACATGTTGTACCACCAGAACATGTTGGCACAGGTGAACTTGGGGTTGCGGGCCCGCGCCGTTTCCCAGATCTTTTCACCGGCAACCAGGCGATTCGACTGCCGCCACAGCCAAACCTCCGACAGGTCCCTGAAATACCAGCCGTTCGCTACGATGCCGTGGTGGCTAGGCAGCAGCCCGGTGAGCAGCGTCGATTGCACGCTGCAGGTCACAGCCGGCGTTATGGTGCGCAGCGGTCGCAGCCCACCGCGCGCGGCCAGACGTTTCAGATTAGGGGTGTGCTCACCTACGAGCACGGGGGAAAGACCAACGGCCAGGATCACGAGAGTCGAATGCATGTGACGTAGAATAACAGCGCCATGGAGACACAGTGAGCGACGCAGCAAGGAACCTGTTGCGCGAGTGTTTGCAGCGCCAGCTCGACGCGCAAACCGGCGCGTGGCTGGAGGCGCAGATCGCTGCGCTCATGCAGGATCCTGCGGATGCGGCGCTCGACATTGTCCTGGGCATGATCCCGCGGCGGCTGGGGAAAGCCCAGCTTGCGCTCAGCGCCGCCGAGCTCTTCGCAGCCGGCAAGTCCATCGAAGGATGGGACCCGCGCGGCTGGAGCGTGACCGACGCCGCGCGCATCCTGGTGTTAAGCGGATTGCCGCGCACGGCAATACCCTTTGCGCAGCGCTTTCGCGTTTTGTGCAGAAGCGCCGATGTGGCGGAGCTGATCACCCTTTACCGCGGCCTGCCGCTGTACCCGGATCCGACGACGCTGGAGGAACAGGTCGGGGAAGGCCTGCGCAGCAACATGCGCGCGGTGTTCGAGGCGATCGCCCACCACAATCCCTATCCGAAAACGTATTTCGAGGAGCACCGCTGGAACCACATGGTGCTCAAAGCGCTGTTCATCGGCAGCCCGCTCGCGCCTATCCAGGGGCTGGACCAGCGCGCCAACCCTGAGCTCGCTCGCATCATGTGCGACTTCGCCCACGAGCGCTGGGCGGCCGGTCGGTCAGTGCCGTTCGAGATCTGGCGCTGCGTCGGCCCATTCGCCGAAGGCCAAGCGATCGACGATTTGGCACGCGTGCTCGGAAGCGGCGAGACCATCGAGCGACACGCCGCGGCGCTCGCTCTTGCCGCCAGCCCGGACCTCAGGGCGGCGCGGCTGCTGCAGGATTTTCCGGCGCTGACCGGAGATATTTTTCGCGATCGCCTCACCTGGGCGACGCTACAGTAAACTCGACCTATTGGGAGGCTCTGCCATGATGCTTATTGATCCACACGCACACATGATTTCGAGAACCACGGATGACTACGAGGCGATGGCCGCCTCCGGGGTCGTCGCGGTGATCGAGCCGGCATTCTGGATCGGTCAGCCGCGCACTAACGTTGGCTCATATCTGGACTACCTGTCCTCGATCGTCGGTTTCGAGCGCTTCCGCGCCAGTCAGTTCGGCATCCGCCACTACTGCACCATTGGACTGAATTCCAAGGAGGCCAACAACGAGGAACTGGCCGAGGGCGTGATGGAGCTGATCCCGCGCTTCGCGCTGAAGGAGGGCGTGGTGGCGATCGGCGAGATCGGCTATGACGAGCAATCACCGCTCGAGGACAAGTACTACCGTCTGCAGCTCGAGTTGGCCAAGAAGCTCGGCCTGCCGGTCATGATCCATACCCCACACCGGGACAAGAAAAGAGGCACCACACGCTCGATGGACGTATGTGACGAACACGGCCTCGATCCCACCATGGTGGTGGTTGACCACAACAACGAGGAAACGGTGAAGGAGACACTGGAGCGCGGCTACTGGGCGGGCTTCTCCATCTACCCCAGCACCAAAATGGGCAACGCGCGCATGGTGGAGATCCTGCGGCAGTACGGCGCGAAACAGGTCATCGTTGATTCGGCCTGCGATTGGGGAATCTCCGAGCCCCTGGGCGTCGCCAAGACGGCGAAACTGGCGCTGCAGCAAGGTATTGCTGAAGAGCAGGTCCGGCTTGCCTGCTATCAGAACGCGCTTGATGCTTACGGGCAGAGCGGCCAGATGAAGGAGGAAGACTGGCTGAATCCCCAGGCCATCGACCAGCGTGCGGTCTTTGAAGGCAATTCCATCCTGCGCGGCGGGCGGGAACCCCGGGTTGAGGAGGGCAAGAGCCGGCGCACGATGGACGACCTGATCATCGAATAACGCACTGTCCATCGTCCACTCGCGGCATTGTGCGCTGCGGCAGATGGATTCTTGGAGAATTCCAGAGCACTTGCGTATACTTGGTCACGCCCAACTTGAGGAGGCGGTGATCGCCAGGGGAAGGACGATCACACAGTAACGGGGAACAAAATTTAATGGGGAGGGGCTGGCAAATGAAGATCGGGAAACTAAGTGGAGCGCTGTCCGCTGCGGTGCTGCTTGCCATAACAGGCGAAGCAGCAATGGCGCAGGGGGTGAAGATCAAGCTTGAGCCGCTCGTTACGGCGGTGAATACGCCACTGGCGATGGTGTCGCCGGCCGGTGACAGCCGAATGTTCATCACCGAGCAGAACGGCCGCGTGCGCATCCTGGACAAGGGCAAGCTGCTGCCCACTCCCTTCCTCGACGTCCGCAGCAGGATCCCCAAGCTGCACCACGATTTCGATGAGCGCGGCCTGTTGGGTATCGCCTTTCATCCGAAGTTCAAGGACAATGGAAAATTCTACGTCGCCTACAGCGCACACTTGGATTACCAGTCGGACTTGGGTCAGATGCTGTGGTACTCGCACAGCAACGTGGTCGAGGAATACACGGTATCAAAGACCGACCCCAACATGGCCGACCCGAGTTCGGCGCGTCGCATCATGACCACGCCCTGGCCGCAGTTCAACCATAACGGCCACTGGATAGGCTTCGGGCCAGACGGCAAGCTGTACGTATCGATGGGCGACGGCGGCTACGCCAACGACTGGGGCATTGGCCATAATCCGGCCATCGGCAACGGCCAGGATATGTCGACCACGCTGGGCAAGATGCTGCGTATCGACGTCGATGCGCGCACTGACGGCAAGCCCTATGGCGTCCCGTCCGACAATCCGTTCGTCGGCGACAAGAAAGCCAAGCCGGAAATCTGGGCCTACGGCCTGCGCAACCCGTGGCGCTGCTCGTTCAATACTGCGGGCGGCGAGCTGTTCTGCGGCGACGTGCAGCAAAACAGCTACGAAGCCATCAAGACTGTCGGCAAGGGCCAGAACCTGGGCTGGCGGCGCGTGGAAGGCATGATGCGCTGCTTCGACTACTTGAAGCCCGACGATCATCCGGCGACCTGCGACAAGGCCGGCATTACCCCCGCGATCATCGAGTACAACAACTGCACCGCCAAACCCGATGGCTGCAAGGGCATTTCGGTGACGGGCGGCTACGTGTACCAGGGCAAGGTTGCCGCTTGGAAGGGCAAGTACATCTTCGGTGATTGGAGCAAGTCCTTCGACGTGATGGACGGCCAGATCTTCTTCGGCACCAAGGCAGCGGACGGCAAGTGGAGCATGGAGGTGGCCGAAGTAAGCAACCGGAAGGGCAAGATGCCGTATGTGCTAGCTTTTGCGCAGGATCGCAACGGCGAGGTCTACGTCTTGACTTCGATCACCACGGGCCCGAACGGGTCGCTGGACACGATCTACAAGATCGTCCCGGCACAGTAAGCATCTGACCATGCGGGAGATCGCCGCCGCCGCGCCCATGCGGCGGCGATTATCGCGAGCCGCAGGCGCGCTGTTGTGCCTGTTCGCTACCGCTGCCGTGGCGGCGACAACCGATGAACAGCGAAAGTCGGTGAAGGAGCAGGTTCCGGTCTTCGACAAGGCCTATCTGTCCAACAAGGCCAATATTGAGGTCGGCAGGAAAGTCTGGGAGGCCCAGTGCCGGCACTGCCATGGCGCGGCTGCTTATCCGGGCAAGGCGCCCAAGCTCAGTCCCGGCCCAATGACCCCCGACGTGATCTACGACCGCGTCACCTTCGGCTTCGGCAAGATGCCGGCCTGGAAAGACGTGTTTACCGACGAGCAGCGAAAAAGCGTGGTCGCCTACATGAAGAGCAGGACCTTCTCGCCCTAATACTGATCAGGCGGCGGGCTTACGCAACAGGGCCGTCGCCAGGACCACCAACAGGACAGCGAGCGCGATCATCACGCCCATGCCTTCGCGCGCCGTTTCCTCCACCCACCACACCTCCTTGCGCCAGAAGGCCGGCATGGTGGGCCAGTAGTAGACGGTGGTCGCCGCACCGACCACCAGAGTAGCCCACAACAGGCGTTCTCCCGCCTGCGAGCGCACCTGCGCTAAGCGAAATGCCGCGGCGAACGCCCACCCGGCCGGCACCAGATAAATAAAGATCCACAGCAGCGGGTCAGGGTCGTTGTACTGGAGCGCGGCAAACACGACCATCAACAGACCAAGCAGCATGTTCACGGTGCGCATATTTTTTAATCCTCTGAATTTACGTACACTACAGCATTGCACGGGTTGTTTAATCTTAAGACAGGAATCCGAAGATGGCGCTGCCGCAGTGAAGCTTCGCACGGCGCTCAGGCTTGGGCGCGCTTCCAACCTGCCGACGGTGTGGACCAACACGCTGGCCGGCGCGGTGCTGGCGGGCGCAGGCGCATTCGGGCCGGAGTTCGTGCTCATGCTGCTCGCGTTTTCGCTGTTCTACACCGGCGGCATGTTCCTGAACGACGCCTTCGACGCGGCCTACGACGCCGTGGAGCGGCCCGAGCGTCCGATTCCCTCCGGCGAGATCAGTGGCCGGGAGGTCTTTTGTTACGGCTTCGGCCTGATGGCGGCTGGCATTGCACTTCTGGCGTGGATCGGGATCGCGCCCGCCATCGCCGGTCTGACGCTTGCGATCGCCATCACCTTCTACGACTGGCACCACAAGCAGAATCTGCTCAGCCCGGTGGTGATGGGCTTCTGCAGGGTGCTGGTGTATGTGGGCGCGGGCCTGTGCTACACGCTCGCGCCGCCCTCGCCCCTGTGGATCGGTGCAGGGTTGATGTTGTGCTACCTGATCGGACTCACCTACGTCGCCAAACAGGAGAATCTGGACCGGGTCGAGAACCTCTGGCCGCTGATCTTCCTCGCAGCGCCAGTGGCCTACGGCATCTGGCTCGTCGTAGGAGATGCCATGGTCGGCTTTTTCTGGTTGTTGTTCAGCGGCTGGATGCTGGTGGCGCTCTGGTTCTTGCATCGGCGCAGGAAAGGCGACATTCCGCGTGCCGTGGTCAGCCTGATCGCCGGCCTCTCGCTCCTCGATGCCATGTTGATCGCAGGAACCGGTTCCATGGCGCTAGCTGCCCTCGCCTTGGCTGGCTTTGCAGTCACCCTCTTCTTTCAGCGCTACATCTCCGGAACCTGAATGGCTTTCGGCCCGATCAACAACATGCAGGAAGTGTTCGAGGACCCACAGGTGCAGCACCGCAAATTGTGCGTCGACATGTCGCACCCACTTCCCTGATGCCCATTGACATCAAGGCATCAACTTATTTATGCTTTGATGCATGAGAACCACATTGACACTGGACAAGGACGTCTCCGCGGCGCTTGAGCGCCTGCGAAAGGCGCGGCACGCGAGCCTGAAGCAGATCGTCAACGACGCCTTGCGCCAGGGCCTTGGGCAGCTCTCGTCTCCGCCCTCGCCGCCGCGCCGGTCGTTCCACACCAAGGCGGTATCGCTTGGGCGCTGCCTCGTCGGCAACGTCGACAACGTCGCGGAAGTTCTTGCAATCGCCGAGGGCGAGACCTTCCAGTGATCCTGGTCGATGCCAACCTGCTGATTTACGCGAATGTTCAGTCTTTCCCTCAGCACGAACGCGCGCGGCGTTGGCTCGATGAACGCCTCAATGGCGCCGCCCCGGTCGGCCTGCCCTGGCCCAGCCTGCTCGCGTTTTTGCGCGTGACCACCAATCCGCGCGTGTTCGAGCGGCCGGCGTCCATCTCCGGCGCCTGGCGGCAGGTGCTCGACTGGCTCGGCTGCCAGAGGGTCTGGATTCCACAGCCCAGCGAACGCCACCGCGAGCTTCTCGGCCAGCTGCTCGGTGCGCCGGGAGTCCAGGCAAACCTGGTGCAAGACGCCCACCTCGCGGCCCTCGCCATTGAGCACGGCCTGATCCTGTGCTCGACCGACGGCGACTTCGGACGATTCGCGGGGCTGCGCTGGGAGAACCCGCTGCGGGGATCGTCGGCCGGCGCAGGTTAGCGCGCGGACATGAGGTGATTGAAGCACCCGAAACTCTAGGACAAGGAGAAAACACTGAAACCCGAAGAATCCCACACCGAACTGCGGGACGCCGTTCAGGCGCTTTGCAGCACCTTTGATTCCGCCTACTGGCAGAAGATAGACGAGGCGCGCACCTATCCTGAAGCGTTCGTCGAGGCGCTCACCAAGGCCGGCTGGATGTCGGCGCTGATTCCCGAGGAATATGGCGGCTCGGGCCTGTCGCTGACGCAAGCCTCCGTGATCATGGAACAGATCACCCGCAGCGGCGGCAACGCCGGCTGCTGCCACGGCCAGATGTACAACATGAATACGCTGCTACGGCACGGCTCGCTGGAGCAAAAGAGGAAGTACCTGCCGAAAATCGCCAGCGGAGAATTGCGCTTGCAGTCCATGGGCGTGACCGAGCCCACCGCGGGCACCGATACCACCAGCATCAAGACGGTGGCAGTCCGCAAGGGCGAGCACTACGTGATCAACGGCCAGAAGGTCTGGACTTCGCGCCTGCAGCACTCTGAGCTGATGATCCTGCTGGCGCGCACCACCCCGCTCGCTGAAGTAAAGAAGAAGTCTGAGGGCATGTCCATCTTCCTCGTCGATACGCGTTCGGCGATCGGCAAGGGACTGATCGTAAAACCGATCCGCAATATGGTGAACCATGAAACCAACGAGGTGTTCATCGATAACCTCGAAGTGCCGGTGGAGAACCTGATCGGCGAAGAAGGCAAGGGCTTCAAGTACATCCTCGACGGTCTGAATGCCGAGCGCATCCTGATCGCCGCGGAGTGCATCGGCGACGGCCACTGGTTCGTGCAGCGCGCCAGCAAGTATGCCAAGGAACGCGTGGTGTTCGGTCGGCCGATCGGCCAGAACCAGGGCATCCAGTTCCCGATCGCCGAGGCTTACATGGAAATCGAGGCCGCCAACCTGATGCGCTACAAGGCCGCCGCGCTGTTCGATGAAAAGCAGCACTGCGGGGCCGAAGCCAATATGGCCAAGCACCTGTGCGCCAAGGCCTCCTGGGAAGCGGCCAATGTATGTATCCAGACCTACGGTGGTTTCGGCTTCGCCGCCGAGTACGACGTCGAGCGCAAGTTCAGGGAAACACGTCTGTACCTGGTGGCGCCGATCTCGACCAACCTGATCCTCGCCTACGTTGCCGAGCACGTGCTCGGTCTACCCAGGTCATTCTGAAGGGGCGAAGGTCCCGCAGGAGCGAGCTGCAGCAACGATCGCTGCGCGATCGACGCCGAAATACTGCCGCAGCGCGGCGCGCGTGTCGGAACGACCAAAACCGTCTGTGCCCAGCGTGACATAGCGACCGGGCACCCACTGGCGGACCATTTCCGGCACGCCGCGCACGTAATCAGTGGCCGCAATCACGGCCGTAGCGCCTTCCAGGCTCTGGACCAGCCACGGCTTCGTGTCTGTTTTGCTCTCGCAGGCGACGGCGTCGCGGCGCAGTTCAACAAAGCTGGTCACGCTCCAGACGTCGGCCGCGATCCCGTGCTGCTGCTCGAGCACTTCCGCCGCCGCAATGATTTCCCGCAGGATGGTGCCTGATCCCAGGAGGCTGACCCGCCGCCCATAGCCGCTGCCACCACGCCGGAAAAGGTACATCCCTTTGAGGATGCCTTCCTCTGCGCCGACCGGCATCGGCGGATGGGCGTAGTTCTCGTTCATCACCGTCAGGTAATAGAAGACGTCTTCCTGCTGCTCCAGCATGCGCCGGATGCCATCCTGCACGATCACTGCCAGCTCGTAACCGAAACAAGGATCGTAGGAAACGCAGTTCGGGATGGTGGCAGCGATCAGGTGCGAGGTCCCGTCCTGGTGCTGTAATCCTTCGCCGGAAAGCGTGGTGCGCCCGGCCGTGCCGCCGATCAGGAATCCGCGCGCGCGCGAATCTGCCGCAGCCCAGGCCAAATCGCCGGTTCTCTGGAAGCCGAAAATCGAGTAGTAAATGTAGAACGGCAGCATCGGCACACCGTGCGCCGAATAGCTGGTTGCCGCAGCAATCCATGAAGCCATAGCCCCGGCTTCGGTAATCCCCTCTTCCAGTATCTGTCCGTCGCGCGCTTCTTTGTAATAGAGCAGCTCGTCGTGATCTTCCGGCTCGTAGAGTTGCCCGACCGAAGAATAGATCCCCACCTGGCGGAACAGGGTCTGCATGCCGAAGGTGCGCGCCTCGTCGGCGACGATCGGCACCACGTGCCGCCCGAGCACGGGGTCTTTCAGCAACTGCGCCAGCAACTGCACGAAGATGGTGGTGGTCGAGTGCTCGCGCGTATTGCTGCCGCCAAGTATCTTGGCGAAGGTTTCCAGCGCTGGCGCCGGCAGGCGCGGCGCCTCGCTCGAGCGCGCCGGCAGATAGCCACCGAGCTTTTCGCGTTGCGCGTGCAGATAGCGCATTTCCTGCGCGTCGTCGGGCGGCCGGTGGAACCGCACGTTGATAACATCATCGTCCGGCAGCGCAAGCGCAAAACGGTCGCGAAATTCGAGCAGCGCTGCATCGTTCAACTTTTTTTGCTGATGGGTGCCCATCTTGCCTTGGCCCCAGTGACCCATGCCATAGCCTTTCTTGGTCTGGGCGAGGATCACCGTCGGCTGGCCGGTATAGCGGGTAGCTGCGTGATAAGCGGCATGAATCTTCACCGGATCATGGCCACCGCGACGCAGGCGGTCGATGTCCTCATCCGACATATGCGCGACCAGATCGCGCAACTCCGGGTACTTGTTGAAGAAACGCTCGCGGTTGAAACGGCCGTCGGTCGCCGCGTAGGCCTGGAACTCCCCGTCCACGGTCTCGTGCAGGCGTTGCAGCAGCACCCCGTCATGGTCACGCGCGAACAGCGGGTCCCAGTCGCTGCCCCACATCAGCTTGATCACGTTCCAGCCGCTGCCGGCAAAGAGGCCCTCGAGTTCCTGGACGATCGAGCCGTTGCCACGCACCGGTCCGTCTAGACGCTGCAGGTTGCAGTTGATGACGAAGATCAGGTTGTCCAGCCCTTCGCGCGCGGCGATCGACAGACCGGCAAGCGACTCCGGTTCGTCCATTTCGCCGTCACCGACGAAGGCCCATACCTTGCGCCCGACTGTGGCCAGGATTCCCCGGTTCTCGAGATAGCGCATGAAGCGCGCCTGGTAGATTGCCTGCAGCGGCCCCAGCCCCATCGAACCGGTGGGAAACTGCCAGAAGCCGGGCATCAACCAAGGGTGCGGATAGGAAGACAAGCCGTGCCCTGAAGTCTCCTGGCGGTAGTGATCGAGTTGCTCCTCAGTGAGGCGGCCCTCGAGATAAGCACGCGCGTAGACCCCGGTCGCCGAGTGCGGCTGGAAATAGACCAGATCGCCCTGATGCCCGGCGCGGAAGAAGTGGTTGAAGCCGACCTCGAACAGGTCTGCTGCCGAAGCGTAGCTGGCAATGTGGCCGCCCAGTTCGCTCGAACGCTTATTGGCGTGCACCACCATGGCAAGCGCGTTCCAGCGGATGATCGCCGACAAACGCTGTTCGATCTCGAGATTGCCGGGAAACTGCGGCTGCTGCTCCAACGCAATGGTGTTTTTGTACGGCGTATTCAGTACCGGCGGCATACGCACGTGCCGGAGGCGAGCATGGTCGAGCAGCTTGCGCAGGATGAAAGTGGCTCGTTCGGGGCCCTGACTGGCGAGCAGCGCATCGAAGCTCTCCAGCCATTCCCGTGTTTCCACCGGATCGAGATCCCGCGGCGCGACGCGCCAGTGCGCTGCCATGTCGTGTAAATCAGCCATGTCGGGCATTTTACCCAAGGACGTCGGGTTTTACCCCTGGCAAAGATTCCAGATCGGCAGCGCAGGCCGCCTGGCGGACAAATGAGGTGTTGGCGCCGTTTTCCAGCAGTCGGCGCAGCAGATAAGCGAGCAGATCCCGGCGTGGGCCGATGGGCGCATAGACGCGCATCACCAGCGCGGGCGCCAAGCGCCGCAAGCTCCGTTGCAAGGACTCTCCCATGCCATGCAGCCTCTGGCATTCCATGCGGCGCGTCCCGGCCAACGCCAACACGCAGCCCAGGGTAATCGGGTTGTGCGTCGCGAATTGCGGAAACAGCGTGTCCGTTTCATCCAGGAGCAGGCGCGCGGCTGCGAGGTAGGCAAGGTCGGTGCAGCGCTTATCGGTGAATACGGGATAGTGCTCCAGACCAAGTTCCTGGGCGCGCTTCACCTCCGCATCCCAGTAAGCGCCTTTGACCAGACGCACGCACAGCGGCGCAGCGCCGCACGCCACGCGCAATCTGGCCATTGCGGCAAGGCGCTCAACGGTCCGCAGGATGCCGGTGTTATAGGCCTGCACCGCGATGCCGAGTCCGGCCCAGCCGGACAACTCGGGGTGCGCCGAGAGTTCGGCGAACAGCTCCAGCTGCAACGCCAGGCGCTCGGATTCCTCGGCATCGATGGTCAGGCCGATGCCGGAGGCCGCAACCGCGCGGCTCAGACCCAGCAGGCGCTCGAACAACTGGCCACGAATGCGTGGAAAGCTCGGCGCATCGTAGCGTTCGTGGATGGATGAGAGCTTGATCGATACGCCATGGCGCTGTGGCGAAATCCTGCCCGCCGCCGCGACGGCCACGGCGTACTTGGCCAAGTTTCGTTTTGCATCTTCCGCAGTTCGTGCGCCTTCGCCCAGCATGTCGAAGGAGAAGCACGATTGTTTTTCGCGGCTGGCCCGGGACAGCGCGTCTTCGATGCGCTGCGCGTAGACGAACTGCCCAGCAAGAACATCGATACCGAGCCTGGCCAGGGGCGCCACGGCCAAGGCCAAGGTCCGCTGGCGCAGGAAGGGGACCTTGTCCTGCAGCAGCGCGGCCCGATTACCGCGATCGGGGGTGCGCGGCAGCGCTTCGGCAAGGTGGAATGCCGCCTCCCCCTCCGGCTGGTCCGGAGGCAGGAGTGAGAACACGCGCTGCAGGTCGAAACTCAGTCCGTGGCGTCCGCCGCATAGCGCGCGCTAAGCTCTGGGCTCTTGGACGCCAAGCGTCGACGGGGCCGATCGCCTCCCGCAGAGTGTGGATGGAGGTCATGATGGCCCACCCTCAGGCAGGGCTGGGGTTATTGCTTCCCCGGTGGCGGGCGCTTGCCGATGAAGGCCTCCATCCCTTCCTGACCTTCCTGGTGAGCGAAGCTCGAAGCGATGACCGCGCCCGCAAGGGCGTAGGCGCGCGGCAGGTCCAGATCCATCTGCTGGTAGAAAGCGCGCTTGCCGGCGGCCACCGTAGCGGGTGGTTTCGAGGCCAGGGTTCTGGCCAAAGCAAGCGTTTCTTTCTCCAGCGCGTCAACGGCGACAACCCTGTTGACCAATCCCCATTCGAGCGCCCGCTGCGCGCTGACCGGTTCGCCCGTCAGCAGCATCTCCATAGCGTGCTTGCGCTGCAGGTTGCGGCCGATGGCCACGCCCGGGGTGGAACAAAAAAAGCCCCAGGTCACGCCGGAGGTGACGAACTTGGCGGTCTCCGATGCGACGGCCAGGTCGCATTGGGCGACCAACTGCGCGCCGGCAGCCGCCGCCGCACCCTGCACTTGGGCGATCACCGGCTGCGGCAAATTCTGAATGGTCATCATCATCCGGCTGCACTGGACGAACAGGTCGGCGATCTGCGTCTGCTCGCCGAACGCGCGAATTTCCTTCAAGTCGTGCCCGGCGCAGAAACCCTTGCCCGCAGCAGCGAGAATAACCACGCGGATGGCCTGGTTGCCGGATATCTCGTCGAAAGCATCCTGCAAGGCGCGCAGCATTTCGCTGGTCAGCAGGTTCATCTGCTGCGGCCGGTTAAGCGTCAGCGTGGCGATGCCGTCGCGCTCTTCGCGCAGCACGGCGGGCTGTTGCTCCAGGGCTAGTGTGCTCATGTTTGCTGGTCCTCAGGAATCGATGGCCGTCGCCGATTTAGCTTTCTCTCGCAGGACGAATTTCTGGATCTTGCCGGTGGAGGTTTTCGGCACTTCGCCGAACACCACGGCACGCGGCACCTTGAATTTCGCCATCCCAGCACGGCAGAACTCGATCAACTCTTGCTCATTTATTTTGGCGCCTGGCTTCAATTCTACAAACGCACAAGGCGTCTCGCCCCATTTCTCATCCGGCATCGCCACCACCGCCGCCGCCATCACCGCGGGATGGCGGTACAACACTTCTTCCACCTCCAGCGAGGAGATGTTCTCGCCGCCCGAGATAATGACGTCCTTGGAGCGGTCCTTGATCTTGACGTAGCCATCGGGGTGCATCACCGCCAAGTCGCCGGAATGGAACCAACCCTGCGCAAAGGCTTGTTGCGACGCTGCGGGATTCTTCAGATAGCCCTTCATGGTGATGTTGCCGCGGAACATGATCTCGCCGATTGTCTCGCCGTCCGCGGGCACCGGTTGCATGGTGCGCGGATCCATCACCGAGAGCCCCTCCTGCATCAAATAGCGCACGCCTTGGCGGCCGTTCAGCCGTGTGCGCTCGCCAATGTCGAGGGCGTTCCATTCCTCGTGCTTGGCGCACACCGTCGCCGGCCCGTACACCTCCGTGAGGCCATAGACGTGGGTGATGTCAAAGCCGAGCCTCTCCATGCCCTCGATCATCGCTGCGGGCGGCGCGGCTGCCGCCACCATGCCGCTCACCTTGTGCATGATGCCTTGTTGCATCTCCTCAGGCGCGTTAATGAGCGTCGAATGCACGATGGGCGCCCCACAATAATGCGTGACGGCATGTTTTTTTATCAACTCGAAGATCAAACCTGGATCTACTTTCCGCAGACACACATTCGTACCAGCGTTCGCCGCCATAGTCCACGGGAAGCACCAGCCGCTGCAATGGAACATCGGCAGCGTCCACAGGTAGACCGAGTGATGCGGCATGCCCCAGGTGACGATATTGCAGACCGCATTCAGGTAGGCGCCGCGATGGTGGTAGACCACCCCCTTGGGGTCACCGGTGGTGCCGGACGTGTAGCTAAGGCAGATCGCATTCCATTCGTCGCTGGGCCACTGCCAGGTATAGTCGGCGCTACCCTCGGCCAGCAGCTCTTCATAGGTGATTGCCCCCAGCCGTTCGCCGGGACCGGAATACTCGGCATCGTCAACGTCGATGAGCACAGGCTTTACTTTCACCTTCGTCAATGCCGCTTTCACGGTCGGCGAAAACTCCCGGTCCGTGATCAGGATCTTCGCCCCACCGTGCTGCAGCATGAAGGCGATGGCCTCGGCATCCAGCCGCGTATTCAGCGCGTTCAGCACCGCGCCGGTCATCGGCACGCCAAAATGGCACTCGTACATCTCCGGCGTATTGGCGAGCATGACCGCCACCGTGTCGCCCACGACGATCCCCCGCTGCGCCAGAGCTGAGGCGAGCTGCCGGCAACGTGCGTAGGTCTGCTGCCAGGTATAGCGCCTGGCGCCATGGATCACCGAGATGCGCTGCGGATAGACCGCCGCTGTGCGTTCGATGAACCCCAGCGGCGTCAGCGGCGCATGGTTGGCGGGGTTCTTGTCGAGGTCCGTCTCGAAGGGATTGGACTTCGCGTTCATAAGGGCGAGAGTATATCCCCGCCGCCCGAGGTCAATCTGCGCCTCAATCCCGCCTTGCTATCCCATTTGGCTCGCCGTTCGCGGTGCTAACATTCGGTGTATCGTAGCTTGCAAAGGCTGGGGCAATTCTCAGGGACGATGGAATCTCACAAAGCAGCCACACTTTTTCTTGCCCTTGTGCTCACGCTTCCTGGCCCGGCGCTCTCGCAGGAGGACTACCCGAGCAAGCCCATCCGCCTGATCACGCCGGCGGCGCAGGGTGGCACCACCGATATCCTGGCGCGTATCTTCGGCGCGCGACTCTCGGAGGCATTCAAGCAGCAGGTGCTGGTGGATAACCGGGCCAGCGCCTCAGGGGTGATCGCCGGGGAAATCACGGCGAATGCCCCGCCCGACGGCTACACGCTGCTGCTCGCCTACCACCAGCACACGGTTAACGCGGCGCTCAATCCCAGGCTGCCGTACCACCCGGTGAACAATTTCACGCCGATCGCGCAGCTCACTTCCGCCGGGCTGATGCTGGTGCTGCATCCCTCGTCGCCGCCGAAGACGCTGGCGGAGTTCCTGGAGTGGACCAAGGGTTACAAAGGCGCGCTCAACTATGGCTCGGCGGGCAACGGCAGCGGCGGGCACCTCGCGGGCGAGTTATTCAAACAGATGACTGGCGTCAAAGCCGAGCACATCCCGTACAAGGGCACGGGCCCCGCAATGATGGACCTGGTGGCCGGCCAATATCACTACAACTTCGCCGGCCTGCTGGGGGCGCAAACGCTGATTCGCGCCGGCAAGCTGCGGGGCCTCGCGATCACCACACCGAAGCGCGTGGCGGCACTGCCCGAGCTGCCCGCCGTGGCCGAAGTGCTGCCCGGCTTCGAGGTCGTCGGCTGGTACGGCCTCATCGGTCCGGCCAAGCTGCCGAGGCCTATCGTCAACCGCCTGCATCAAGAGCTGATCCGGATCCTCAACATGCCGGAGGTGCGCGAACGAATTCTGGCGGACGGCTCGGAACCGGTGGGTAGCGCGCCGGAAGACTTCCGTCAGTTCATGCTCGCCGACCTGGCCAAATGGGCCAAGGTGGTGAAGGACAGCGGCGCCAAGCTGGACTGAGAGCGCGGGTCGCCGATGCCGCGAGCGCCGGCTCAGCCGGAGAGCCGCCGCCAGAGGCTGCCGCCCTCATCCTTGGCGGCCTTGTCGATGGCATCGAGGATTTTTTCGTGCGCTTCGAGTTCTTTGTCCGTGGCGCGCAGGACACTCAGCTTCTTCGCATCCACCAACGCCGCCGCGGCCTGCGCCGCCGAAGGCTGCTCGAGGTCCATGAGCA
>SHXK01000091.1 GCA_009693335.1 Betaproteobacteria bacterium | reverse complement strand
GGTGTTGACCTTGCGCTTGACCAATTTGAGCGCCTCGAACTCGCCCGCCGGGGTCCTCACCCGCTCACGCCCGATAGCCTGATACGTGTAAGACTTCACCTGCTTGCCGTCAGCCACGCCCAAGGTCACCGCTTCGCGCGGCGGCGCGAAGACGAAGGACCAGATGAAGCTCAGGCGGTCCTGCCGCAGCGGCGTCGCGGTTCCGGCAGCCGGATCGAAATCGACCTGCCGGATACCGCGCCCGGGGCGCTTTTCTTCGAATTTCCGCGGCCGCAGGCCGTCGGCCACGACCGCGCCCTGACTGGAGCGGATCGCTTCGCCCCGCAAGGAATAGAGGTTCTTGCCCCTCCAGGTCTCGGCCAGCCGGTAAGAACGCCCATCGTGCTCCAGGCGCTGGTTGACCTCTGCCACCAGCGAGCCGTTGCGCGCGATTTCATAGCCAATCTCGATCCGCTGCGGTGGTGCTGCCACCGCGGCGAATGCAAAACTAAGCCCTATCGTCAAATACAAGTTGCGCATCGCCTCCCTCAACGCTTACGGCACCGTTCACGATGGCGAGCCTGCCATCGAGAAACCAGCGCACGGCGCGCGGATAGATCACATGCTCTTGCGTAAGAACGCGTAACGCCAGGGACGCAGCAGTATCGTTGCGGCGCACCGGAATCGCCGCCTGCGCGACGATCGGACCGTGATCCAGATCGGCGGTCACGAAATGCACCGAGCAGCCGTGCAGTTTGACCCCTTCGGCCAGGGCGCGTTGGTGCGTATTCAGGCCGGGAAACGCCGGCAGCAGCGAAGGGTGGATGTTGAGCATCCGCTCCCGGTAGCGTTGCACGAATCCGGGGGTGAGCACGCGCATGAATCCGGCGAGTGCCACCAGTCTGGGCGAGTAGTGGTCGATTTCCTTCGCCAGAGCCTCATCAAACGCCTCGCGCGTAGCGAAGTCCTTGTGGGACACCACCCGTCCCGGTACGCCGTGTTGCGCGGCAATCGCCAACCCCGCAGCGCCCGGCACGTTGCTGACGACCGCCGAGACGGGCAACCCAGCCTCGAGCAGCGCCCGCAAGTTGCTGCCGCGGCCGGAGATCAGGACGACGACGGACATGCTCGGTACCACCTGTGAAAGCTCGGTACTGTGCGTCTCAAACCATGTCCTCTGGGCGCACCCAACGGTCGAAATCTTCCTCTTTCACGTAGCCTAGCGCCGCGGCCGCCTGGCGCAAGCTGCTGCCCTCCTGGTGCGCCCGCTTGGCGACTTCCGCGGCCCGGTCGTAGCCGATGTGGGGCGCCAGCGCGGTCACCAGCATCAGCGAGCGCTCCAGCTGGTCGCGGATGCGCGCCTCGTTAGCGGTGATGCCGCGCACACAATGCTCCTCGAAACTCGCCATGCCATCGGCGAGCAAGCGGGCACTTTGCAGGAAGGCATGGATGATGAGCGGCTTGTAAACATTCAGCTCGAAGTGGCCCGAAGCCCCACCAATGTTGAGCGCCACGTCATTGCCGAAGACCTGCGCGCACAGCATGGTCATCGCTTCAGCCTGGGTCGGATTGACCTTGCCCGGCATGATCGAACTGCCGGGCTCGTTCTCGGGCAGCGAAATCTCGCCGATGCCGGAGCGCGGACCCGAAGCGAGCAGCCGGATGTCGTTGGCGATTTTCATCAGCGCGGCGGCGAGGGTCTTCAAGGCACCGTGCGCGAATACCAAAGCCTCGTGCCCGGCGAGCGCGGCGAACTTGTTCGGCGCCGGCTCAAACGGCAGGCCGGCCATGCGCGCCACTTCGGCCGCCACTCGTGCGCTGAATTCCGCATGGGTGTTGAGGCCGGTGCCTACTGCCGTGCCGCCGATCGCCAGACGGTAGAGACCCGGCAGCACCACCTCCAGCGCCTGCCGCGATTGTTCGAGTTGCGCCACATAGCCCGAAAACTCCTGCCCCAGCGTCAGCGGCGTAGCGTCCTGCAGGTGCGTGCGGCCGATTTTGACGATGGCCGCAAAAGTGTCGCGTTTTGCGGCCAGCGCAGTATGCAGTCGATCGAGCGCCGGAATCACCGCGGCATGCAGGGCGCGCGCAGCCGCGACGTGCATCGCGGTGGGAAACACATCGTTCGATGACTGGCCGAGATTGACGTGGTCGTTCGGGTGCAGCAGGCGCCCGGAGCCCCGCTCGCCGCCAAGAATTTCGGAGGCGCGGTTGGCGATGACCTCGTTCACGTTCATGTTCGACTGCGTGCCCGAGCCGGTTTGCCACACCACTAGGGGAAATTCCTCGTCGTGCCGCCCGGCAAGCACCTCGTCGGCGGCGCGCGCGATGGCTTCGGCCAGCTTCGCGTCCAGCAGGCCGAGGCTGGCGTTGACCCGTGCCGCGCAACGCTTCACCAGCGCCAGGGCGTGCACTACGGCTAGCGGCATGCGCTCGCTGGAAATGCGGAAGAACCGCCGGCTGCGTTCGGTCTGCGCGCCCCACAACCGGTCCGCCGGCACCTCAATCGGGCCGAAAGAATCCTTCTCGGTGCGGGTGCCGCTCATACTATTTCTTCTTTTCCTGCGCCGCGATCTCCACATGCACTTTCGCCATGTCGAGCGACTTGGCCTGCGTCAGCACCTGCTCCAGCGCCTGGCCCGGCAAGGCGCCCGCTTGCTGGAACAGGACGACTTTCTCGCGAAACACCATCAAGGTCGGAATCGAGCGGATGTTAAACGAGCCCGCGAGCTCCTGTTGTTCGTCGGAGTTGACCTTGGCGAATACCACATCCGGGTGAGCCTCGGAGGCCTTCTCGAACACCGGCGCGAAGCCACGGCAGGGCCCGCACCAAGGCGCCCAGAAATCGATGATGACGATCGGATTGCCGTTCACGGTCTGTTCGAAGTTGTCCTTGGTCAGTTCGATTGTCGGCATTTTTTCGATCCCTTGCGCGTAAAAGTTGCAGTGTATATTGGGGCGGCGCCACTCGCCTGAAGGGAATATGCCTTACGTCGGTCGTTTCGCGCCCTCGCCCACCGGCCCGCTGCATTTCGGCTCTCTGGTAGCCGCCTTGGCGAGCTGGCTCGACTGCCGCAGCGCCGGCGGCCGATGGCTGGTACGCATGGAAGACCTCGACCAGCCGAGGCTTATCCCCGGTGCGGCAGATACGATCCTGCGCCAACTGGCAGCCTGCGGTCTGGCGTGGGACGGGCCCGTCATCTGCCAGAGTGCGCGGCTGGTACGGTATCAAGAGGCTGTTGAAAAACTAAAAACCCACAGTTATCCCTGCGCCTGTACGCGCAAGGAACTCGAGGATTCGGCCTTGGCGATCGACGGCTCACGCATCTATCCGGGAACCTGCCGGGACGGTATTCGCAAGGGGCCAGCGGGCCGGCCAAGAGCGCACGCGGTGCGCCTGCGCACGCCTGCCGATCCGATCCGCTTCACCGACCGGGTGCAGGGCACGCTTGAGCAGTCGGTCGAGCGGGAGGTGGGCGACTTCGTGCTACAGCGCGCGGATGGCATCTTCGCCTACCAGCTCGCAGTGGTCGTGGACGACGCCGCGCAGGGGATCACCGACGTGGTGCGCGGTGCGGATCTGCTGGATTCGACCGCGCGTCAGATCGTCCTGCAACGGCTGCTCGGCCTTGCGACGCCGCGCTACCTGCACCTGCCCGTCGCCACCAACCACGCCGGCGAGAAACTTGCCAAGCAAACACGCGCGGCCCTCGCCGGGCCGGATGACATCCCGGCAGCGCTCCAATTTCTCGGCATGCAAACGCCTGCCGGCCTGCTGGCAAAAGAGCTGCTCGAATGGGCGCTAAGCCATTGGGACCCTGCCTGCATTCCGCGGCGCCGAGCGCTCCCCGTTACGCCCTAGCCGGCTTTGGTCCGCGGCACGATCACGCTCGCCAGCGAGCCCAGCACCAAGGCGAGGGCCGTGTATTCGGGCCAGCCCGGTCGCTCGCCGAGGAACAGGATGCCGCTGAACACTCCCACCACCGGGATCATCAGCATGCTGAGCGAAAACACGGTCACCGACACGCTGCTGGCGAGTTTGATCCAGGCCCAGTGCGCCCAGGCGAAGGCGAGCAGCACGTTATAGGCCGTGCCCAGCGCAGAGTTGAGGCCAACGTCGGCGAGTTTGCTGAAATCCTCGAATAACAGCGCGCCGATGTAGATCGGCACGCCACCCAGCAGCATCAACCAGCCCGTGAACGCGGCCAGCGGTGCGCGCACCGGGTACTTCTTTTGCAGGATGGTGCCGATTGCCCAAGTAAACGCAGCGCCCAACACCATCAGCGCGCCGTGCGGTGCGCCCTGAATGCGGTTGAACTCGTCCCAAACCAGCAGCGCCATCCCCCCCATGCCGAGGGCCAGGCCGAGCAGCTTGCGTGCGCTCAGGCGCTCGCCCAGCAGCAGAATCGAGAGCGGGATCGCCCAGGCCGGCATGGTGTAGGCGAGAATTGCAGTGCGCCCCGAGGGCAGCAGCGCCAGGCCGTACACCACCAGGACGTTCCAGCAGGTGATGTTGAAGAAGGCGATCAGGGCCAGGCGGCCCCATTGGTCGCGCGGGATCGCCAGCGACTGGCCGCTGGCCCGCAGGAACGCGAACAGCACCCCAGAGCCCAGGCCTAGACACAGGGTGCGGAAGGTGAAAGGCGCGATGTCGGCAATCGCCACCTTCATCGCGGTCCAATTGAAACCCCAGACCACGGTGAGGCCGGCAAGCACCCACCAGAGCCGAGCCGGCAGCTGATCCTGCTGATTTTGTTCCATTAGTTAGTGATCGCTCACAATTATATTATTTATATATTTATCAATATGTTATAAATTATTCTGCGCCGTCTTTTTGAACCACAGCAGAAATTTATGCTGCGTTGCAATAATAATTCTTGACTTAGGTAGCGTTCAGCCTAGAATTCGTCTTGCTGCGGCGCAGCATGCGCCAAAAGATCCCAGTCTGCTCCACCCATATTCAAGGAGATTCAAATGTACGTGACCCCAGAGCAAATTCAGGCCTCGACCAAGGCCAACATGGAAGCAATGTTATCGCTGGCGACCAGCCAGTTCGCCGCGTTCGAGAAATTCGCGACCCTCAACGCCAACGCCGTCAAGGCCGCGTTTGAAGACTCTCTCGCCAACGCCCGCACACTGGTCAGCGTCAAAGACGTGCAGGAGCTGGTAAATCTGCAGAGCAGCTTCGCCCAGCCCACGCTCGAGAAGGCCATCGCCTACTCGAAGAGCGTATACGAAATGGCGAGCCAGACCAACACCACGTTCACCAAGGCCACCGAGGGCCGCGTCACCGAGTGGAACGAGAACTTCGTTGCGCTGCTGGATAAAGCCACCAAGAACGCCCCGGTCGGCACCGATGTCGCTGTGAGCGCAGCCAAGCAAATGTTCGCGGCCGCCAACTCGGCCTATGACAACTTCACCAAGGTCAGCAAACAAGCGACCGAAATCGCAGAAGCCAATGTTGCTGCCGCGACCGAGACCGTCAAAGGTCTGGCGAAGTCCAAGAAAACGGCTTAAGGAACGCACTCGTGCGTTAGCCTTTTCAAGGTCGTCTGAAAAAGCCCCGCTCCGGCGGGGCTTTTTCATTGGGTGATGCCGCCGAGGGCGGCCACCCCGCGCTTCAGGTCCTCGATGGCGGGGCCGACCTGCGCTGGCGCGCCGCGCACGCCCAGCTCGATGTGACGGCGCGACGCATCGGCAGCGTCTTCCCCCATGCGGGGCAAGCTGAAGGCCTTCAACCCCTGGTACTTGGTGTTGATCTCCACCATCAGCGGCGCGATGGTGGACTCTGGCAGGTAGACAATCACTGAGGCCTCGGCCCAGCGGTCGCGGTCGAAAAGGTGGCGATAGCGGGTGTCCAGCACCCATTCCAGCATCGGCCAGGCCATCTGCGGGAAGCCAGGCACGAACCAGTGTTCATGAATCGCGAACCCCGGGATGCGGTTGTAGGGATTGGGGATAATTTCCGCGCCGGTGGGGAACTCTCCCATCTTCAGGCGCTGCGGCGTAGTCTCGCCAGCGAAGCGGCCGCGGATCTCGCGCTCGGCTTCCGGATGCAGGGTGAGTGCCACGCCCAGCGCCGCCGCGGCGCACTGCCGCGTGTGGTCATCCGGCGTGGCGCCGATGCCACCGAAGGAGAACACCACGTCGCTCGTCGCCAAGGTGCGCTTAAGCGCCGCCGTCAACCGTTCCGGCTCATCGCCGTGGTACTCGCTCCAGGCGAGCCGCAAACCCCGCTGGGCGAGCGCCTGGATGAGGAACGAGAGGTGCTTGTCCTGGCGCTTGCCGACCAGGATTTCATCGCCGATGATCAAAGCGCCAAATGCCATCGCGCCATTCTACTGGGTGGTTAGGCTGCTGGCCCCGCCTGCAGTAATCAGCAGCGCAAGCGCCGCCCCGAAGATAGTCTGGCCACGCGGGGCCTGAGCCCAGATAAATGTAAGCCTATATGTATTTGGCTTACATTTATTATATAATCATACTTTCCATATAGAGCCAGCATTTTCATGGATACTTACATGACGGTCAAAGGCCAGATCGTTATCCCCTCGAAGATTCGGCGCAAGTTCAGCATCAAAGAGGGAACGCGTGTGCAGGTGGACGTGGACGAGAAAATGCATCGCATCATCCTCACACCCGTCACCCGCGACTACGTGCAGAGCCTACGCGGAAAGTACAAGGGCAAGAGCTTGTTGGCGGCGCTCGCAGCGGAGAAGAAACACGAGAAGGATCGCTGATGGCGCGAAAACCCAAGACCCTGGTTTTAGACTCCTGGGCAGTACTCGCGTATCTGGGCGACGAAGCTTCCAGCCAGGAGGTCGCCGATCTAATTGCGAGCGCGCATGAGAATCGCATTCCCATGCTCATGTCCTGCATAAATGCCGGAGAAGTCTGGTACATCCTTGCCCGGGAAATATCCGAAGCGGAAGCGGACAAGGCGATTGCAGACCTGACGCGTCTCGGAGTCGAATTGATCGACACCAACTGGCCGCTCACCCGGATTGCCGGAGGTTTCAAAGCCCATCACCGAATGTCTTACGCCGACTGCTTTGCCGCAGCCCTTGCAAAAGATCGCAAAGCCGACCTTATCACCGGGGACAAGGAATTCAAGCAAGTCGAGGGGGAAGTCAGTATTCGCTGGCTCACGAGAAATAGACCGAAATAAATAAAAAAGGCGGCCGCAGCCGCCTTCTCGGGTCATCGCTCGATGCCTAAATCAACGGCACCACCAGCAGCGCGACGATGTTGATGATCTTGATGAGCGGGTTGATTGCGGGGCCGGCCGTATCCTTGTAAGGATCGCCCACCGTGTCGCCGGTGACCGCGGCCTTGTGTGCCTCGGAACCCTTGCCGCCATAGTGACCGTCCTCGATGTACTTCTTGGCGTTATCCCAGGCACCGCCGCCGGTGCACATCGAGATGGCGACGAACAGACCCGTGACGATGGTTCCCATCAGCACGCCACCCAACGCCTGCGGTCCGAGGATGACACCCACCAAAATCGGCACCAGCACCGGCAGCAGCGAGGGGATCATCATTTCCTTGATCGCGGCCTTGGTGAGCAAATCTACCGCGGTGCCGTACTCAGGCTTGGCGGTACCCTCCATGATGCCGGGGATCTCTTTGAACTGGCGGCGCACTTCCAGCACCACCGAGCCGGCGGCGCGGCCGACCGCTTCCATCGCCATGGCGGCGAATAAAAACGGCACCATGCCGCCGATCAGCAGACCGATCACCACCATGTGGTTCGAAAGATCGAAGGAAACCGATTTTCCCGCCGCTTCCAACGCATGCGTGTAGTCGGCGAACAGCACCAGCGCGGCAAGGCCTGCCGAGCCGATGGCGTAACCCTTGGTGACCGCCTTGGTGGTATTGCCGACCGCGTCCAGCGGATCGGTGATAGCGCGCACCGAATCCGGCATCTTCGCCATTTCCGCGATGCCGCCCGCGTTGTCGGTAATCGGGCCGTAAGCGTCCAAGGCGACGATGATGCCCGCCATCGAGAGCATCGAAGTCGCGGCAATAGCAATGCCGTAGAGGCCCGCCAGCGAATAAGAAGCGAAGATCGCCACGCACACCGCCAGCACCGGCCAAGCAGTGGATTTCATCGACACACCCAGACCCGCGATCATGTTGGTGGCGTGCCCGGTGACGCTCGCCGCCGCGACATGCTGCACCGGCCGGTACTGCGTGCCGGTGTAGTACTCGGTGATCCAGACCAGGAAACCGGTCAGCGCCATGCCGACTACGGCGGTGCCGTAAAGGTGGCCGACCGTGATCATCTTCTTCTGTCCGCCGATGTCGAAGGCGACGCTGGCGACGATATCGCCCATCATCCACTGCGTGATCGGCCAGAAGGCGATCAAGGCGATGCCACCGGCCCAGGCCAGGCCCTTGTAGAGGGCCGGCATGACGTTCTTGTCACCCGGTGCGGCCTTGACGAACCAGGTGCCGACGATGGAGGCGATGATCGCGAAGCCGCCGATCACCAGAGGATAGATCACCGCGTTGGCGCTCGCGGTTTTCACCATCAGCGCAGCCAGCAACATGGTGGCGATGATGGTGACCGCGTAGGTCTCGAACAAATCGGCGGCCATGCCAGCGCAGTCGCCGACGTTATCGCCGACGTTGTCGGCGATCACCGCCGGATTGCGCGGGTCGTCCTCCGGAATTCCGGCCTCGACCTTGCCGACCAGATCGGCGCCGACATCCGCGCC
>SHXK01000090.1 GCA_009693335.1 Betaproteobacteria bacterium | reverse complement strand
GCGAGCTTGCCCTTTTTCACCTTGACCGGGCCGGGTTGATCGTCGTGGAACAGGTCGCAAACGTAGCTCAGACCCATTTCGGCCACCAGATCCAGAGTGCGCTCGGTGTAGGTGAGCGCCGGCGCGAGCCAGCCATCCAACTGCTGTCCGGAAGCCCGCCGGATGGTGTCGATCGAATCCTGGATCACGGCGCGCTCCTGCGCCTCGCTCATATTGAACAGGTAGCGGGTGTTGTAAGTGCCGTGGGAGTAGAGCTCCCAGCCGCGCTCCACACAGGCGGCGACCACCTCGGGATGGTGCTCACACACCGCAACGTTGAGTGACACGCTGCCACGCATGCCGCAGCGGTCCATTACCTCGGCCATGCGCCAGAACCCGGCGCGGTTGCCGTAGTCCCGGTACGAGTAGTTGAGAATATCCGGGGCTGGTCGCGCCCAGGCGGAGCGCGACGGGTTGTGCGGCGGCGCCAGCTCGTAGAACTCGATGTTGGGAGCGACCCAGAAAGCCACCCGCGCGCCGCCCGGCCACTCGATTTTCGGCCGCCGCAAGTAGGGCAGGTAGTCGTAAAGCCCTGGATCCCGCTTCACTTGACTGAATACTTCCTCATGAAGTCGAGCACTTCGGCAACTGGCAGCACGTCGGCGTATTTCAGCGCCATGTCGTAGAGATTGGCGTAGTGCGGGCTCTCGTGTTTGTCGGCCACGCACTCCTCCGGAACGATGGTGCGGTAGCTGCGCGACAGGCTGTCCACCACGGTCGCGCGCACGCAGCCCGAGGTCGAGCCGCCGGTCACCACGACCGTGTCGATCTTGTGGAAGTTGAACAGCGAGCCGAGGTTGGTCTCGTGGAAAGCGGAGGCCATGCGCTTGTTGACGATGATGTCGCGCTGGCGATCGATCTCCAGCCGGTCGTCGAATTCGGCGCGCCGCGAACCGGCCTTCACGTTCTGCAGCGAGTCGGGCGTGTTGGTGCGCGTCCCCCACACACCGCAGTCCTCGCCGGAGTCCATGTAGGCGACGTGGGTCCACACCACCGGGCAGTGTTTCTCGCGGAACAGGCGCGCCAGCTGGTTCACGTACGCCAACTGCTGCGGGTCGGTTTCGTAGGCGGTAACGAATTCGCCGACGCAGGTGTAGGCCTTCTGCAGGTCGATGTTGATGAGCGCCGGCTTGGCGCCAAAGCCGAAGCGCTTGCGCGTCGGATTGGCCTTGATTTCCTCGAACAACTGGCGCGCCGATTTGTTGGAAAGTTCCATGATGCACCTAGACTATCATGCACTTTTCGATGGAGGTGGCCATGGTCGTGGATTTTCGTCAGTACACGCTGCAGATCGGCGCGGTGCAGGCGTTTCTCGAGATGTTCCAGAACGAGGGACTAGAGCCGCAGCAGCGCATCCTCGGCAATTTCATGGGCCTGTACCGCACCGAGATTGGCGACATCAACCAGATTGTGATGATGTTCGGCTACCAGGACGCCGGCGAGCGCGAGCGGCGCAGGGCGGCCCTCTACAAGGATCCGGCCTTTGCCGCTTATCTGAAGAAAGCGCGCGGGCTGATCGTGAAGCAGGAAGTCCGCCTGCTGGTTGCCGCAGCGTGCAACCCGCACATCGAGGGCGTCGAGGCCTGAGCGTGGCGGTGCTCCCGGCCGAAGAGGGCAAGTTCGAATATTCGGTTCCGGTGCTGGTGATTGGCGCGGGGGCCTGTGGCCTGACGGCCGCATTGGCAGCCAAGGAAAGTGGCGCGCAAGTGCTAGTGCTCGAGCGTGACGCGAAGCCAACCGGCAGCACCGCGCTCTCGACCGGCCTCATTCCTGCCGCCGGTACGCGCTTCCAGAAGGCGCTGGGCATCGAGGACGCGCCGGAACTGCTAGCCGGCGACATCTGGCGCAAGGCCAAAGGCCAGACCGACCGGGCGATCGTCGACGCCGTCGCCGTCGCTTCGGGGCCGACCATCGAATGGCTCGCCGACCGCCACGGGGTGGCGTTCAAGCTGGTCGAGGGTTTCCTCTATCCGGGGCATTCGGTGCTGCGCATGCACGGCACACCGCACCGCACCGGCGAGGAACTCGAGAGCACGCTGCTCGCCGCAGCGGGGCGGCTGGAGATCGACATCATGACCGGTGCGACCGCAACCGATCTGTATGCGCGCAGCGACGGGCGCGTAAGCGCCGTGCGCTTCGCGCGTCCCGATGGCAGAACCGAAACCATTGGCTGCGATGCGCTGGTGCTGGCCTGCTGCGGCTTTGGCGGCGACAAGGAAATGGTGGGCCGCGAGATTCCGGAAATCGCCGATGCCGAGTTCTGGGGACATGCCGGCAACAAGGGCGACGCCGTGACCTGGGGCCAGGCGCTGGGTGCGGCAGTCGCCGACATGGGGAGCTACCAGGGCCACGGCGCTGTCGCCGTGCCCTACGGCAACCCGGTCAACTGGGGCGTGCTGATGAATGGCGGCTACCAGGTCAATTCACTAGGCCTGCGTTTCTCGAACGAGGTGCGCGGTTACTCCGAACAAGCGGTCGAGGTGATCGCGCAGCCGGGCCGGGTCGCTTGGGACATCTACGACGAGGCCCGCGAGCGGCCGATACTCGGCTTCGCCGATTACGAGGCGATCCGCGCGCTGGGCGGCATCCGCAAGGCTGCAAGCCTGCGTGAGTTGGCCGCGCTAATGGGGATGTCTGCCGACGCTCTGGAGTGCACCAACACCGAGGTGGACAGTTTTCGTGCGGATGAAAAACAGGATCGTTGGGGCCGCAGCTTCAGTGGCACGCAACCGCTAGCAGCGCCCTTTTGCGCCGTCAAGGTGACCGGCGCGTTGTTCCACACCCAGGGCGGGCTGGTGATCGATACTGCGGCCCGCGTCCTGCGTACCGATCGTACCCCGCTACCCAACCTTTTCGCCGGCGGGGGCGCTGCCCGCGGCCTTTCGGGGCCGTCCAACTGGGGCTATTTCTCGGGGGGCGGGCTGCTGACAGCGACTACGCTCGGGCGCATTGCCGGGACGAGTGCCGGCCGCCTATCGACACGCTCGTACTGATTCCCCGACATGGTAATGTCATAGGCTCATGCCGCACTTGGCCGGGACCTTACCGGTCGATCAACAAAGGGAGATGGAAATCATGGCTAGCCGCAAATCTCGCTTCACCCGCCGCAAGTTTATCGGTGCCACCGCTGCCGCGTCGCTGGTCTTCGGTGTGCCCACGCTGCTCCGCGCTCAGGCCCGCTCGATCAAGGTCGGCCTGGTGCACCCGATTACCGGCTTTCTCGCCTATAGCGGCGGCCAGTCCCGCATGGGCGCCATGCTGGCGATCGACGAGATCAACGCTGCCGGCGGCATCAAGGCCATGGGTGGGGCGAAGCTCGAGGCGCTGCTCGGCGATAACCAGGCCAAGCCCGAGGTCGGCGTCAGCGTGGTAGAGCAGATGCAGGAGGCGGGCGTATCGGCTTATATCGGTTGTTTCTCGAGCGCGGTGGCGCTGCCCGCGACGCAGGCGGCGGCCAAGTACAACACGCCCTTCGTCATCGATGTGGGCGCCTCTGACAACATCGTCAACCGCGGCCTGAAGAACGTGTTCCGCCTCAAGCCAGGCTTCAACGCCTGCGTAGACGACGCGATCCTCGGCCTGGGCGAGATCAACAAAGCGGCCGGCAACCCGACCAAGTCGGCCGTGCTGGTGCACGAAGAGTCCGAGTTCGGCACCGGCACCGCGAAACTCCTGGCCGCCAAGCTGCCCTCGATCGGCATCGAGGTGAAGGAAGTCATGAAGCACGCCAACCCGACGCGCGACTTCGCGAACCTGGCGCTGCGCATCCGCGGGCTGAAGCCCGATCTGGTCGTCATGAGCAATTACCAGAATGAGTACGTGCTGCTGGCGCGCACCCTGCACCAGCAGAAAGTGGATCTGGCGGGCATGTTCTCAGTGCTTGGCGGCGGCTTCAACTACAAGTTCGTGAAAGAATTGCCCGAGGTCGCGCAGTACATGATCGATACCAACCACTGGTTCGACCCGACGAACCCCAGGGCGCAGGCGATGAAGAAGCGGGTCGAGGCCAAGGGGGATCTCTTTACCTTCGAGGTCTACCTCTCATACAACGCGGTCAAGTTCCTGGCCCATGGGATGGAGCGCGCGGGTTCCGTCGACAAGGAAAAGGTTAACGCGGCGCTTGCAGCGTCCACTTGGTCCGACCACTTCATGCCCTACGGTCCAACCAAGATGGTCGATGGCCAGAACACTGGCGGCAAGGCGTCGATCCAGCAGGCAAGCAAGACGGATATTGAAGTGATCTGGCCGGCGAAGTCCGCCTCCGCCAAGCCGGTGTTCCCCAAGCCGAAGTTCAGCTAGGCCCCACGGGGCGACGCAGCGGCGCCCGTCTTGGACGCGACCATCCTTGGCGCCGCCGTCATCAATGGCTTGCTGCTGGGCGGCAGCTACGCCCTGGTGGCGGTCGGCCTGACGCTGATCTACGGCGTTCTGCACATCATCAATTTCGCGCACGGCAGCATGTTGATGCTGGCGATGTACGGCGCATATTTCCTCTTGATGAAGGCAAAAATTGACCCCTATGTGGCGATTCCGCTGATGGTGGCGGTGATGTTCGCCGCCGGGTATCTGCTTTACCGTGCACTGATCGGCCGCTACAGCCATGGCAAGGATGAAAACATCCTGCTGATCACGCTCGGGCTGTCGATCGTGCTGGAGAACCTGGCGCTGTTTTTCTTCAAGGGTGATACACAGACCATCACCGTTGCCTACTCCGACCGGATGATCGAGCTCGGTCCGGCGCTGGTGCCGCTTCCCAAGCTGGTGTCGTTCGTGGCGTCGTTGGCGCTGTGCGCCGCGCTGGCCTGGTTCATCGCGCGTACCGACACTGGCCGTGCGATCCGCGCGGTGGCGAAGGAGCGCCACGGCGCGCGCCTGGTCGGCATCGACGTGGAGAAGATCTTCGCCGTCTCCTACGGCATCGGTATCGCCTGCCTTGGCGCCGCCGCCTGCCTGCTGATCCCCTCGTTCTACGTCTCGCCCTCGGTCGGGCACTTGTTCGTGATTGTCGCTTTCACCATCGTGGTGCTTGGCGGCATGGGGAGTTTCGTCGGCGCGCTGGTCGGCGCGCTGATCATCGGTCTCACCGAGTCGTTGAGCGGCTTGTTCCTGGGCGAAGCGCTGGGCCAGATTGGCATCCCCCTTATTTTTATCTTGATTCTCCTGTTTCGCCCGACCGGAATTTTTAACAGATGAATTGGAAAATTCCCGCAGGGCTGCTCGCCGTGGCACTCGCCTATCCATTTATCTTCCGCTCCAATTTCGCGATCAACTTCGGCGTGCTGGTACTGTTCTTCGCGCTTATCGGGCAGGCTTGGAACATCGCTGGCGGTTTTGGCGGGCAGCTCTCCTTCGGCCACGCAGTGTTCTTCGGCACCGGCGCCTATTGCTCCACCGTCCTGCAGCTCAAGCTGGGTTGGAACCCCTGGCCTGGCCTCGTCGCTTCGGCCGGCGCGGGCGCGCTGGTCGGCGCCCTCATCGCCGCGCTTTCGTTCCGCTTTGGCCTCAAAGGCTCGTATTTCGCGCTGATCACGCTGGCCTTCGCCGAGGCATTCCGTATTCTGGCTAACGCGGTGGAGTTCACCGGGGGCGGGCTGGGCCTGCTGATTCCGCTCAAGCGCAGCGCGGTGAACTTCCAGTTCGCCGAGCGCATCGGTTTCTACTACACCATACTCGCGTTGACCGTGCTATCCATCGGTATCGCGATCTGGCTGAAGTGCTCGCGCTTCGGCGCGCGGCTCGCGGCCATCCGCGAGAACGAGGACGCAGCGCGAGCGTTGGGCATCGACAGCTATCGCGAGAAGGTCAAGGTGATGGCGCTCTCCGGCGCTTTATGTGCCCTGGGCGGCACCTTCTACGCGCAGTACTACCTGTACATTGACCCGACGCTAGCCTTTGGCGTGGACAAGTCGGTCGAGATGCTGCTGGTCAGCATGATCGGTGGTACCGGTACTGTGTACGGGCCACTGATTGGTTCGTTGTTGTTGGCGCTGGTCGGCGAGGGTACTCGCGCGGTTACTGACGCCCAGGGACTTTCGCTCATCATCTATGGCGGTCTGCTTATTCTGATCATCGGCTTTCTGCCCAACGGACTGGTCGACCTGTTCAAGCTGCGCTGGAGACGCAAAGCGCGTGCTTGAGGTCCATGGACTGTCGAAGATTTTTGGCGGCCTGCGGGCGGTCGATGGCGCGAGCCTCGCTGTAGCCCAAGGGAGCATCGCCGGGCTGATCGGCCCGAACGGGGCGGGTAAGACCACGCTGTTCGCGGCGCTCACCGGGTTCCTGGTCCCCGATGCGGGGAGCGTGCGCTTCCGTGGCGAGGACATCACCGCCCGCCCGCCCCATCACATCTGCCAGCACGGTATGGTGCGTACTTTCCAGGTCACGCAGCCTTTCGCCCATTTGAGCGTGCGCGAGAACATCATGGTAGGCGCCTACCTGCACACGCCCGACCGGGCGCTGGCGTCGGCGCGGGCCGAGGCGATCGCACGGCAAGTCGGCATGGCGGAACTGCTGGAGCGCACCGCCTCGGGCCTGACGGTCGCTGGGCGCAAGCGTCTGGAATTGGCGCGTGCGCTGGCGACGCAACCGAAACTGCTGCTCCTCGACGAGGTCATGGCGGGCCTGAATCCCTCGGAGATCGACGAGCTCATTCCGGTGATCCGGGGCATCCGTAGCTCGGGCGTCACGGTATTCCTCATCGAGCATGTGATGCAGGCGGTGATGAGTCTCGCGGAAAACGTTTTTGTCCTCTCCTACGGGAAGATCATCGCCCAGGGCGCCCCCAGGCAGCTGGCGGCTGACCCGGTGGTGATCGAGGCCTACCTCGGTCGGGGCGCGGCGCAACGCTTGGCAGGGGGGGCGCATGCTTGAAGTGCGGGGTCTGCGGGCGGGTTACGGCGAAGTGGAGGTGCTCCACGGCGTGGACCTCGACGTCGCCGTGGGCGAGGTGGTCGCCGTACTCGGCAGCAACGGTGTCGGGAAATCCACTTTGAACAACAATCTGAGCGGGATCTGCATACCGTTCGGCGGCTCGATCCGCTTCTGCGACGAGGAGATCGCCGGCGCGAAAACCTCCCACATCGTCGAACTGGGCCTGATTCAAGTGCCCGAAGGGCGCCGCGTGTTTCCCAACCTGTCGGTGCGCGAAAACCTGGAGCTGGGCAGCTACCGACGTGGCAAAGCGGCCCGCGCGCGCAACCTGGAGCGCGTGACGCGCATCTTCCCCAGACTCAAAGAGCGCTTTGGTCAGATGGCCGCCACGCTCTCCGGCGGGGAGCAGCAGATGCTCGCCATCGGGCGCGGGTTGATGTCTGAGCCCAGGCTGCTCATTCTGGACGAGCCTTCGCTCGGGCTGTCGCCGATCCTGGTGGACGAGATGTTCGAGCTGATCAGCGAACTGAACGGCGAAGGACTGAGCATCCTGCTGATCGAACAGAACGCGGTGCAGTCGCTGGAGGCGGCAGACCGCGCCTATATCATCGAGCATGGCGTGGTCGCGATGTCTGGCCCGGCGACGGAGTTGGCTCGCAGTCCGGATCTGCGGGCGCGTTATCTTGGTCTTTAGTGGCAGGTTCTGAAGGAGCTTGACGACCATGTATAAGGTTCTGGTAATCGTGCCGTTCCCGGTCAACGCTGAGCAGCTGGCGCTGCGCCGCGCCCAAGTGCAGGCGGTACGCCTGGGTCCGGACATCGCCTTCGATTTCCGTCCCGTGAAGGCGGCGCCGAGCAACTACGTCAGCCATCACGATTACATCCTGGCGGACGCGGGGATCATGGAGGCCGGCCTGCGCGCGCAAGATGAGGGTTATCACGCCGTGTGCATCGACACCATGAGTGATTCCGGCATGGCCGGCTTGCGCTCGCTGCTCGAGATTCCGGTCATCGCGCCGGGACGCGCCTCGATGCTCACGGCGCTGATGTTCGGCGAGCGCTTCTCGGTGCTGACCATGTGGAGCCAGTGGAAACCGCTCTATACGAAGTCGCTGAACGACCTGGGCATCCAGCACAAATGCGCTTCGATCCGCGCACTCGACGTGAAACCCGACAACCGCGAGTTGCTCTCGGGCAAGGAAGCGGACATTTTTCCCTTGCTGGCCGAGGCGGGTCGCAGGGCGATCGAGGAAGACGGCGCTGACGTGCTGCTGCTCGGCTCGACCACCATGCACCAGGCCCATGCCTATCTGGCTGAACGCCTGCCGGTACCGGTGATCAACCCCGGGCCGCTCACCTACAAGCTGGCCGAGCTGGCCCTCGGACTGGGCCTTACGCACAGCCGCAAGGCCTACCCAAAGCCGCTCACGCCCAAGCCGGAGCTTTTCGAGGCAATGCTGGCGGCGGCTGCCGCCAGCGAGCTAAGAAAGCAGTAAGTTGACGTCCCTTAACTCATCGAGCCGTTGTAGTTTCTCGAGCAGATCTTGTGCCGCTTCCCGCGACCAGGCTCTTTCCGTCAACTCCGAGAACTTCGCGCACAGCTCTTCCCGGCTGTAGGGATCCTGGTCGTCGCCGCGGTTGCTGTCGGCGGCGCCCTTCAACTCGCGGCCGTCACGCAAGTGGATCGTGACGCGCGCGGGACGCAGCTGCGGCAGCATCGCCGTCAGGGCGGGGTCTTCGCGGACGAATACTTTTTTTGCAAGCGCCTGTATGGTTTGATCCCGCACGCGGTCCCAGGTGAA
>SHXK01000089.1 GCA_009693335.1 Betaproteobacteria bacterium | reverse complement strand
TTTTCGCGGTTACCCGGGATTTAACTTCCTCACCCACAATGATGTTGGTTTTGGCGACTTCCGCGAAAATCCGGCCGATATCTCGCATGTCGACGTCCATGAGATTGAGCGAGATCGTGAAGGTCTGACCCGCGGCGCTCAGCTCCCGTTGTATGTCTGAATCCTGATTGAATGTCCCGAGCAGGCTTCGGTTCTGCCTGCGCAATTCTTCGGGAGGCGTCTCCTTGACGACTGGACCGAGTGCTTTGCTTTGTTCGATGCGGGGAACCATATCCTCCTTGATCTGTTGAGGTTCGGATTTCATATCCGACCGCATGGATTCGTTCGACCGAACAATTCTTTCGATCGCGCAGCCGCCTAGGACCGATGTAACCACCGCGAGCAAGACGGCAAGGCGCACCGCATTAACGCCGTGAAGTCGACGGGGGCTGGGGCTTAGACTGAATCTGGGTTGCATTCTCACTCCCCTCGGACGGGCTGGGAACCACGGCCTGAACTGCCAGACGAATAGTACGCTTGCCTTCGCGTATGACGATGCCGGATTCAGTAATCTCGATGACCTCAGCCTTGAGTGGCCCGAGGACAGCACCAATCTTGACCAGCACGGTTTCACCCAAATCAGTCCGGACAATGGCGGCACGATCCTTTGGACCGAGAATTACTCCGCTAACCACATAGACTGCCGCGCTGTCGGCAGATTGTTGAGGTTTGGGGGACTCCGGGGATCGGCCTGGAAAAGGCGCGGAGGCCTCGGGTATGTCCCCGCGGGAGAACGGGTCCCGAGGCGGTGCTTGCGCGATCGTGGAAACGACCGGCCCCCGCGGCACGGACTTCAGCGTCGCGCTGTCCATATCCGGATGTAGCGGGGTCACTGCAGCCGTTCCGACCAATACCAGCCTGCCACGCACTGCGCTTATCCCTCGGTTGTCGGTTACAAGTAAGGCGGCTCGATGAAGCGCGAAGCCATCGTCGGTTTGCAGCTGGGATATCGGGCGCACGGGGTCCGGTTTGATTGGAGATCCTCTGGTTTTCGCGCCCGGCGCATCTAAACGAATCGCCGAAAGACTGGTCGACACCCGGACTTTTCCATTTCGGTCATCAGGCACCAGCGACACTTTAAGGCCGTTAACGTACACAATCTTGTCGAATTTCACCAATTCGCGGAGGAAGTTGTGATAGTCACCGAATCTCCCGATCACGTCGAGTTCGAACCGAACTGTGTGGAAAACCGGTTTCCTCGACGATTGGGCAGCACCCGTCTGTAACTTTGGATCGCCGGGCGCCGGCGTTGCAGCATTCTGGTCTACGGCAAGCTTGTCTCTCTGCGAAAATACGGGCGACTCGCCGACGATCTTCAGCCCCGTGATGGTAAACCCATGCTGCACGATGAGTTGGCTGAGGTCGCCGTAAAAGGTCTCGACCTCACGCCCACTGATAAACCGGCTGGTCAATACCTGATTTTTCTGCCGCTCGTCCCCAGCTTGCGCCTTGGCCGAGTGCAATTGTTTGGTGAGCCGCGCCACCTGGTCACGAAGATCCTTTGTCGAGGCCGCCTTCACATTCATTTCAGCGTTCTCCGCCCGCTGCGGCAGAGTGACAAACACGATGTAAACAGCAGCAAGCAGCAGGGCGAGGAGTGCTGCCAGGACGGGTTTGATCTGGGCTGCACTCCGCAAGCCCCCCTTTTTGGTGAAGCTTTTCAGCAGAGCACCGATGTCCGTATTGCGATCAACTGGCATATTCGGCGCCCCCTCAGTCCTGTTTGACACGCTTGCCAGCTGAAGTTGCTGTGCTTGGCGCGATCAACGTGCAGTGCAACTCGAAGTTCTTTCTTCCAGATAGTCGGGTATCTGCCCTGGGATCGCCGCCCTCCCGGATGCTTTTCAAGGACGCGCGCTGGATGACGAGCCCATGATTGAGTTTCTCGACGAAGCGATAGATGGCCTTTTCGTTCAACGCCTCGCCATTGACGGTCATCGTGTCGGCGCCTTTATAGTCGATCTCGGACAACCATACTCCGTGCGGAACCGCACCCATCAGCTCGTCGATCAACATGAATACATGGTCTTGTTCCACGCCTTGCGCGAGAACGGATTCGGCAAAGGTTTGATATCGCTCTCTGTCGGCCTTCAGCGCTTCGATGTCTGCATTCAGTAGCGCGAGCTTCTTTTCGAGCTCAGTGGTTTCCTGAACCTGCGGGAGAAGTTCTTCCTTGGTCTGGCCTTGTAGCCAACTTACTAGACCGATCGCGACCGCGATGACTACGACAACCACGCCCAGCAAGAGGCCGGAAAGTATCCTCGTTTTTTCGCTGACACGAAAAATCTCTCGACTTGGCAATAAGTTGATGTTGTTTACCGCCGTGACGAATTTGTAATAACCAAACACGTCGAGCTTGCGCGTCGCGAGTCCGAGCACTGAAGTAAACACGGATGGGTTCGGTTCTGCTGCCAACTTTTCTTTCAGGTTTTCAGGAACGGTGAGGTGCTGGATCGGGTTGAACAGATCCATCTTGTATCCATCCAGCCGCACCGCAAGCATTCGCAGGATGGTTTGCACATCAGGCAACGGAGAAACCAGGTTAATCCTGTCGATCAAGGTTTTCGAGCTGCCTCTCGATTCAAACGAATGGATTCCGTGACGCACCTGGGTGGCATAAGTCTCGCAGAATCTTTCCAGCAAAGTCGGGTCCTTCCCGGGGGTCCGCAACAGATCCCTATCTGCCTCGGAAATATAGATGTCCGCGATGAACGGGTTGCCTTTCTGGATGATCAGCAGGTAGTTTTCGTCGGGCCCCAATTCCAGAATTGCATTGATATCGCTGTCTGCCGCGCCCGAAGCGGGCAGTTTGTACGCATTTTGGGTAGCGAAACAACGGATATCTATCACGACAGGGTTGAGGCCTGCTTGTTCAGCGATCGTGGTGTAGGCCTTGATGTCTGCCAGTTTCGAGGCCACGAACAGAATGTCCATGGTGTTATCGGCGGGAGTTCGACTGATGACCTGCCAGAAAATCGAGTATTCCTCCAACTTCTCGGTCAGTTGTATCGTGTTTACCCAGAGAGAATTCGTGTCAATCGCCCGTTGTAATTCATCGTCGGTCATCAGGGGCAACTTGACGACCCGGATTATCGCACTGGTAATCGGAATGGATAGAGCCGCGTTGACCGTGGTTGTTTTAGTGGTCGTAAGCAATTCGCGCAACTTATTCGCATACAGGTCGACGTTCTGCAACAGGCCGGAAACGTCACTGTCGAGATACCTGTAGCCGAGCTTTTCCAGAACCCAGCGGTTTTTCGTCTTGCTCAACTGGGCGATCCGGATGTGTTTGTTGCTGATGTCTACGCCAACCACATCCTCCTGCTCAACACTGAATCGGCTGAGAAGCCCCATGAGGCGCATCAAGACTTTGCGCGGCATGAATCCAAGCGCCGTCATGGTCGCCATAGACACCCCATGAACCGAACCCCTTGACGCGGACACCGAGGTCGGCAGAAAGCGTTGTGCACGCTTTCAGTTGAAGGTTTTAGGGCGGCGGGGTGCATAGGCTAAGCGGTTGTGGTCAGCCGATGAACCTGTTGCTCCGTGCGCCCGAGAGGATCCAGATGTCGTGATGCCCCTGGATCTTGCGAAAGCGCCGCTCGGCTTCCACGTAGGCAAGCGCTGCCCAGTGCTCGGTCATGTTCGCGGTCTCGCCAATTACTCCCTTGGACAATGCGCACACTGCAGTACCTCTCCTCGTCTTAGGTCCGGCAACGGCGCATGAACTCCGTTGGCGACAGGTATCCGGGTACCTGCGCATGGCATTTTACTAGACTAAACTAAACCAAATGTTCCCAGCGTTGCCGAGGCAGATCGCGGCGAGACGATCCCCGTCGAAGTGGCACTAGCGAAGCTTGCCCGCCGTCGCGGCTGAAGGATCGCGCAGGCGATGGGTTGCCCGGTGGAGGCCATGATGTTCGAGCCGTATCCCAGCTAAGCCCCGTTAGAACTCCAGGTTATCGATGAGGCGTGTGCTGCCGAGGCGTGCCGCCGCCAGGACTACCCTTTCTTGGTCGCCGGCCTCCGGGGCGGCGAGATCGCTCCGCCGGCGTACCTCGAGGTAGTCAGGTTTCCAGCCTCTGGCGGTGAGTATTTGGACCGCCTCTGCGCATTCCATCCCGGCTTTTACTTTTTGCAAGACGCGCTGCAGGTGCGGCGCCTCGGCGCGTTCCGTGGCCGAGAGGTAGGCATTGCGCGAACTCATGGCCAGGCCGTCGGCCTCACGCACCGTTTCCCCGGCAACGATCTCGACCGGCAGGTCGAACTGGCGCACCATGGCGCGGATGAGATGCAACTGCTGGTAGTCTTTCTTGCCGAACACGGCGATGCGGGGCTGTACGCAATTCAACAGCTTGAGCACCACGGTGGCCACGCCGTGGAAGAAACGCGGCCGGAAGTGGCCTTCCAGTTCGCCGGCGATCGTGGGCGGCTCGACGACGAATGTCTGGGGCTCGGGATAGAGCACGGTCTCGTCCGGCGCAAACAGCAGGTCGAGTGAAGCGGCGCGCAGTCTGGCGCAATCGGCCTCGAAACTGCGCGGATAGCTCTCGAAGTCCTCGCTAGGCGCAAACTGCAGGCGATTGACGAAAATACTTGCGCATACATGGCGTGCGCGCTCGCGCGCGAGCTGCATCAGGGCGAGGTGGCCGTCGTGCAGGTTGCCCATCGTTGGCACGAACGCCAGCCCGGGGAAGTCTGCTGCTGCGCGGCGCAGCTCGTCGATCTGGCGCACGATCCGCATCGTCTTTAGCCCAGGCTGAAGAATTCGCGCCGGCTCTTCATGCCGCGCATGCGAGCGAGCAGCAGTTCGAGATCGGCGTCACGCGCCACGAAATTGAGGTTCTCGGAATTGACGATTAGCACCGGCGCCGCGCTGTAATTGTAGAAGAAGCGCGCGTAGCCCTCCGCCACCAGCGCCAGGTAGTCCTCGCCCAGACCGCGCTCGTACTCCGCGGCCCGCCGCTGGACGCGCTCGTAGAGCGTTGCGGGCTGCGCCTGCAGGTAAACCACCAGATCCGGTGCTGGCGCTTGCGGGCGGATCGCATCGTAGATTTTCTGATAGAGCGCCATTTCTTCGTCGGTCAGGGTGAGGCGCGCGAACAGCGGGTCCTTGTCCAGAAGGAAGTCCGTGACGGTGGGTCGGCCGAACATGTCCGGCTGTGCCAGTGCGCCTAACTGCCGAGCCCGCTGGAACAGGAAAAAGAGTTGTGTCGGCAAGGCGAAGCGCGCCATGTCCTGGTAGAAGCGGGCAAGAAACGGGTTCTCGCCGGGCGCCTCCAGCAGTAGCTCGGCGCCGAGGCGGTCGGCGAGCCGCCGCGCCAGGCTGGTCTTGCCGGCGCCGACCGGCCCCTCTACCGCGAGATGACGAAAATTCCGCACCGGGACGCTACTCGATCCTGGCGATCTTTTGCCCGCTGCAGGCACGCAGCAAGACGCTCGCCAATCCTTTGACTGGCAGCGAAATCACAGGATCGAGTTCGAGCAAAGGCTGCAACACGAAGGCCCGCTCGTGCATGCGCGGATGCGGCACCGTCAGGCGCGGCGTGGACAACTGCACGTCGCCATACAGCAGCAGATCCAGATCGAGCGTGCGCGGTGCGCCGCTGAAGGGCCGTTGCCTGCCGTGGCGGTTCTCGATCGCTTGCAGCTGGTCCAACAGGAGTTCGGCCTCCAGCGTGGTCTCGAGACCGACCACGGCGTTGATGAAATCGGCTTGCGCCGTGGTGCCGAGCGGTGCGCAGCGGTACAGGGAGGACTGGCGGGTCACGGCGCAGCCGACCAGGTGTCCCAGTTCCAGAATTGCTTCGGCTAGCGTGCGCCGCGGATCGCCGAGATTCGCACCCAAACCGACGTAGGCGAGCGTCATGGTTGCGGCGGCGCGTCGTTGGCGTTTCCCTTGCGGCGTCTCCGGCGCCGCTTGTTGTGCGGTCTGGTGTCGGGCAGGAGCATTTCCTCACGCGCTTCCGGGTCGGCGCTCTGGAACGCACGCCACCACGTTTCCAGCTCCGCGGGCACTTCGCCGCTGGCGGCGCGCAAAGCGAGGAAATCGTAAGCCATGCGAAAGCGCGGCAGCTCGAGCAACCGCTGCGCTCGCTGGCCGGAGCGCTCCTCGAAACGGGGTTGCATCGCCCAGACCTCGCGCATGGTGGCGGTGAGGCGACGGGTGATGGCGAGCTTGACGCTCTGCGCCTCCAGCACATCGTCCATCGCCGCCTCCAGCGCGGGGATGCGGGGTTCGCCGCGCTTGTCTCGCATTTTCCAGGCCGCCAGTACTTCGTGCCAGAGTAGCGCGGCAAACAGAAATGCAGGCGACACCGGTCGATCGGCTAGCACCCTCTCGTCGGTCTGCGCCAACGCCAGCGTGACGAAGCGCTCGCCCAGCGGCTGTTCGAGGATCACATCGAGCAGCGGCAGCAGGCCCTTGTGCAGTCCCTCATGACGCAACTGGCGCAGGCAGGCGTTGGCGTGGCCGGAGAGCAGGAGCTTCAACATCTCCTCGAACAGGCGCGCCGGTGGCACATGCTCCAGCAGCGGCGCCAGGCGCTTGATCGGGGCGCGCGTCGAAGCATCGATGGACAGACCAAGCTTCGCGCCTAGTCGCACCGCGCGCAGCATGCGCACTGGATCTTCCCGAAAGCGAGCCTCCGGGTCGCCGATGATGCGCAGGGTGCGCTTCTTCAGGTCGGCCAGGCCGCCGTGATAGTCAATGACCTCGCCCGACCTGCAATCGAAGTAGAGCGCGTTGACCGTGAAGTCGCGCCGGCGCGCATCCTCCTCCAGGGTGCCGAAGACGTTGTCGCGCAACACGCGACCGTGCTGGTCTTTTTCGGTGCTCTGGTTATCGGCGGCGCGGAAGGTGGAAACTTCCAGCGTCTCGCGCCCCAACATCACGTGCACCAGGCGGAAGCGCCGGCCGATCAGCAGGGCGCGGCGGAACAGCGGCTTGATCTGCTCAGGCCGCGCGTCGGTGGCGATGTCGAAATCCTTGGGCTCGATGTTGAGCAGCAGGTCCCGCACCGCGCCGCCGACCACATAGACCGCGTGGCCGTGATCGGCGAGCACGTCGCAGACCTTGAGCGCGCCCGAGCTGATCGAGTTGCTGCTAATGCCGTGGCGCGACTGCGGCACACGCAGCGGCCCCGGAGCATCGAGGCCGAGCACGCGGCGAATGAAGCGTTTGATCATTGCGGGCGGGGATTATCTCAGGGAAATCACCGGCCAACCCCGGCGCCCGGCTTCGGCTGCGAGGACTTGGTCAGGGTCGACCGCCACTGGGTGCGTGACGCGCTCCAGCAAGGGCAGGTCATTGTGCGAGTCGCTGTAGAAGGTGCTTTGCGCAAACTCCTGCAGTCGGTGGCCAGCGCCCGCCAGCCAAGTCTCGAGGTGCGCGATCTTACCGTCCTTGAAGCAAGGAACCCCCGCGACGCGGCCGGTAAAACGGCCGTCGATGCGCTCCGGCTCGGTTGCTACCAGGTGGGGTACGCCAAACTCGCGCCCGATTGGGCCGGCAACGAAGCTGTTGGTCGCCGTGACGACCGCGCAAAGGTCGCCTGCGGCCAGATGGCGGCGCACCAGCGCTTTCGCCGCTGCGCTCATCGCCGGCCGGATACGCACCGTCATGAACTCGGCGTGCCAGCGTTCAAGGTCCTCGGGCCGGTGCTCGGCGAGCGGTCGTAGTGCGAAGCCGAGGAACTCGTGGATGTCGAGGGTGCCAGCCTTGTATTGTTCGTAGAAGGCGGCGTTCTGCGCCTCGTACTCTTCCTGGCCGAGTACGCCGCGCTCGACCAGGAACTGCCCCCACTCGTAGTCGCTGTCGCAGGCGAGCAGGGTGTTGTCGAGGTCAAACAGGGCGAGCTTGGTCATAGGTCGAGGATTTTCAGCGTCTCGCGCACCAGCGGCAGGGTGATTTGCCGTTGTTTTTCCAGCGAGATCTGGTCCAGTTGATCGAGAATGGCCGCAAGCGTAGGCAGGTCGCGCCGCACGTGGGCGAGTAGGTAGCAGATCACTTCGTCGGCGAGGTGCATGCCGCGGCGCTCGGCCTCGGCGCGCAGGAACACAGCACGTTCGCCATCGGTGAGCTGCTTGAGCTGGTAGACGAGGCCCCAGGCAAGGCGGGACTTGAGGTCTTCCCGCAGCGGTAACTGGGAGGGGGGCGCGTTTCCCGCAGCCAGCACCGCGCCGCCCGATAGGCGCGCATCGTTGATCGCATTGAACAACGTGATCTGGGCCCCCTCGTCCAACTGTTCGACGTCGTCGGCGACATGCAGGCCGTCGCGCAGCACTTCGCAGGCCCGTAATAGATGGCTCTTACCAGAACCGGGGTCGCCCCACAGATAAACAATGCTTTCCGGACAATTTCCCGAACCGAGTTCGTGTAGGCGCTCGAGCAGTTCGGCGTTCGCGCCGGGGACGAAATTGTCGAGCGTGGCTTGCGGCGGCGACCAGATGCCCAACGCGAGCTGCTTCATCAAGCGAGCTGTCTCATCACTTCGCGTCGCCGTAGAGCGGGCCGCCCAAGTACGCGGTCTTCATGTGGCGCAGCGCCACCAGCAGTGCCGCGCTCGCCGGCAGCGCAAGCAGCACGCCGAAAAAGCCGAAGATCTGTCCGAAAGCGAGGAGGGCGAAAATCACCGCAACCGGGTGCAGGCCGATGCGCTCGCCGACCAGCAACGGGGTCAGGACTATGCCCTCGAGCGCTTGGCCGGCGCCGAAGGCGACCAGTACCCAGGCCACGCCGCTCAGGCTGCCGAACTGCATGGCTGCGGCGACGCTGCCAAGCAGGATGCCGGTGAATGCGCCGACATACGGGACGATCACCAGCAAACCGGTGATGATCCC
>SHXK01000088.1 GCA_009693335.1 Betaproteobacteria bacterium | reverse complement strand
CCACAGAGCGAGACCCACGCCGATGATGAACGAGGCGTCGATCAGGCCGAGCAGCAGGAACACCTTGGCCTGCAGCGAGTCGGTCAGCTCCGGCTGCCGTGCGGCGGCCTCGAGGAAACGTGAGCACATGATGCCGACGCCGACGCAGGCACCAAGCGCGCCCAATCCGATCATCAGGCCGATGCCGACCGCGGTGTACGCCTGAACCATAGCGATGAGCTGCATTTTTTCCATTGTGACTCCCTTTCTTTGCGAAAAGACGGTGTGATTAGTGGTGTTCGTGCGCCATCGAGAGGTAGACGATGGTCAGCATCATGAAAACATAGGCCTGCAACGCGACAATCAAGATATGGAAGATCGCCCAGCCCAAGCCGAGCAAGGAACCGAACACCGTACCGACGATGCCAGTTGCCGCCCACATCCAGAGCAGCAGGAAGATGATCTCACCCGCGTACATGTTGCCGTACAAGCGCAGCGAATGCGATAACGGTTTGGAGAGGTATTCGATTGCATTGAACAGAAGATTGAGCGGAAACAGCTTGCCGCCGAAGGGCGAGCAGCAAAGCTCGTGAATCCAGCCGCCCCAACCCTTGGCGGCAACCGAGAAATAGAGCATCAGGAACCACACCGTCAGAGCGAGCGCGAAGGTGGTGTTCACGTCCGCTGTTGGCACGATGCGGAAACCATGTTCCGAGATTTGATGCGTCCCCAGCGCCACGATGTCCACCGGGAGAAAATCCATCGAGTTCATCAACAACACCCACACGAACACCGTGAGCGCTGCCGGAGCAATGAACGCATTGCGGTCGCCATGCCGGAAAATGCCTTTCGCCTGGTCGTCGACAAAGCCGAACAGCAGCTCGACGAAGGCCTGGCGCTTGTTCGGCACGCCCGAGGTCGCGCCGCGTACGATCCACCAGATGAAGCCAATGCCGACGAAGCCGAGCAGGATCGCCACCGCGACGGAATCCAGATGCACGGTCCAGAAGCCGCCATCGCCGAGAAACGGGCGCGCATCATGGGTCAGGTGGTGACCGATGTACTCGGTGGGATTGAGTTCGTTGCCGGGGGCCATCAGGTTCTGGGTTGGATGAGTCAGCGCACGAAAAACGCCATCGAGAAAATCAGGACCGTCAACATGAATGATCCTAAAAACACGGGCACTTCGACCTCCGCGTAGCCGACCAGTACGATCCCCAGAAGGGACGCGATCACGCCGAGTTTGACTGCCTCGGCCTTGAGCGCGGTGAGCAGACCCCCCCCTGCAGACTCCCCATTGCCAGTCGCTGCGACCAAGCCTGAGACCCAACCCGCACTGATGCTTACCGCGCCACCCAAGGTCGCGGACAAAGCGCCGTGCACTCCACCCAGTGCCCCAGCCAACAGAGTCAAGGCAACGGTGGCAAGCATCTGCCACCGGAGGACGGTGCGAATCGGCTTGCTCAAGACGCGGGAGCCAGCGTTCACGTTACCCGGATCCTGCGAAGCATCGAAATTATATTGGCATCGCGCACTATGGGTCAACGTGTTGCGATGCAAAATTCTCTCATTTCCCGTCGGCGCGGCTGGGGCAACGTCAATGAAGCTTCTTCAGCAACCGATCAAGATGGTCAAGTCCCGAATAATTGATGACGATGGTGCCACTGCCCTTGCGTCCTGGGCGGATATGCACGGTGGTACCCAGCCGCTGGGAGACCTCCTCCTCCAGCCGCGCCAGGTCACGATCGGTCTTGCGAACATGGCGAGCGGCGGACCCGCGCGCCAGGCGCGCGGCCAGTGCCTCGCTTTCCCGCGCCGACAGGCCCCGCGCGACGATGCGGTTCGCTGCCTCGATCTGCCGCGCCCCGTCGAGCGCGAGCAGTGCGCGCGCATGACCCATATCCAGCGTTCCCTGCATCAGCATCGCCTGCACCGGCTTTGCGAGTTTCAGCAGCCGCAGCAGGTTGGTCGTGGCGCTGCGCGAGCGGCCAACCGCGTCGGCAGCCTGCTCGTGGGTCATGCGAAACTCCTCGATCAGGCGCTGCATGCCGGTGGCCTCTTCGATCGGGTTCAGGTCTTCGCGCTGGATGTTCTCTATCAGAGCCATCGCAAGCGCCGCGTTGTCCGGCACGTCGCGCACCAGCACCGGGACCTCGGCGAGTCCTGCAAGCTGCGCGGCGCGCCAACGGCGTTCACCGGCGATCAGTTCGTACTGGTCTCGCCCTAGCGGCCGGACCAACAGGGGCTGCATCAGGCCCTGCGACCGTATCGATGCGGCAAGTTCGGCAAGTGCCTGCTGGTCCATCCGGGTTCGCGGTTGGTATTTGCCGGGTCGGATTGAGGCAACTGGCAGGCTCGCCATGGCGTCATTGCGCGATGCGGTGTCGTCGCCGCCCAGCAGTGCATCCAGGCCGCGTCCAAGTCCCTTGGGCTTGCTCATGAATAGCCTCTCAGAATCTCCTCAGTGAGCGCGATGTAGGCCTGCGCACCTTTTGAGGTCTTATCCCAGATTACCGCCGAAGCGCCGTAGCTCGGGGCTTCTGCAAGGCGTACGTTGCGCGGCACCAGCGTACGGTAGACCTTGTCGCCGAAGTGCTGCTCCAGCTGCCGGGAAACCTGGTTCGCAAGGGTGTTGCGCGGGTCGAACATGGTGCGCAGCAAGCCGGCGATCTCGAGCCGCGGGTTGAGGTTCGAGCGCACCCGTTTGATGGTGCCAACGAGGTCGGACAGCCCCTCCAGCGCGTAGTACTCGCACTGCATCGGAATAAGCACCTGCTCCGCGGCTGCGAACGCATTGACCGTGAGCAGGCTGAGCGAAGGCGGGCAGTCAATGAGGATGAAATCGTATTCGCCCGCCAGCCGGTCGAGCGCGGCGCGCAGCCGGCCTTCGCGATTCGGCAGGGCCACCAATTCCACCTCCGCGCCCGCCAAGTCCCGGTTGGCGGGTATGAGGTCGAATCCACTGTCGACGCGCAGCCGAATGTTCGATGCCTCGCCAAGACCGAGCAGAACATGATAGATCGTGCGTTCAAGCTTGCTTTTGTTGACGCCGCTGCCCATGGTCGCGTTGCCCTGCGGATCGAGGTCCACGAGCAGCACGCGGCGACCGGCTTGCGCCATGCCGGCCGCGAGATTGACGCTGGTGGTGGTCTTGCCGACGCCGCCCTTCTGATTTGCGATCGCAAGAATGCGCGCCACTCTCAGGATCCGATCCGGCAAAGCACGAGGTGCCGCTCGGCATGAAGGAGCGGCACTTTAAGGCGTCTCACCTCGTGGCAATCGCAATCGGCAGGTACCCGGGCCAATTCGTCGCCGGGATAGGCGCCCTTCATTGCGGCGAGAACGCCCGAGGGTGCCGCAAGATGCCGGCAGCTGGCGAGGAAATCCACCAAACTTGCGAAACCGCGGGAAATAACCACGGCGAAGCCTTCCGCCGGATGCCACTCCTCCACGCGACCGACGTGCACCGTTGCGTTGCTCAGTCCAAGCTCGATTACCGCCTGGCGCAGGAATGCGCCCTTCTTTTCGCTCGCGTCATTCAAGGTAACGCGCCGCGCCGGTTCGGCTATGGCTATCGGAATTCCCGGCAATCCGCCGCCTGAGCCGACGTCGGCGAGCGTTCCAGCGGACTCGGACAAATCACGCAGCACAGCGAGTGAATCGAGCAGGTGATGGCTCACCACTTGCATCGGATCACGGATTGCCGTGAGATTGTAGGTCCTGTTCCATTTCGCAAGCAGCCCTAGGTAAGCCATCAGCTTTCCCGGCGCGCCCGAGGGCAGAACCAGCGCAAGTTCACCCAGTCCGCGATCAAGCGCGGCCTGCGGCGTCATGCAATCTTCTTGTGTTGTGGATCCAGCCTGCCGGTCTTGGCGCTGACTCGTTTCAGATGTACCAGGAGAAGCGAAATTGCCGCGGGAGTGACTCCAGAGATGCGTGCGGCCTGGCCGATGGTCTGCGGACGCTGGCGCGACAATATCTGCCGCGCCTCGATCGAGAGCCCACGTACTTCGGCGTAATCGAGATTTCCAGGTAGCGTCGCCGATTCCTGCGCTTCGCGCCGCGCCACTTCCACTCGCTGGCGCGCGATATACCCCTCGTACTTTGCCTGGATCTCGACCTGCTCTGCGACTATCCGATTCTCTACAGCGTTTCCAGCTGTTCGTATTAGAGATAGCGAGTGATAACTAACATTTGGCCGGCGCAGCAGATCATACAGCGTGTACTCGCGCTCGATCGGCTGGCCCAGCACGCGCTCCGCGACTTCTGGCGACACGGTACGCGGATTGATCCAGGTGGACTTCAAACGCTCGCTCTCAAGCGCAATCGCATCCCGTTTGCGGCTAAACGCATCCCAGCGCACGTCATCAACGAGTCCGAGTTTGCGGCCGATCTCCGTGAGCCTCAGGTCCGCGTTGTCCTCACGCAGCATGAGCCGGTATTCGGCGCGGCTCGTAAACATCCGGTACGGCTCGCTGACTCCACGCGTAACGAGATCGTCCACCAGCACCCCCAGATACGCCTCGTCGCGGCGCGGGCACCAGGCAGCCCGGCCCTGCGCCATCAAGCCCGCGTTAAGACCCGCCAGCAGTCCTTGGGCGGCCGCCTCTTCGTAGCCGGTGGTCCCATTGATCTGGCCGGCGAAGTACAAGCCCGGGACCGACTTGGTCTCGAGCGAGGATTTCAGATTGCGAGGATCGAAATAGTCGTACTCGATCGCGTAACCCGGCCGCAGCAGGTGTGCGTTTTCCAATCCCCGGATCGAACGCACGAGTTCGAGCTGCACATCAAACGGCAGGCTGGTGGAAATGCCGTTGGGGTAGATCTCGCTCGTGGTCAACCCCTCAGGTTCGAGGAATATCTGGTGCCCGGTCTTGCCAGCGAAGCGGTGGATCTTGTCCTCGATCGACGGGCAGTAGCGCGGGCCGATACCCTGAATGAGCCCCGTGAACATCGGCGAACGATCCAGAGCGCCTCGGATGATTTCGTGCGTGCGCTCGTTAGTATGGGTCACCCAGCACGGCAACTGCTGCGGATGCATGTCTCCCCGGCCGAGAAACGAAAACACGGGCTCGGGGACATCCCCACCTTGGATTTCCATCGCGGAAAAATCAATCGTCTTTCCGTCGAGCCTCGGTGGCGTGCCGGTCTTCAGTCGCCCAACCGGCAGCTTCATTTCCCTTAGCCGCGCGGCGAGCGTGATCGACGCGGGGTCCCCTGCACGCCCCGCCTGATAACTTTGCAGGCCAACGTGAACCAGGCCCGACAAAAATGTTCCGGCCGTAAGCACTATCGCGCGCCCCCGGAAGCGCAATCCTATCTGGGTCACAACGCCAGCCACGCGCTCACCCTCGAGCACGATGTCGTCAACCGCCTGCTGGAACAGTGTCAGGTTCGGTTGATTTTCGAGCCGGCTACGTATGGCCTGCTTGTAGAGGAGCCGATCGGCCTGCGCCCGGGTGGCGCGCACCGCTGGCCCCTTGGAAGAGTTGAGCGTGCGGAACTGAATGCCGGCCTCGTCCGTCGCGAGTGCCATCGCCCCGCCGAGGGCGTCCACCTCCTTTACAAGGTGGCCTTTGCCGATACCCCCGATGGATGGGTTGCACGACATCTGGCCGAGCGTCTCAATGCTATGCGTGAGCAGCAGCGTCTTGCAGCCAAGACGCGCGGCAGCCAGCGCAGCCTCGGTGCCGGCGTGGCCGCCGCCAATGACGATTACGTCGAATTCAGTCGGAAATTGCATCGGGATTGGTCGTGCGAGGCGAATGATACGTTAATGTTTCACGTGAAACTAGGTAACCCGACCTCCGCAGCGGTGTTTCACGTGGAACTGCACGAACTTAGCTATATGCTGCGTCGCAGCAAAGGTGTTTCGTGTGGGACAATCGCGCCCCTTTCCCTTATTGCTGGCTCGCGCAAGGCACGATCGATTGATATCGCTCACGCGCTATTCAGCTTTGCTCAGCCAGCCCCCGCTGCGCTCCGCCATTCTCGCGTCGGTGCTCGGGCGCATGCCGATCGGCATTACCGGCCTGGCGATCCTGATGCTCGCCCAGCACAGCACGGGTTCGTTCGCGCACGGCGGCATGGTGGCCGCCTGCTATGTCGCGGGATTGGCGATTGTCGCACCGCTGTTCGGCCGACTCATTGATCGCTATGGCCCACGCTCAGCACTGCTTGCCTGCGCCTTCCTGTTCCCTGCAGCGCTGGCGGAATTGGTCGTGGCGCTCGAGCATGCCGCGCCGCTGTGGATTGCGTTTGCGCTCGCAGCTGCGGCCGGCGCGTGCTTTCCGCCGATCACCGTATGCATGCGGACCTTTTTCAAGCAACGGCTCAAGGACGATGCACTCCTCGCGACCGCCTATTCGCTCGAATCCGTCGTCATCGAGCTGATTTTCATCCTTGGCCCGGTGCTGGTGGCGGTGTTCGTCTCTCTGGCCTCCCCTGCCGCAGCGGTGTTGTTTGCCGCCGCTTGCAGCTGCGCCGGCACGCTCTTGTTTCAGCGCTCGAGCGCGCTCATCGACTGGCGTATCGAGCCGCGCGGCGAACCCAATTTTTTTGGTCCGCTGGTCGAGCCGGGATTCGCGCCGCTGCTTCTGGTGATCGTCTTATACGCGTCGGCATTCGGGCTGGTCGAAATCGGCACCACCGCCTACGCCGCCGAGACCGGCAAGCCGGCGCTGGCCGGAATTCTGCTCGGCATCATGAGCGTCGGCAGCGCCGCCGGGGGCCTGGTCTATGGCAGTCGCAGCTGGCACCTGCCGCTGGCGCGCCAGTTCACTTTCACTCTCATTCTGATGGGCTTGGCCATTGCGCCGATGACTTTGTTGTCGCCGGTCTGGGCGTTTGGCCTGTGGTGTATCGCCGCCGGAGTAGTGATGGCCCCTGCGCTGATCATGCAGTCAATGCTGGTCGCAAAAATCGCGCGAACGGTACACTCGACCGAAGCTTTTACATGGTCCTCGACCAGCTTGCTCGCCGGTGTCGGTCTTGGCCTGACGGGCGGCGGAGTGCTGCTCGAGTACGCGCGTTCGCCTGCGGTATTCGCCGCAGCCGCCGTAGTTTCGATCGCAGCCGGAGCGCTTTCCCTGCGGCTGGTGAAGTCTGGAAGCCATGAAGACTGAAGTCTAAGCGGCGAGTTTCTGGTGCAGATTGCCGCGGCGGATTTCCAGATCCGGCGGCAGGTGGCCTGCGAGTTTGCTGAAGAGCTCATCGTGTAACTTGAGCTCCGCGCCCCACGCCTGTCCGTCCACGCGCGATATCTCTTCGAAGCGCGCACGCTCAAAACGCTCCAACCCCGACCAATTCAGATCCTCGTAGCGCGGGATCACGCCCAGCGGCGTATCCACGCCCTGGGCGCGGCCGGCGCAGCGGTCAACGATCCACTTCAGTACGCGCATGTTTTCAGAAAATCCCGGCCAGACGAATTTGCCACTGGCGTCCTTCCTGAACCAGTTGACGCGGAATACCCGCGGCCGGCGCGCGGCGCCCTTGCCGACCTTGAGCCAGTGCGAAAAATAATCGCCCATGTGATAGCCGCAGAACGCGAGCATCGCCATCGGATCGCCCCGTACCACGCCAACCTTGCCTGTAATTGCGGCAGTGGTCTCGGAACCGAGCGTCGCGCCCATGTAGACGCCGTCCTCCCAAGTGGACGCCTCGACCACCAGCGGCACGGTCGACGAGCGACGGCCGCCGAATATGAACGCTGAAATCGGCACTCCAGCGGGATCCTCCCAGCGCGCATCCATTGACGGGCACTGGGAAGCCGCGACTGTGAAACGCGCATTTGGATGTGCCGCTAACCGACCGCAGCCTGGCGCCCAGTCCTTGCCCTGCCAATCGACCAAGCGCGCCGGCGGTTCCCCGGTCATATCCTCCCACCACACGTCACCGTCAGCCGTCATCGCGACATTGGTAAAAATGACATTCGCGCGCAGCGTTGCCATTGCATTCGGGTTGGTTTGCTCCGAGGTGCCTGGCGCAACGCCGAACAGGCCCGCCTCGGGATTAATGGCGTAGAAACGGCCGTCGGCGCCCGGCTTGATCCAGGCAATATCCTCGCCGATGGTGGTCACTTTCCAGCCGGCAAATGCCGCCGGCGGGATCAGCATCGCGAAATTAGTCTTGCCGCAGGCGCTCGGAAACGCCGCTGACACATAGTGCTTTTCTCCCTCCGGGGATTCGAGACCCAGGATCAGCATGTGCTCCGCGAGCCAGCCTTCGTCGCGCGCCATTACGGAAGCGATGCGCAGCGCCAGGCACTTCTTGCCCAGAAGGGCGTTGCCGCCGTAGCCCGAGCCAAACGACCAGATCTCCCGAGTTTCGGGAAACTGGACGATCCATTTGTCTTTTTCGTTGCACGGCCAAACGACGTCCTTTGCCCCGGCCGCCAGCGGCGCGCCTACCGAATGGACGCAGGGAACATAGGCGCCATCTTCACCGAGATGCTCGACCACTGCGCGACCCATGCGAGTCATCAGCTTCATGTTGACCACAACGTATGCGGAGTCCGAGAGCTCGACGCCGATCTGCGCGATATAGGATCCAATGGGCCCCATGGAGAAAGGCACGACATACAGCGTGCGTCCGCGCATGCAGCCATCGAACAGGCGTCCGAGCGTCACGCGCATCTCGGCGGGGTCGATCCAGTTGTTGGTCGGCCCGGCGTCATCCTTGCGGGCTGAGCAGATGAAGGTGCGGTCTTCCATCCGCGCCACGTCCGTGGGATTCGAGCGTGCCAGGTAGCTTCCCGGACGCAGCTTTTCGTTCAGCTTGGTGAAAGTGCCGGCGGCAACCAGCTCGGCGCAAAGCCGCTCGTACTCTTCCTGCGAGCCGTCGCACCAGACAACGCGCTCGGGCTTGGCCAAGCGCGCCATTTCAGCGACCCAATCGCGCAGCTTCCGGTGCCGGACCCAGTCGGGCGCGGCGGAGATATCGGTTTGC
>SHXK01000007.1 GCA_009693335.1 Betaproteobacteria bacterium | reverse complement strand
TAGCGCCACGCCACGGCGATGGCGACGATGCCGGCCAGCAGACGTTCGTTGCCCAGCGCGAGGCTTAGGACCCCTTTTTGCAACAGCAGTTCCGGCGCCCAGATCGCCGTCAGCGCTGCCGCAGGAACATAGTGCAGCGCGCGGCGCAGTGGCGCGGGCAATTGCACGTGCGCCGGCAGCAATAGAAATGAGGCGCGCTGGCCGAATGTCGCCACCGCCATGCAGAGGATGATCAGGCCGATGGTCATTGGGGTTTTGTTCCTGAGTACTTTTCCGACAGCACCCCGACGGTAACACCTACCACCGCAGCGAGCGCCAGGCCCAAGCGTAGCGGCAGGCCGTGCGCGAGCACTGCGGTGGCCCCGGCGCTAAGCGCCGCGGCCACCATCGACTTGTCGCGCAGCAGCGGGATGGACAAGGCGATGAAAGCCAGTGGTGCGGCGAACTCCAGCTTCCAGGTGCCCGGCAGTTGGTTGCCTAGCAGCAGGCCGGTGCCGACCATCGCCTGCCAGCAGAGCCAGATCGGGATCGACAGGCCGAGGAAGTAGTCGAATTTCCCGGCTGCACCGGGGTGGGTGCTGTAGCGCTGGAGGAACAGGGCGTAGGGATTGTCGACCAAGGCATAGGAAACCAGCAGTCGCTGGCCGAGCGGTGCGTCCAGAAAGTACGGGCGTATCGAGGCGCTGTACATCAGCAGGCGCAGGTTGACGATAAAGGCCGCCAGCACCACCAGCAACGCGGGCGCACCCTCGACGATGAGTTGCGTGGCGGCGAGCATCGAGGCGCCGGCGTACACCAGCACCGACATCAGCATTGCTTCCAGCGGGGCGATGCCGGCAGCGGCCATCGCCACTCCGGTGACGAGGCCGAACGGCCCTACCGCGATCAACAGCGGCAGGCTGGCGCGCAGTCCTGCGCTGAAATCAGTGCACGCGAGCGGCAACGGCGGGGCTTATCTCTTCTTGTCGTGCTGAGCGTGACCGGACTTCTGGTGCTGCGCGCCGAGGCACTTCATCAGCTCGTCGCCACGCTTGCCGGTGCAAGCTTCGTGCGCCACTTGGCGCTCGTCCATATGCTTGCGCATCTTCGCGTGGCGCTCCTTGGCCTGCGCTTGGCACTTGGCCGGGTCCGACGACTTCGCGCACTTGGATTCCGTCATGCAGGCGTGTCGGTCAGGATGGTCCTTGCAGGCCTCGTGCGCGGTCTTCATCTTGGCACGCATTTCCTTGCGCGCTTCGCCTTTGCCAGGGTCACCCGCAGGGGTCTGAGCGGGCGCCTGAGCGTTGACGGCGAGCGAGCCGCAAAGTAGCGCGGCGCCGAGCAGAGGTGCAAGGTTCAGTTTCATGGTCTTCCTTTGACGTTGAAATGGGATGACTGCGATGATCCTCCCTGCAACGCCACACCCTAGCCCTCCGTTGACCGTCAAGGCGTAACTCTCTGTAAGCAGAAGTTTCCTGGCCGGCCTACTCGCCAGGAAAAGGTCCTTAGCTGAGCTGTTTTAGCATCGTAGTACCGTCCGACACCTCGAATTTGCCCGGGCCTTCCAGGTTGGCCTGCTGCACGACGCCGTTGTCCACCAGCAGCGAGAAGCGGTTCATGCGCATGCCCATGCCGCGCGCATTTAGATCGAGCTCCAAGCCCATCGCTTTGGCCCACAGCGCGCTGCCATCGGCCAGGAAGCGGATCTTGCCGATCGCCTTCTGGTCGCGGCCCCAATGCGCCATCACGAAGGCATCGTTCACCGCTACGCACCAGACCTCATTCACGCCTTTGGCTTTCAGCTGCTCCAAGTTCGACAGATAGCTCGGCACGTGCTTCGCGGAGCAGGTTGGGGTATAGGCGCCCGGCAGTCCGAAAATTGCGATCTTCTTGCCCTTCACCGCCTCCGACACTGCCACCTCTTTAGGCGCCATCGCGCACTGCGTCGTCGTATCGAACTCCACGGATTCCATCAGCTTGCCCTCGGGCAGCTGGTCGCCAGCTTTGATCGTCATTGCTTCTTCTCCTATGGGGGTTCTTGCGGGGGAAACGGATGATACCCCAGCTGCTGCTCAGGACTCCTCGGCCTCTCCACCGTCCCCGGCCAGCTCAGCTAGTCGCTATGGCAGCGCGCCGCCCGCGCTCCAAGTCGATGCCACTAAGGAGAACCAGACCAACCACAAAATAAGCACCCACCGCGAGAATTCCAAGGCGATGGTTGCCTGCGAAGATCCAGGTGATCGCGCCGTAAGTGAGGGGGCCGAAGATGGAGGCAGCTTTGACGGCGAGGCCCCAGAGGCCGAAGAATTCCGCGCTGCGCGCGGGCGGGCAGAGGTAGCCGACGATGGCGCGGCCGGCAGCTTGCGCGGCGCCCATGCACAGGCCCGCCAAGTTGGCGGCGACCCAGAAGAGGGCGACACTTTCGGCGAGGTAAGCCAAGGCAATCATGATGATCCAGCCGATCAGCACCAGGCGCATGGCCTCAATATGGCCGATGGCGTCCTGCAGGTAGCCGAAGGAAAAAGCGCCGATGGCAGCGGTGACGTTGACGACCAGCACCAGCACGATGGTCTGGGTGCTGGTGAATTTCATCGCTTCCTGCGCATAGATCGCGGCAAGTGCGATTACCGCCATGATGCCGGCTTGATAAAACAGGAGGCAGGCGAGGAAGCGTCGCAAATCGCGGTAGTGCCCCGCTTGGCGTAGGGTCTGCAACACCTGATGCCATGCCCCTTGAGGTGACTTTTGGGGTAAAGCTCTTTCCTTCAAAAACAGGAAAGTCGGTGTGGCGCAGACCGCGAACACGCATGCGGTGATCAGCATCACGACAGGCACGAAGTCGGCGCTGGCGTGACCCTGTTTTTGCGCCCAGGTGATGTAGGCGAGCGCGATGGCAAGAGAAACCAGACCGCCCAGATAGCCGAAGGCCCAGCCCCAGCCCGACACGCGCCCCATCGCTTTCGCATCGGCCAGTTCGGGCAGGAAAGCGGCGATCAGGTTCTCGCCGGTGGCGAAGAAGAAGTTGGAAAGGATGAGGAGGCAGATCGCCAGGAGCACGCTGCCCGGGGAGACGAAAAACAAGAGTCCTGTAAAAACGACGCAGCCGACGGTGGCCATGCACAGCAGCTGTTTCTTGGCGGCACGGACGTCAGCCCAAGCGCCCACCGCCGGTGCGGTGAGCAGTACGGCCAGATACGACACCGACAGCGCCGCGGTCCAGGCGAAAGTCGCCCAAGGGGCTTTGCCAGCCACTGCGGCGACGAAATAGGCGCTGAACACGGCGGTGATGACCACCGTGGTATAGCCGGAGTTGGCGAAATCGTACATGCTCCAGGCCCAGACCTCGCGCAGCCTGACGTCCTGGGCAAGAGAGCGTGAAGTGGGTGGTTGCATGTGTGCGGCGATAGTATGCCTGCTCAGGCATAATCCTAGGAATATGGCCGCGGTCGATCCCAAAGTTCCGTCGGATTCCAAAGGCAGCGAGCGCCGCCTGGCGATCTCCGAGCTGCTGGACTGGCTGGTCGAGGACCGCATGGTCGAGCCGACGGACGCCGAGAAGATGAAGAAAGAACGGCGCTATTACCGCGGCGCCCAGCACCCCCTCTCGATCATCGCCGACCAGAAGTGGAAGCGCGCGCAGCCGCCGCACCAGCTGCTGGCGCTGGAGCCGCTCACCGAGTGGCTGGCCAAACGGGTCGGCATGGAATACCGACATATCGACCCGCTCAAGATCGATTTTTCGGCGGTGACCGAAGTGATGTCTTCGGCCTACGCAACGCGCTTTCGTATCCTGCCGATCGGCATTACCAGCAAGGAAGCGGTGATCGCGGTTTGCGAACCCTATGTGCGGGAGTGGGAGAACGAGCTGCAGCGCATCACCAAGCTGGAATTGCGGCGCGTGATCGCCAACCCGCAGGACATCGAGCGCTACCAGGTCGAGTTCTACAACCTCGCCAAGTCGGTCAAGGGCGCGACCAAAGGGGCCGCCGGGCTTTCAGGTCTGTCGAATTTCGAGCAGTTGGTCGAACTGGGCTCAGGCAACAAGCAGTTCGACGCCAACGACGCGCGCATCATCAAGGTGGTGGACTGGCTCTGGAGCTACGCCTTCGAGCAGCGTGCCAGCGACATCCACATCGAGCCGCGGCGCGAATTCGGCATCGTGCGCTTCCGCATCGACGGCGTGCTGCATCAGGTCTACCAGATTCCACCCTCAGTGCTGGCCGCCATGACCAGCCGCATCAAGATCCTCTCGCGCATGGACGTGGTGGAGAAGCGCCGGCCGCAGGACGGCCGCATCAAGACGCGCACCCTCGCCGGCGAGGAAGTCGAACTGCGCCTCTCGACGCTGCCCACCGCTTTCGGCGAGAAGCTGGTGATGCGCATTTTCGACCCGGAAGTGCTGGTGCGCGATTTCAAGGAGCTCGGCTTTTCGGCGGAAGACAGCGAGCGCTGGAAGGACATGACCGAGCGGCCGAACGGCATCGTGCTGGTCACCGGCCCGACCGGCTCGGGCAAGACCACCACCCTGTACTCGACACTGAAGCAGTTGGCGACGCCCGAAGTCAACGTTTGCACCATCGAGGACCCGATTGAGATGGTCGAAGGCTCGTTCAACCAGATGCAGGTGACCAGCGCCATCGATCTTGGTTTTGCCGAAGGGCTGCGCGCGCTGATGCGCCAGGATCCCGACATCATCATGGTGGGCGAAATCCGCGACCTGGAGACCGCCGAAATGGCGGTGCAGGCGGCGTTGACCGGCCACCTGGTGCTCTCCACGCTGCACACCAACGATGCGCCCAGTGCGGTGACACGCCTGCTCGAACTGGGCATCAAACCTTACCTGCTGGTGGCGACGTTAAACGGCGTGATGGCGCAGCGCCTGGTGCGGATACTTTGTCCGCACTGCAAGCAGAAGATTGACTTGAACCGCGTCGAAGACCTGCACGCCTGGGAAGGGCTGGTGACGCCGTGGAAGGCGAACCGGCCAGCCTCCGTGTATAAGCCGGTCGGCTGCCTCGAGTGCCGCATGACCGGCTTCGTTGGTCGTGTCGGTATTTACGAAACGCTGGCCTGCACTCCCGGCTCAAGGAGATCATCGGCGCTGGCGCGGACCTGGCAAAAATTCGCGAGCAGGCATTTCGCGATGGCATGAAGCCGCTGCGCATCGGCGGCGCGATGAAGGTGGCTGCGGGCTACCACCATTGAAGAAGTGATCAAGACCGCGCCGCCAGCCACTGAAACGACCGGCTAGCCGCTCTACCCTGCGGGTGATCGGGAAAAAGAGGTGTCTTTAAGCGCCTAAGTTGCGTATAATGCGCGCACTTTTTTCCAGATAAATCAAGATCATGCCTCTCTCTGTACGTCCCGTCCGTAGTATCCGCAATTTAGCCATTATTGCCCACGTTGATCATGGCAAGACTACCTTGGTCGACAAACTGTTGCAGCAATCGGGCACTTTCGCCGCGCACGAACAGGTGCAGGAGCGGGTGATGGACTCCAACGACCTGGAGCGCGAGCGCGGCATCACGATACTCGCCAAGAACTGCGCGGTCCGCTATCAGGGCACGCACATCAATATCGTCGATACGCCGGGCCATGCGGATTTCGGCGGCGAGGTCGAGCGCGTGCTGTCCATGGTGGACGGCGTGCTGCTGCTGGTGGACGCCGTTGAGGGCCCGATGCCGCAGACCCGTTTCGTCACGCGCAAGGCGCTGGCCCTGGGTCTCAAGCCCATCGTGGTGGTCAACAAGGTAGACCGTCCGGGGGCGCGCGCCGAATGGGTGGTGAATCAGACTTTCGATCTCTTCGACAAGCTTGGCGCCACCGAGGAGCAACTGGATTTCCCGGTGGTCTACGCTTCGGCCCTGCTGGGTTGGGCAAAGAACCAACTGAATGAAGAATCGAAGGACCTGAGTCCGCTGTTCGAGGCGATCCTCGCGCATGTGCCGATGCGCGATGAGGATCCGGATCAACCGCTGCAACTGCAGATCTGCTCGCTTGATTACTCGAGCTATGTCGGCAAGATTGGCATTGGCCGCATTCGCCGGGGGCGCCTGAAGCCAGCGCAGGAAGTCCTGGTTCTCGAAGGCGACAAGACCTTCAAAGCCAAAGTCAAAGAGGTTCTGATGTTCGAAGGCCTCGAGCGCGTACAGGTCGACGTGGCCGAAGCGGGCGACATCGTCCTTATCAACGGCATCGAGGAAATCGGTATCGGTGCGACCCTGTGCCATCCCGAACACCCGGATCCGCTGCCGCTGCTCAAGGTGGACGAACCGACGCTGACCATGAATTTCCTCGTCAATGCTTCGCCCCTGGCCGGCAGGGAAGGCAAGTACGTGACCAGCCGTCAGATCCGCGAACGCCTGGAGCGCGAAACCAAGAGCAACGTGGCGATGCGAGTCGAGTATCCCACCGACACCGACACCTTCATCGTGCACGGCCGCGGCGAGCTGCACCTGACGATCCTGCTGGAGAACATGCGCCGCGAAGGCTACGAGATCGCGGTCTCGCGACCGCGCGTGATCTACAAGGATGTCGGTGGCGTACGTTGCGAGCCTTTTGAAGTCCTCACCGTAGACCTTGAAGACAGCAACCAGGGTGGCGTGATGGAAGAGCTAGGCCGCCGGCGTGGCGACCTGCTCGACATGCAGTCCGACAGCAAGGGCCGTGTGCGCCTGGACTACCGCATTCCGGCGCGCGGACTGATCGGTTTTCAGGGCGAGTTTATGACGCTGACGCGTGGCACCGGCGTGATGAGCCATGTGTTCGACGAGTACGCGCCGGTGAAGGGCGAGATGGCGGAGCGCCGCAACGGGGTGCTGGTGTCGCAGGACGACGGCGTGGTTGTCGCCTACGCAATTTGGAAGCTGCAGGAGCGCGGACGCATGTTTGTGAATCCCGGGGAACCGGTCTACGAAGGAATGATCGTCGGTATCCACAGCCGCGACAACGACCTGACGGTGAATCCGATTCGCACCAAGCAGCTCACCAACATCCGCGCCTCGGGCAAGGACGAAGCGATCGACCTGGTGCCGCCGATCGGCCTGACGCTGGAATACGCGGTGGAGTTCATCGCCGACGACGAGCTGGTGGAAATCACGCCGAAGTCGATCCGCCTGCGCAAGCGCCATCTGCAGGAACACCATCGGCGTCGCGCCGACCGGGCGGCAGCTTAATGTCGCGCGCGCTGCCGCTTAGCAGGCGCGGCTCGGCTCTTAGTCAGCGCAGCTTCGGCCAGCGGCGAGTGCTGCACTTCATGCCTCATATTTCTTGCCGAGTTTGAGCAGCTCGGGCGTGCCGATGGTTTGGTTGAGGCCGTCGAAATCGAGCATGCGCGCGCGCGCGGCGGCTGTGCCGCCGTCACGTTGCAAAAGGGAAAAATACTCTTGCAGACCGAAGGTCACGGAGCGCACCGTGCCACCCGGAAAGATAGCGATTGAGTAGCCGATGGCTTCGAGTTGCGCGGCGTTCAGCGCCGGCGTTTTGCCACCTTCGACCATGTTGGCGAGCAGCGGGATTTTGCCGCCGAATAGTGCGACGGCTTTTTCCATTTCCTCGACCGAACGCAGTGCCTCGATGAACAGCACGTCGGCGCCGGCTTCGGCATAAAGCGTGGCGCGCTCCAGCGCCCGCTCCAGGCCCTCGACAGCGACCGCGTCGGTGCGCGCCACGATCAGCGCCGTTTGGCGCGTATCCAGCGCGGCGCGTAGCTTGCCCACCATTTCGGTGGCGCCGATCAGACTCTTGCCCTCGAGGTGTCCGCAGCGCTTGGGAGCGAGCTGGTCTTCGAGTTGTATCGCAGAGGCGCCGGCGCGCTCGAACATTTTTACGGTGCGGATCACGTTCAGCGCATTGCCGAAACCGGTATCCGCATCCACGATGATCGGCAGCGAGACCCGCTCGCGGATGTTGGTCAGCGTATCGGCGACCTCCGAAGCGGTCACCAGTCCAATATCCGAACGCCCCAGGCGGGTGTAGGCGATGCTCGCGCCGGAGAGGTACAGCGCCTCGAACCCGGCCTGCTCGGCAAGCAACGCCGTGAGGGCGTCGTAGACGCCGGGGGCAAGCAACAGGCGTTTTTGGCGGAGACGTTCGCGCATAGCTAGTGGCTGATCTTTGGTAGCCAGGTGGCGAGTGGTGGGAAGGTGATGATTAGCACGATGAGCAGCAGTACGCAGGCAATGAACGGCATGCCCGCGAGATAGATGTCACGCATGGTGGTGCCTGGCGGCGCCACGCCTTTCATGACGAACAGCAGCAGCCCGAATGGCGGCGTGGTGTAGCCGATCTCCAGCGCGAGCAACATGATGATGCCGAACCAGGTCAGGTCGAAGCCGAGCGACTTGGCGAGCGGGAAGAAAATCGGCGCGGTGAGCAGCATCATCGAAAGCTGGTCCATGAAGCAACCGAGGAACAGGATCACGCCGATCATGATGAACAACATGCCAAGTGGGGTGAGCTCGAAGCCCAAGGCCCAGGTCATGAGGCCACTCGAGGCGCCGGTGAATGCCAGTACCTGAGCGAATGTTGCCGAGCCGAAGATGATGAGGAACGACATTACGGTGACGCGCAAAGCGCCTTCCACCGATTTGACGAACGCTTTCCAGGTCATGCTGCCGTAGCAGGCGGCCAGGGCGACCACCGAGACCGCGCCCAGTGCAGCGGCCTCAGTTGGCGTACACCAGCCGACGATCATGATGATCACCGAGAACACGATGATCGCCACCATCGGGATCACGTCGACAAAAAAGAGGCGAATCTTCTCGCGCCGTGACACCGAATCGGCGACATAGGCCGGGGCGGCGCTCGGGTCGATCACCGTCCAGGCCCAGATAAGTACCCCGTACATCAGCGCCAGTAGCAATCCCGGGACGATCCCGGCGATCAGCAAGTCGCCGACGTCGGTGCGGCCGAGTGTCGCCAGCAGCACGGTGAGCGCCGAGGGCGGGATGATTACGGCCAAGCCGCCGACGCCCATAATCGGTCCGATGGAGAGGTACTTGTTGTAGCCGCGCTTCATCATGTCGGGCACCATCAGCGTGCCGAGCAGCGCGCAGGCACCCATGCTGGAGCCCGCCGGACCGGCGAAAGCGGTGCCGCCAATCAAGGTCACGTAGGCGAGCCGCCCGCGCACATTGCCGAGGAGCTTGTCGGCTGCATTGAAGCACTTGGTGGCGAGGCCGGTGTGGTAGAAGAGTTCTCCCATCAGCAAAAACATCGGGATCGGCACCAGCGCGAAGGTGGTCATGGCGCCGAAGCCATTGTTGATTACCTGCGCGATGCCGGTACCACCCCCCATGAACAGCAGTGCGGCGACGATGTTGGTGGCAAAGAACGCGATCGCCACCGGCAGGCCGAGCATCATTAGCGCGATGCCGAGACCGAACAGGATCGCTGCCGCCCAGTACCAGTCCACTAGCTCAAAACCTGTCGCCTGCCATCTGTTACCCGGTCTCGCCGGATTGGCCGCCGAGATCACCGAGGAAGTTCTCGCCGCGCCACAGGAAGCGAGAGAACTCGATCGCCATCATGGAGAAGGCGATTGGGATGAAGACCACGACCATCCAGCGCGGCATGTCCATCGAGCGCACGTCGACGTCGTTCAACGAGTAGTTGCGGAGGGTCACCTCGAAGCCGTACCAGGCCAGCACCGCGCACACCAGGATGCAGGCGAAACCGATGCCGATGGTGAACTTGCGGCGCAGCTGCGGGCGCAGGTACATCAGCAGGATCTCGACGTAGACGTGGCCCTTCTCGCGCACCAGCCAAGGTGCGCCGAGGCAGGGCATCACCAGCAGCGCGTACTCGGTGAAGCTGAAAAAATGCGCCGAGCTCTGGTAGCCCAGGTTACGCAGCACCACGTCGATGAAGATGGTGACCATCATGGCCACCATCAGCACCCCCGCCGCCACGGCCATGCCATGGAGGAGGGCGTTGTAGGCCCTGCTGATCAGGCGCAGGTCAGGATCCCGGCGCGAACAGCTTGCTGAACTTGTCGGCGTCCTGCGAGCCGCCGGCTTTCTCCAAGCGCTCCTTCATGCGCACGAAGCTCGCCTTGCGCGCTTCCCCGGCGAACGCGGCGGCGGCCTCTTTGCCAAGCGACACCGATTTGAGACCGCGCTTCTCCAGCTCGGCAAATTCCTTGGTGCGCAGCACGGCAAGGTCCCTGATCGACGATGTTTCGTGTTCGATGACGGTGGCGGTCAGCAGGTCCCTGGATTTCTGCGAAAGAGAATTCCACTTGCGGGCGTTGACGATGACGCCCAAGTCGGTGGAGAAAAACGGCGGATCGAGCCGGAACTTGAGGAACTTGTCCCAGTTCGCGTCCATCAGCCCAATTTCGGTCCAGCCGGTGGCGTCCGCCGTGCCGCGCTCGAGCGCGGTATACACATCGGTTGAGGGCAGGTTGATCACCTGCGCCTTCAGATAGTTGGTGAAGAACGCGTTGTAGATCGGATTGCCGCGCAGCTTGACCCCGGTGATGTCGAGATTGCCTTTGGCGTCCAGCTTGGGTTGGTTCTTGAACCAGAGGTGGAAACGTATGCCACTGTCGATCCAGCCAAGGTAAATCACCCCCATCCTGCGTAGGTGCGCTTCGTTGAGCGCCGCCAGGGCCCCACTCTTGCGCGCCGTCGGGCCGTCGATGGTGCTCGCGCTTACCGCGTCACACTCAGGAACCGTCCCGGCATAGAACGCGCAAGGCGTATAGACCATGTCCACCGCTCCGTCGCGTACCGCGGCTGGCTGCTCGAACATGCCAATCGCTTCCGGGCCGCCACGGACCTGAATCTCGAACACGCCCTTGCCCGCAGTGTTGGCCTTCTTGACGAACTCGAGGAAACTTTTGGAATACACCCAACTTGCCGGGAACACGTGCGTCGCGGTGAGCTTGTCCTGCGCCAGAACTGGCGCAGAGCAGACCATCGCGAGAGACGCCGAAAGTGCGGCGGCGAGGATACGGCTGGTTTTCATCGAAACCCCCCTGTATTCTGCAAGATTGGAATTTGATCGCATCTTAGCGCATGGCTACCATTTATGCAGCATTCGAAAACGTGGCGAAGGCACATGCGGAGAAGCCTTTTCTGTGCTTCCCGAGCCATGCGTTGGAGCTGAGTTACGCGCAGACGCTCGAGAGAATCGGTGTTATAGCCGCGCGCTACCGGGCGCGCGGTTACGGCGCCGGACACCGCGTCGCGCTGCAGCTGGAGACCGGCCTCGACCTGTTGCTGCATTTCCTCGCTCTCAACGCTGTTGGCGCGAGCGTGGTCCCTCTGAATCCGGACTATCGCCAAGCCGAACTCGACTACGTGCTGGCGCACAGCGAAGCCGGTCTTTTCATTGATGCTTCATTTCTGGAAAAAGACACTGAATTGCCGATAGCGCCTGCCCCCGTAGGTGCGTACGAGTGTGCCTTGCTGTACACCTCGGGGACCACCGGCAAGCCCAAGGGCTGCTTATTAAGTAATGACTACTTCCTCCACGCCGGCCGTCGCTACCTTGCCGAGGGCGGGCTGTGCACGGTGCGCGAGGGCGAGGAACGCCTGATCACGCCGCTGCCGCTGTTCCACATGAACGCGCTCGCCGTCTCGACTTCCGCCATGATCCTCAGCGCCGGTTGCCTGATCCAGCTCGACCGCTTTCACCCGAAGACCTGGTGGCGCGAGGTGGTCGAGTCCCGCGCCACCATCGTGCATTATTTGGGGGTCATGCCGGCCATCCTGCTGGGTTTGCCTGCAAGCCAACACGACAGGGCGCATCGGGTGCGTTTTGGTTATGGCGCTAACGCCAACCCGAAAGACCATGCCGCGTTCGAAAAGCGTTTCGGATTCCCACTGATCGAAGCCTGGGCGATGACTGAAACCGGGGGCGGCGCGCTGATCGCGGCCAGCCGTGAGCCACGTCATGTGGGGACACGCTGCATTGGTGCACCTCAAGTGGAGTTGGAAATTCAAATCGAAAAAGATTCCGGAGAATTGCTGGTACGCCAGCAAGGATCTGATCCTCGGCGCGGTTTTTTTTCAGGCTACCTGAAGGACGAGGCGGCTACCGAAGAAGCTTGGCTCGACGGCTGGTTCCACACCGGCGACGCCGTGCGGCGCGGGCCCGATGGCATGCTGCACTTCGTCGACCGACGCAAGAACATCATCCGTCGTGCCGGTGAAAATATCGCTGCGCTCGAAGTCGAGGCCACGCTCGCCGGACACCCGGCGGTCCAGGCGGTGGCGGTGATCGCCACGCCCGACCCCGTGCGCGACGAGGAAGTCATGGCTTGCGTCGTTTCCACGGATAAGACCAGAGACAATGCCATCTCGATCCAGGATTGGTGCCTGGAGCGCCTCGCTTATTTCAAGGCGCCGGGGCTGGTCGCGTTCATCGACAACCTGCCGGTGACCTCAACCAACAAGGTGCAGAAGGCGAAGCTCGGCGATTTCGCGCTCAACCCGACAGACTGCTTCGACTTGCGCGACAGGAAGCGACGCAAAAAAAGCTAAACTCGACGTCATGGGCAAGTATCGGGAGGATCCTGCGGCGCTGGAAGGCCTGGTGGAAGCGGACCGCGTTCACCGCGACGTCTACACCGACCCGGAAGTGTTCCAGCTGGAGATGGAGCGCCTCTGGTCGCGCGCCTGGATCTACGTTGGCCACGCGAGCCAGGTGCCGAAGCCCGGCGACTACATCACGCTCGACATTGCGGCGAAGCCGGTGATCATGGTGCGCCAGACGGACGGCGGCATCCGGCTGCTGATGAACCGTTGCGCGCACAAGGGAACGAAGGTGGTGGGCGACGCTGCGGGCAACGCCGGCAAGACGTTTCGCTGCCCCTACCACGCCTGGACCTACCGCCTGGACGGGTCACTCGCGATGATCCCTCTCAAGGAAGGTTACGCGGGTACGCGCCTGGAGGCGACGGGGCTTGCTCCGATAAAGAACACCGAGGTGTACCGTGGCTTCGTATTCGCGCAGTTTTCCGATAGGGGGATGGGGTTCAGAGAGTATTTCGGCGACTCGCTGTCCTCGATCGATTTCCTCGCCGACCGCTCGCCCGAGGGCGAGTTGGAGATTACCGGCGGCTGTCTGCGCTACCTGCACAATTGCAACTGGAAGATGTTCGTCGAGAATCTGAACGACACCATGCATCCGATGATCGCGCACGCCTCCTCCGCCGGGACTGCCAAGCGCCTGTGGGATGGCAAGCCCGCTGACCTGCCAAAGCCGATGGCGGTCGAGCAGTTCGTGCCTTTCGTCAGCGGCTACCAGTTCTTCGACGAGATGGGCGTGCGCGTCTACCCGCACGGCCACGGCTTCTCCGGCGTGCACTTCTCCATCCATTCCTCGTACTCCCCGATCAAGGACTACGAGAGCGCGATGAACAGCGCCTATGGCCCGGAGCGCGCCAAGCAGATCCTCGGTACGGTGCGGCACAACACCGTCTACTACCCCAGCCTCACTATCAAGGGCGCGATCCAGTCGATCCGCGTGGTGCGTCCGCTCGCGGTCGACCGCACACTGATTGAATCCTGGACCTTCCGTCTGAAGGGGGCACCCGACAGCCTGCTGCAGCGTACCGTCATGTACAACCGGGTGATCAACTCGCCCATGTCGGTGGTCGGCCACGACGACCTGCACTGCTATCGCTCCATTCAGGAGGGGCTGGCCGCGCACGGCAACGAGTGGGTGAACCTGCAGCGCAACTTCCAGCCAGGAGAAGGTGAGCAGCTCAGCAAGGCGGGCGAGCTGACTGCCAACGGGACCAGCGACATCTCAATGCGCAACCAGTTCCGGGCCTGGGGCGAGTTCATGCGGCCCGAATGAGCATGCAGACTTGCGAGCAGGATCTGGTCCGTTTCGTCATCCGGGAAGCGAGGCTCCTCGATGAGCAACGCTTCGACGAGTGGTATCAGCTATTCACCGACGACGCCTACTACTGGGTGCCTCTTTCTCCCGGCCAAACCGACCCGCTCAACCATACGTCGCTTGCCTATGAAGACAGTTTTCTGCTCAAGCTTCGGGTAGAACGCCTGAAGAGCCCGCTCGCCTACTCGCAGAAGCCCGCCAGCCGCTGCCACCACTTGCTGCAGGCGCCCGAAGTTGAAAATTCTGATTTTCAGAAGAACGAATTTCTGCTGCGCACGCCGTTCATCTACACGGAGACCCGCGGCGACGAGTCCCAACGCTACGCCGCCACTGCCTGGCATACGCTGGTCTGGCGGGAGGACCGGCTGCGCATCCGTCTCAAGCGCGTCGACATCCTGAACTGCGACGCCATGCTGCCCTCGATTCAGCTGTTCCTGTAATGCGCAAGAACTACGAGGGCGTCGCCGTCGCTGTCCCGGTCACCGTGCCTTATGTGCGCTATTCCATCCGCGCCGCGCATTGGTGGTTAGCAAGAGCAGTTTCGGAGTTACTCAAGATTTCCAAGTTAAAAAAGGAACAGCTTGATGGCCTGTCGGTATCCAGCTTCACGCTGGCGCCGGACAGCGCCGTGGGCCTCACGCAACATCTCGGGCTGTCGCCGCGCTGGCTCGACCACCTGCCCTACGGCGGCGCGAGTGGCGTCGTGGCTTTGCGGCGCGCGGCGCGCGCGGTGCAGGCAGGCGATGCCGAAGTGGTGGCCTGCATCGCCGGCGACACGAATCATGTCGATTCCTTCCGCCTCACGCTTGCCAATTTCAGCCAGTTTGCGCGCGACGCAGTGTATCCCTACGGTGCGGGCGGGCCGAACGCCAGTTTCGCGTTCCTGACGGCATACTACATGCGCACCTATGGCGCCACGCGCGAGGACTTCGGCAAGCTGTGCGTGGCGCAGCGCGCCAATGCGCTAAAGTTTCCGCACGCGCTGTTCAAGAAGCCGCTGACGCTGGAGGAGTACCTGGTGGCGCGGCCCATCGCCGACCCACTGCACCTCTACGACTGCGTCATGCCCTGCGCGGGAGCCGAAGCTTTTCTGGTGATGACTGTCGAGAAAGCTGAATCATTGAACCTGAAATTTGCGAAATTATTGGGAACCATTGAAAGGCACAACGCCTTCCCCACCGACCCGATTCAGATGCGCGGGGGCTGGGCGCTCGACCGGGACGAGCTGTATGCGCAAGCAGGTTTGGCGCCGCAGGACATGGATTTCCTCCAGACTTACGACGACTACCCGGTCATCTCGCTGATGCAGCTTGAGGACCTTGGATTCTGCGCCAAGGGCGAGGCGCCCGATTTCATCCGTTCACATACGTTCACGACCGACGGTGATTTTCCGCTCAACACCTCCGGTGGCCAGCTTTCGGTCGGCCAGGCCGGTGCGGCGGGCGGCTACCTCGGGTTGGTTGAGGCGATCCGACAGCTCACCGGACAGGCCGGGGAGCGGCAGGTTAAAGACGCACGGGCAGGGCTGGTAAGCGGTTTCGGCATGATCAACTTTGACCGTGGCCTCAGTTCCGGGGCTGCAATTTTTGCCAAGCTGTGACTGAAGAACTGACTCGACCGAAGAAAAAAAATCCCATCCTCCGTACCCGGCTGCCGACGCTGCCGCCAGGTGCGAGGAGTCGCGTCGCCCTCGGCCTGACTGCCGCTGCCGCCGAGGGTCGCTTCGCGCTGCAATCCTGCCGCGACTGTGGTGCGATTCAGTACCCGCCACGGGAAGCCTGCCAGGAATGCCTGTCGCTACGGTTGTCGTGGAAAAAACAAACCACTACGGGCGAACTGCTAGCCCAAACCGTGCTTCACCACAGTAACGATCTGTTCTTTCGCGAGCGGCTGCCGTGGCGGCTGGGATTGGTGAAGCTCGATTGCGGCCCCACGGTGGTGGCACATCTGCACAGCGGCATTGCCGATGCACCCGTTCGCGTCCATGTAAGCGCACGCCTGGATCGCGCCGGACAGGCGGTGATCGTGGCGACACCCGACAAGGAGAGCACTATGGCCGAGGACCGGCAAATGCGTGAATTTACCTGCGACCCGAAGTTCCGCAAGGTGCTGGTCACTGATGGAAAAAGCCCGCTCGGCCAAGCATTGATCAATTCTTTGGCAAAAGCAGGCGCTGATCTTATCTGGGTCGGCCATTCTGAGCCTTGGAAGAAATTTCCTGGTTTTGATGAATTGAAAAAAATCCCCCAAGTAACCCTGATTCCCCTCGATGTCACCGACTCGAAAAGTGTGCGCGAGCTCGCCGCCGAGATCGGTGGCAAGGTGGACATTTTGGTGAATAACGCCGAGTTCCACCGCGCTTTTGGCATCGTCAATCGGGCCGGCGTTGAGACTGCGCGCGCCGAGATGGACGTGAACTATTTCGGCCTGCTGCGCCTGGCGCAGGAATTCGGTCCGGCGATGCGCGCGCGCGGCGCCGATGGCCAGGCGGGCGCGGTGGCCTGGGTAAATCTGTTGTCGATCTATGCGCTCGCCAATTTTCCGTCGCACGGCACCTATTCGGCGTCGAAAGCGGCGGCGCACTCCTTGGCACAGTGTCTGCGCGCCGAAATGCGTCCGGCGGGCGTGCGGGTGGTGAACCTGTTCCCCGGCCCGATTGATGACGAATGGAACCAGCTGCTGGAGCCGCCGAAACTCTCGCCCGAGAATCTCGCACGTGCTGCGGTGAATGCCTTGCGCGACGGCATCGAGGATGTTTACCCGGGCGACGTGGCTCAGGAATGGCTGGAGCGCTGGCGTGACAACCCCAAGGCGCTGGAAAAGGAATTGTCCTCATGAGTATTTTGTTGCAGTTAGCAAAAGAACTTACTTTAGGAAAGATCAAGGTCGTGGACCTCACGCAAACCCTTGCGCCCGAGTTTCCGAGCATCTCGCTGCCCCCCGAGATGGGGCAGGCCTGGCCGTTCCGCATCGAGGAGGTATCGCGCTACGACGAGCGCGGCCCGGCCTGGTATTGGAACAACTTCTCCTGCGGCGAGCATACCGGCACGCATTTCGACGCGCCGATTCACTGGATTTCGGGCAAGGATCTTCCGGGCAACGCCGTCGACAGCATTCCGCCGGAGCGCTTTATCGGCCCGGCCTGCGTGATCGACTGCTCGAAAGAGGCAGCGAAGGACGCGGACTTTTTATTGACCAAAGAATTCATAACAACATGGGAGAAAAAGTACGGCCGCATTCCGCCACGCGCCTGGGTGCTGATGCGCACCGACTGGTCGAAGAAGTGGGATGAGGTGCGCGACCCGGTGCAGTATCAGAATTACGACGAGACCGGGCAGCACACCCCTGGGCCGGACGTGGGCGCAGTCAGGTTCCTGGTCGAGGAGCGTGAAGTGCTCGGCTTTGGTACCGAATCCATCGGCACCGACGCCGGTCAGGCTTCCCACCTGCGCCCGCCCTATCCCTGCCATTACTATATGCACGGCGCGGGGCGTTACGGTCTGCAATGCCTGACCAACCTGGACCTCCTGCCGCCTGTCGGTGCGCTGGTGGTGGCCGCGCCGCTCAAGATCCGCAACGGCAGCGGCAGTCCGCTGCGGGTGATTGCACTTGTGGAGAGTCAATGATGGAAGCAAAAAAAAAATTCAAGATCTGGTTCCAGGGTGCGACCGATCGCGTCCACATGGCGCCCTACATTACCCGGGTGGAGGCGCACTTAAAGGCGATCCTCGATCCGGAGTTCAGTGCCACCTTCAACACCACCACGCCGCCGGCGACCACCACCCACGCACTCACCGAGTTCCGTATCGCCGGGGCTTTCGTGCGTGGCGCGCTGGAGGCCGAGCGCCAGGGTTACGATGCCATGGCCATCACCCATTTCCAGGATGCCGGACTGGCCGAAGTGAAGTCGGTGGCGGAGATTCCGGTGCTCGGCCTGGGCGAGACCACGCTCTATCATGCCTGCACGCTGGGCAGAAAACTAGGGCTGGTCACCATCAATCCGGCGTTCGTTCCCTGGCACGAAGACCAGGTGATCCGCTACGGACTGCAGCAGCGCGTGATCGGGGTGCGCGCCGTCGACGCCAAGGTGAGCGACTTCATCGACGCTTTCGCCCGCCAGGATGCGTTCGAGGCGCTGCTGCCGAAATGGCAGCGCGAATGCCGCATTCTGCTCGACGCCGGGGCCGACGTGATCGTGCCGGCGGGCGGCTTGCCGATGATGTTATTCGGCGCCGAGCATGGCGCGAACCTCGATGGCGCCCCCATCGTCAACGGCATCACCTTGGTCGCCAAGGCCGCGGAGATGGCGATCAAACTGCGCCGTGCTGCCGGCATGGCGGCGGTGAGCCGGCGCTCGAATTACGCCAAGCCGCCGGAGAAAGCGATCCAGGAATTCCTCGGGCAAGGATAGGCCGAGGTTCTTGCGCGCAGATAGCTAATGGAACGCCCCCGTGCGTTAGAAGCCGAACAGCTTTGCCGGGTTGTCGGTGAGGATTTTCTTGCGCAGCGCCGCGTCGGGCGCCCATAGGCTGAGCAGGTTGTAGAGTTCGATCGAGCCTACCTTGTCGGCGAAAGACAAGTGCGGATAGTCGCTGCCCCAGATGATCCGCTCCGGCGCGGCCTCGAGGAGGGCGCTGGCCAGGGGCTGGATATCAGCGAAACCCGGGGCCTGGGAGATGCGGTAGCTGCCGGTGAACTTGATCCAGCAACGACCGGAACCGTTCTTCAGCAGATCGAGCAACTTCTGAAACCCGGGCTGCTGCGGCCCGTCCTTGGCCAAGTACATCCCCATATGGGCGAGGGTGTAGTCCACCTTCAGCTTCGCCAACACTGGCAGCATCTCGGTGGTCAGCCAGCCAGGCAACAGGAAGTCCAGGTGCCAGCCGATTTCGGCGCAGCGCGCTTCCAGGCGCTGCACACGTGCGAGCAGGCTTTGCGCCAGGCTGGCCTCGGGTGGGTGGATCGGTGAGACGTTGATACGCACCCCGCGCACGCCCGCGGCATTCAGGCGCGCGAGTTCTGCGTCCGGTGCATTCTCCTCCACATCCACGATGCCGCGGCAGCGCGCGCCCATCTCCTGCATGGCTTCGAGCATGCAGCCGTTGTCGCGCAGATAGGCGCTCGGCTGCACGAAGACGAAGCGCTCGAAGCCCAGTTTTCCTGCCAGCGCGAGATAGTCCGCCAGCGGCGCGAGTGGCATCCGGTAGCGCACGTTGGGATCGCGCGCCGGGTATTTCTCGATGGGCCCGAAGACGTGGAAATGCGCGTCGCAGGCAAGCGGCGGGGCACGAAAAGCAGGGGAGAGGTTCTCGTCCAAGGATTTTTCCTTCAGGCCAGCTCTCTGAGAGCTTGCACGTCCTTGCGCGCAGCGGCGGCGAGGTAGTTGGTGTCGTTGCCAGCGATGATGAAGCGCGCGCCCAACTGCACCAGGTCACGCTGCAGTTCGAGATCGCCGCGGATACCGCCGACCCCCAGCGTCTTGCCGTGCTTCTTGCAGGCCTGCGCCGTCGTCTCGAAGGCTGCGCGCAATTTGGCGTGCCGCAATTGGCCGGGGATGCCCATCTCGGTACACAGATCGTTCGAGCCGATGAGCAGCAGGTCGATGCCCGGCACCGCGGCGATGGCCTCCGCGTTGGCGATGCCTTCCGGGGTCTCCAGCATCACGATGATGAGCGTCTCCGTGTTAAGTGTCTGGTTGATTTCCCCCAGCGGCAGCGCGCGGTAGCCGAGCGCCGGGGTCGGTCCCATTACCGAGCGGTGGCCGAGCGGCGGGAAGCGCCCGTTCCTGACCACCGCCATCGCCTGTGCGGCGTCGTTGACGTGCGGCACGATCACGCCCTGGGCGCCGCCGTCCAGCGCACGCGAAATCCAGTCGCCAGCATGGGAGGGCGGCCGCACCAGCGGCGTGATGCTTTGACCGAGGGCGCCCACGCAGATCGCCGACACGGTCTCCAATGACAGCGGGCTGTGCTCCATGTCGGCGTAGAGGGCGTCGAAGCCGCACTCGGCGGCGATCATGGCGATGTCCGGGCTGCGCGCTTGGCGCAAGCCCAGGCACAGCACCAGTTCGCCCGCCGCGAGCTTGTGTTTGGCAGCGTTCTTCACCAGCTCACTCGACTTTCACGCCGGTCTTGTCGATGACGCCTTTCCACATGCGGATTTCGCGCTCGATGGTGCTGGCATAGTCCGCCGTGGAGGTTGCCACCGGCAGCGCGCCCTGGGTGGCCAGAAAATCGCGCACTTTCTGTTTGGCGGCCGCTTTGGCGATTTCCTGCTGCAGCCGCGATATCACTGCAGCCGGGGTGCCGGCGGGCGCGAGCAGGCCGAAGCGGTACACCATGTCGTAATCCGGGTAACCGGACTCAGCAAAGGTTGGTATCTCGGGCAGCAAGTTGTTGCGCTGCTTGCCGCTGACCGCCAGCGGGCGGACTTTGCCGGACTTGATGTGGCCGACTGCGGCGCCGATGCTGGAAATGGTCACATCGATGCGGCCGGCTACCACTTCGGTGAGCGCCGCGGCAACGCCCTTGTAGGGGACATGCATCAATTCGGCGCCGGCCTCATTGAAGAACAGTTCGGTGGCCAGGTGCGCCGAGGATCCCTGGCCGCCGGAGCCGAAGGTCAGACTGCGAGGTTTGGCTTTTGCCAGGTCGATCATGTCGCGTAGCGATTTCGCTGGCAGTTCCAGGCGCGCCACCATGATGGCGGGTGCTTCCACCGCGATGGTTACCGCCAGCAGATCTTTCAACGGGTCATAGGGAAGTTTCCGGTACAGGCTCGCCGAAATCATGAAGGAGTTGTCGGTGAAGGCCAGGGTGTGCCCGTCCGGCGCCGACTTGGCCACCAGGTCGGTGCCCAAAGTCCCGCCCGCGCCGCCGCGGTTCTCGACCAGGAACTGCTGGCCCAGTTGTTCGGAGAGCTCGATGCCGAGCGCGCGCGCTGCGACATCGGTCAGCGCACCGGGTCCGAAGGGCACGATGATGCGTACGGGCTTGGTGGGCCAGGATTGTGCCGACGCGCCGCTGACGGCGCAAAGGAGGAGCGAAAAAAGAAGCTTTTTCATGGAAACCCTTTCAGGCAGTGACAGCGAGGGCGCGCTTGCCGAGGTGTAAGGCAGGCGCTGCGGATTTCATAGCGGCTGCAAGGGCGGGGTTGCATGGTCGGGCAAATCCATGCCAGCGGTATTCAGCACCATCGCCATCGCCGAGTAGTAGCCATTCAGCACCAGCAGTTCCAGCACGCCGTCCAGGCCGAAGCGTTCGCTCGCAGCGGCGAAGGTGTCGTCGTCCAGGCGCCCGCTACTGTGCGCTTGCTTGCTGGCCCGGTAGACCAAGGACTCGTCGGCCGACATGCCTTGCGGTTCCCGGCCCTGCGCGACGGCTTCAAAGATACGAGGCTCGAGGCCCGCTTTGCGCGCCAGCTTCTCGTGCATATACCACTCATGCTGGCAGTTCCATTCGCGCGCAGTGATGAGCACCGCGAGTTCGATCAGGCTAGGGGGCAATTTGCTCTTCCAGCGCAAGTGCTCGCCGAGTTGCTGCATGCGGCGCGCGAGCTCGGCGTTGTGGATCAGGGCGATGAACGGCCCGCGCACTTCGCCGCGCGGCCCGGCGGAAATTTCCGCTGCCACTTCTTTTTGCGCCGATGTCATCGCTTCGGGGATCAGCTTCGGGAAACGTTGCTTCATTTGTAGTTCCAGGTGGCGGGGCGGGCGGCCTCCTGGTGCCCCGCGAGCGGAGGCAGGGAGCGCCAGTGTAAGGCGCGGACTTCGCCGAATTCTCGCGCCAGCCGCGTCCAACTGCCGCCGCCGTCGTCGCTGCGGAATAGTTGGCCCAGGTTGGTGCAGGCAAAGAGCAGTTTCGGATCGGAGGGATGCACGGCCACGCACCATGGGGTGCTGTTGAGCGGTCCGGGCAGGTTCAGGTCTTCCCAGCTAAGGCCGCCATCGCGGCTGCGCAGCAGCCGCCCAGCGCTGCCCGGCGGGCCGTTGCCGTTGGTAAGAAACAGCATCGAGCCGTCGGCGCTGGGGGTGATGGCGCGCGTGTACTGCCAGGGCGAGTCGAGCTTTTGCCAGCTCCAGGTCTCGCCGTTGTCCTCGCTGCGGTGCAGGCCCTTGTTGGTGGTCGCGAGCACCACCTTCCCGCCGCTCGCGCCGCGCACCACCGCGAGTCCGTGCACATCGCCAGAGACCAGACCCTGGTCGAGAAAGATCCAGCTTTTACCGCGGTCGCTGCTGCGGTAGATGCCGCCAATCTCGACGCCGGCCCACATCGTGTCGTGGTCGATGGGGTCGAACAGAATCTGCGTGACGCGCGTCGGCCCCTTATTGATCTCGGAGTAGGTCTTGATCCCCGGCGCCGACTGTTGTTGCCAAGTGCGGCCGCCATCCGGCGAGCGGTAGAACGCGGCCGGGCGCGTGCCGGCGTACAGGATCTGCGGATCGTCCGGATCTTGCGCCACCGACCACACGTCCTGCATCGGCGAAGGTAGTTGCGTCCAGTTCGCGGTCGATTCCTGCCAGCGGAATACCCCCATGTCGGTGCCCGCATACAGGTGTTCGGGATCGGCAGGGTGGCTGGACAGCGACCAGACGCGGGCCTCGGTGTAGAGACCGGAATGGCTGTTCGGATGCACCCAACTGGCGCCGCGGTCGTCGCTGAACCAGACCGAGTGCCCGGCGGTGCCAGCGTAAAACTTGACGCGATCTTCCATGATTTAAAATCGTCTTACAATTTGGTGTTTGTCGCAACTACAGTTCCGCTCTGCGCTCTTGGGAGAAATTCAATGCGCTTCATGCTTGCTGTGCTCGCCCTTCTTTGCATCGCCAATGCTGCTCTTGCACAGTCGTTTCCTGTCCGCCCGGTGCGGATCATAATCGGTTTTCCTCCGGGCGGTGGCATCGACACCGTCGCCCGGCTGATCGGCCCAAAGATGTCGGAGAGCCTGGGGCAACCGGTGCTGGTCGAGAACCGCCCCGGCGGCGCTGGAGTGCTGGGCACCGACATTGTCGCCAAGTCGCCCCCGGACGGCCATACGGTGTTTCTGGGAACTATGGGCAATCTCGCGGTGAATCCTGGTTTTCTGCCGAACCTGCCATTCGACGCGGCGAAGGATCTGGCGCCGGTGACGCAGCTGGTATCGACCTCTTTCATGTTGTATGTCCATCCGTCCCTGCCCGCCAAAACGGTCGCCGAATTCATTGCTTACGGCAAGGCCAATCCGGGCAAGCTCAATTTCTGCTCCAGCGGTAACGGCGGCGCGCCGCACCTTGCTTCGGAACTGTTCGGCGCCATGGCTGGATTCAAGGCGACACACATTCCCTACAAGGGCAGCGCACCCTGCATCGCCGACCTCATCGGCGGGCAGGTGCAGTTCACCTTCGAAGCGACCACCATCGGGTTGGGACACGTGAAAAGCGGCAAGCTGCGTGCTTTGGCGAGCACCTCGGCCAAGCGCCTGTCGATGCTTGCCGAGCTGCCTACGGCCTCGGAGAGCGTTCCCGGCTTCGAAGTGGATAACTGGTACGGCATGGTGGTGCCTGCGGGCACGCCGGGCGCGGCCATCCAACGTCTGCGTGACGAAGTCATCAAGGCGATGAACGCCCCCGAGATCCGCGAGAAACTGTTGGCGCTGGGTCAGGTGCCGGTCGGCAGTGAGCCCGGGGATTTTGCGGCTTTCATGAAATCTGAAGGCGTGAAATGGCTCAAGGTGATCAGGGAAGCGGGCATCAAGCCGGGTTGAGCGCTGGCCGGGCGCTTGTCGCTACACCCAGACCTGTAGAACATAGTCATAGGCCGCCTGGGCGTTGGCCATGTCGACGCGCTGCAACTGTATGGCGTAACCTTTTTTGTTCTTCTTCATTTTGTGAAAATAGCTCCCTGCAAAATGCCGGACGTTATCGCGTCGTAGTTCCAGCATGTGGAACCTCGAGCTGACTTCTACGTCACCGCTTTTCGAGATGTGCTTAATTGAAACATTCGAAACAACATGGGTCGTTTCCCACAGCGGCCGCTGCGACCAGGCATCCGGGTGCAGCACGCGCAGCTTGCGCACGGTCATCAGGTTCTTGTCCTCGGCGAAGATCGCGGGCTGGCCGTCCCAGGTCTGGTAGGAGGCATCCGGGGGCATCCAGTAGATGCCGTCGGCGGCGAACAGGTCGATCCAGCCCTGCCACTGCTTGCGGTCGAGGAGATTGGCTTGCCGGTAGAGAAATTGTTCGACTTCGTGTTGGACAACGAGGTTGAATTTCATGGAAGAAGGTTCATCTTTTTTTTCGACATGATCAATCTTTCATATAGCTGGACCAAGCCTTCATCTGGTTCCGCATCGGCGCTTCCGAGGTTCCCATCTTTGGGCCGGACTCGATCGCGCCGTTTCTTTCTATGTCGCGGCCGTGGTGTCGCCCGAGGCTCACCCAGTCGCCACCGTCCGAGGCTAGTCCCTGGTGGCATTTCCAGAAGTTCTCCAGGTCATCGGCGTTGATCAGCGTGGCAGGCGAGTTGACGAGATTGTAGTAGGCGAGGGACCGCCGGTAGATCGCCTCCGGAGCGCCCTTTAGCCGGAAATGCCAGATCTCAGTCAGCGTGCGGTCGACGCCGAGCGGGCGCACCGCGCGCAGCTGCTGCAGCGGCGACTGCACCGACAGACCCGGATAGACCAGCACGTGGTGGATGTTGACACCGACGATCTCCTCGAAGCGCTTCTTGCCGTAGGCCTTGATCATGATCCTGTCGTAGGCGAGCGTGTCCGGGTCCTGTGGCCGCAGGCCCATGTAGCCGGTGAGGATGCAGTGGCCGTAGGGGTAGTTGATGGTCTGGAAGTCGTCCCATTTGTCGATAGTCACCGTCGCGAAGGCCGACAGCATGTGGTAGGAGAGCGGCGTAGCACCGCCTTTCGCCTTCTTCGCCAGGATCTTCTCGACCTCGTGCGCGGCACGGCCGGTGGACTGGTGCACTACCGAGGGATGCAGCGCGTCGAGCTGGTTCTCGAGGAACAGCTTCCAGTTCGAGTGCTGGATGATGCGGAAGCAGTTCGGCACGACTTCGACTTCGCCCTCAGGCGCGCGGTCGCACATGTCGTCAAAGGCGACGATGGACTTGCCGAGGAACTCCTTCAGCGTAGGCCCGTCCTTGGCAAGGCTGGTGAACACGAAGCCGCGGTAGTTCTGCACGCGCGCAGCCTTTTTGATGCTGCAGTCCGGGTTGTCCTTGCCGTAGCGCGTGCCGGCGTAGGCCTCCTTCATCGGGATGCCCTTCAGCTTGCCGTCGTGGTGGAAAGTCCAGGCGTGATAGGAGCAGCGGAAGAAATCGCCGGTGTTGCCCTTGGTGTCGCCGCAGATCATGTTGCCGCGGTGTGGGCAGCGGTTGTAGAGCACGTTCACCTTGCCGTCCGAGCCGCGCACCATGATCATAGGCTGGCGTCCTATTTGTACGGTGGTGTAGTCGCCGGCCTTCGGCACCTGAGAATCGTGGCCCACGTAGATCCACACCGTTTCGTGGATGCGCTCCATCTCGCGCTCGAAGATTTCGGCGTCGGTGTAGACCTCCTTGCGCACCCGGTCGGGCTCGACCAGCCTGGAAAAATCGTAGTCGCGTTCCTTGAGCATCGGATTTCCCTTTCACACGCGATGGGGAGAGCGGGCTATTATCCGCGAATGCGTCTGATCGTAGCCATTACCGGATCCAGCGGCGCAATTTACGGCATCCGCCTGCTGGAGGCCCTGCACGCGGCGTCGAAAGTCGAGGTGCATCTGGTGATCAGCAAGACTGGCCGGCTGACGCTGAGCATCGAAACTGGTCGCAAAATCAAGGAGGTCGAGAAGCTGGCGCACTACGTGCACCGCGATCAGGACCTCAGCGCGAGCATCGCCAGCGGCTCGTTCAAGACCGCGGGTATGATCGTCGCGCCTTGCTCGATGAAGACCCTGTCGGGCATCGTTCACTCGTACGCGGACAACCTGGTGGTGCGCGCAGCGGACGTGGTGCTGAAAGAGCGCCGCAAGCTGGTGCTGATGCCCAGGGAGACGCCGTTGCACGTCGGCCACTGTCGGTTGCTGCTGCAGGCCGCGGAAATGGGCGCCATTCTCGCGCCCCCGATGCCTGCTTTCTACAACAAGCCGCGCACTCTGGATGACGCCATCAACCATAGTGTCGGACGGGTGCTGGATCTGTTCGAGATCGACAGCGGGCTGGTCAAGCGCTGGCAGGGCGCGTAAACATGAACCACAACACCAGTACTGGAGGCATCTCATGACCCGTATTTCTTTCTGTATTGGCGAGTTTGCACGCGCCCTACTGGCGCTGACCCTGCTGACGGGCAGTGGCCTGGCGGCGGCGCAGTCCAACTACCCGACAAAACCGATACGCATCATCGTGCCGTTCGGGCCAGGCGGTTCCGGGGACATCGTGACGCGAACCTTCGGTCAATTTATCGAGACTCTGACCAAGCAGTCCGTGGTGATCGAGAACAAGCCGGGCGCCAATGGCATCATCGGCACCGAATTGGCGAAAAATGCCCCGGCGGACGGTTACACGCTGATGCTATCCAGCAACAGCACGCACGCCGCCAATGTGAGCCTGTACAAGAAATTGCCCTACGACCCGATCAGGGATTTCGAGAATATCGGTTTATTCGGCACTCTCGGTTCGGTCGCGGTGGTGCCACAGGGCAGTCCAATCAATTCGATCGCTACCCTGGTCAATACCGCCAAGACCAACCCGAGCAAGGTTTTTTACGGGCACTACAACTCGGCGTCCCTGATGGCGGCGGAGCTATTTCGCGTCAAGACCGGCGCACCCATCACCGGTGTGTCCTACAAGTCGATCGCCAATGCGATCACCGATCTGATCGGCGGGCAGATCCAGGTGGTGTTTCTTGAATATGCATCGGGAGCGAGTCACATCGAGGGCGGCAGACTGACCGCCCTCGGCGTCACCGGAGGTCAGCGACACCGCACCTGGACCAACGTGCCGACGATAGGGGAGAGCTATCCAGGGTTCGAACTGACGGCCTTTCTGGCGCTCAGCGCGCCAGCGAAAACGCCGCCGGAGATCCTCGATACCTTGAACGGCTGGCTCAACAAGGCGCTGACCGATCCGGTGATGAAGGCGCGTCTGGACCAGCTTGGCATGACGACACGCCCGATGACGCGCGACGAAATGCGGCGCTATGTACAGCAGGAAATCGACCGTTGGGTCACCTACACCAAGGCCGCAGGCATCGAGCCTCAGTAAGGCGCTTGCTCGATAATCAGCAAGCAAGAAATCCAGCATGCGTCTTGGCTATTTCACCATGCCCTTGCATCCGCTCGGGCGCAATCCCATCGAGACCCTGCAGGAGGATCGCGAAGCCATCATCCTCGTGGACCAGCTCGGCTACTACGATGCTTTTGTCGGTGAACACCTCACCGATCAGGCGGAAAACGTTACCAACAGTTTCATTTTTCTCGCCACCCTGATTTCGGCAACCCGGAACATCAAGCTGGGCACCGGTACCTCCAACCTGTCGCACACGCACCCGACGCTGCTGGCGGCGCATGCAGCGATGTTCGACCACCTGGCGAAGGGGCGCTTCATTTTCGGTATTAGTCCCGGCGCCCTCGCTTCCGATGCCGAAGCATTGGGCATCCTGGATCAGGATCGCAACAAGCTATTCGCCGAGGCGATCGACGTGATACTCGCAATCTGGTCACGCGAGGCGCCCTACGACATTGCATTGCCGGACAATCGCTTCAAGGTCTCTACCGCGAAAACAGCGGTCGCAGAGATCGGGCGTGGCCACATGTACAAGCCGTATCAGCAGCCGCGTCCGGAGATTGTCGGAACCGTCGTGGCGCCCTATTCCAAAGGCGTGATTGCCATGGGGCAGCGCGATTTTCACCCGATGTCGGCGAATTTCCTGTTGTCGCACTGGCTGCCCAGCCATTGGGCCAATTATGCGCAGGGGAAAAAGCTCGCCGGCCTAGCGCCGCGGACCTCGGATTGGCGTGTCGCGCGCACGGTGTTTGTGGCGGATGACGGCAAGGTAGCGCAGCGCTATGGCCGCACCGATGCGAACAACCCCTATCGCCATTACTACGCGCAGATGCTGACCAAAATGAAGATCTCCAAGCGTCAGGTGATCTTCAAGCGTTATGCGGAAGAAGAAGATGCCGCGCTGACGGTCGATCGCCTGCTTGAGGACTTGGTACTTTGCGGCACGGTAAATCAGGTCGTCGATCAGATACTTGCGCTGCGCGAGGAGATCGGCGATTTCGGCGAGCTGGTGTACGCGGGCATGGATTTCGTTGACCGCAAGCTGGCCGAACGCTCGATGGAATTGATGGCCACACAGGTGATGCCCAAGGTCAACGCGGCCCTCCGCACTGACGCCGCCGCCGCTTAAGCGGTCATGGCCGCAGCTACTTCGCCAGTGCCTTCATGGCCTGCTCGAGGCCGTTAAGGGTGGTCGGGTACATGCGGTTGCCCATCAGCTCCTTCACGATCTGGATCGACTGCCGGTAAGGCCAGACCTCTTCGGGCTCGGGGTTGAGCCAGATGCACTTTGAGTACACCTCGGTGAAGCGCTTGACCCACACCGCGCCGGCTTCCTCGTTGAAGTATTCAACCGAGCCGCCAGTTTGCAGGATTTCGTAGGGGCTCATGGTGGCGTCGCCGACGAAAATCACCTTGTAGTCGTGGCCGTACTTGTGCAGCAACTCCCAGGTGCGGGTGCGCTCAGAGTGGCGGCGGCGGTTGTCCTTCCAGACGAAGTCGTACAGACAGTTGTGGAAGTAGTAGAACTCGAGGTGTTTGAACTCGGTCTTGGAGGCCGAGAACAGTTCCTCGGCCAGCTTGATGTGGTCGTCCATGGTGCCACCGATATCCATCAGCATCAGCACCTTGATCGTATTGCGGCGCTCGGGCCGCATATGGATATCCAGGTAAGCTTTTCTTGCGGTACTGCTAATCGTATTTTCCAAATCAAACTCATCGGGCGCACCTGCGCGCGCGAACTTGCGCAGGCGCCGTAGCGCGATCTTGATGTTGCGGGTGCCCAGTTCAACCGTGTCGTCCAGATTGCGGTATTCGCGCTGGTCCCAGACTTTGACCGCGCTGCGGTTGCGGCTGCGGTCCTGGCCGATGCGGATGCCTTCCGGGTTGTAGCCGTAGGCGCCGAAAGGCGAGGTGCCGCCGGTGCCGATCCACTTGGAGCCGCCCTGGTGGCGGCCTTTTTGTTCCTCGAGCCGTTGTTTCAGCGTCTCCATCAGTTTTTCCCAGCCACCCAGCGCGGCAATTTCTTTTTTCTCCTCCTCGGTCAACGTGAGTTCGACCTGCTTGAGCAACCATTCCAGCGGGATCTGTGCCTCGATCCCGGGAATGCTCTCCACGCCATCCCAGAACTCGGCGAAGGCGCGGTCGAATTTGTCGAAGTTGGCTTCGTCCTTTACCAGCGCTATGCGCGATAGGTAATAGAAGTCGTTGATACTCGGACCGATCACGCCCTTGTGCATGGCTTCGAGCAGCGTCAGATACTCCTTGATGGAGACCGGCAGCTTGTGGTTCTTCAGTTTGAGGAAAAAATCGATCAGCACGGGGCGGCCAAGGAGGGGGTTGGCGTGATTCTACCCAGAGAGGCGAAGTCGGGCCTTTCGCTTCGCGCGGCCGCGGTGTAGATTGGCGCACGGGGAAACGTTACGGGAGGAACGGACATGAAAATCTTGCTGTTGGTGGTGTCGCTGGTGGTGGCTTGGAACGGCGCCTTACATGCTCAAACCGCTTCGACGGGCGCTGCAGCGGAGTACCCAAACCGACCGTTGCGCCAGATCGTGCCCTTCCCGCCGGGGGGTGGCGTCGACATCGTGACGCGAATCGTCGGGGCGAAGTGGAGCGAGTTCCTCGGTCAGCAGATCCTGGTCGAAAACCGTGCCGGCGCCGGCGGCACCATGGGGGCGGACATCGCCGCAAAGGCCGCGCCCGACGGCTACACCCTGTTCAGCTGCCAGGTCGCCTCGCACGGCTGCTCCTGGGACAACAAGCCGACCGTCTTGCCGAACGAGAGCTCGGAGGCGTCCCACTCGCCGAAGCGCGTGAAGCGGAAAGTGATCTCCTCGATCGGTAGTTCGAGCGGGACAAGATCGATTCCCGTGGGCGCGACGCGACCGTCCAGCAGCTCGCGCACGTGGTCGTAACCGCCGATGGCGAGGGAAATTGGTATTCGGATCATGTGGCTATATTGACACAAAGGACGGTGAATACTCGTCCACTCATCTAACGCGCGAGTGCGTTCCTGCTACGCACGAGTGCATTCCTGCTAAAAATCCGCCTCAACCTCTGTCGCCACCCTGGCGCGCTGGCGATAATGCTGCCAGATCGCGAAGGCGAGCGATGCCACCGACAGCACCAGCAGCGATCCGGAAATGGGACGGGTCAGGAACAGCCAGGGGTTGGCATCGGTCATGATGGCGCGGATCAGGTTGATCTCGATCTGGTCGCCCAGAATCACGCCGAGTATGAAGGGCGCTAAAGGAAAACCGAACTTCACCATCGCATAGCCGAACAGACCGAAGACGAGCAGCACGTAGACGTTGGACATGGTGTTGCTGAGCGCGTAGGCGCCGATCGTGCACAGCACCAGCACCACCGGGAAGAGAGTCGCCTTCGGGATCTCAACGATGCGCAGCATCCAGCGCACCCCGACCAGCAGGATCGCCAGCACCAGCGCGTGCGCGACGATATAGGCGGCGAACATGCCGTAAGCCAGCGTCGCGTTCTGCACGATGAACAAGGGCCCGGACTGGATGCCATGAATGGTAAGCGCACCCAGCATCACCGCGGTCACCGCATCGCCAGGAATGCCAAAAGCCATGATCGTGACCAGTGAGCCCGCGACGTTGGCATTGTTGGAGGCTTCCGAGGCGATGATGCCTTCGGGTGTGCCGGTGCCGAACTTCTCCGGATGGCGGGAGAACTTTTTCGCCTGATCGTAAGCCAGCATGTTGGCCGCGCTGCCGCCGATCGCCGGCAGGACGCCAATTGCCAGACCGATGAAAGTCGACCAGAGCAGGAGTAAGGGTCTGGAGACGATTTCAAGAATGATTTTTAAATGAGAAACGGCAAGACTCACCCCACGCTGCACGGCATCGATCGCTTTGTGCGCGCCGCCCATGCGCTCGACTTCAGACATGATTTGCGCGAAAGCGAAGACGCCGATCAGTACCGGGAGGAAGTCGATGCCGCCTTCCAGCATCGGGATGCCCAGCGTGAGTCGCTTTTGGCCCATCACCGGGTCATTGCCGAGAATGGTGACGATCATGCCCAAGGCGCCGGCCACCAGCCCCTTGGCGAGCGAGGCCTCGACCAGTCCGGCCACCATCGACAAGGCCAGCACGAACAGCGAGAAGAACTCCCAGGGTCCGAATTGCAGTGCGATGCGCGCCAGTGGCCCGGTGGTGGCGACCAGGAACACCGCACCCAGCAAGCCGCCAAATATCGATGCCCAGATACCCAGCCACAGTGCGCGCCCAGGCTCGCCTTTTTTCGCCATCGGAAAACCATCGAAGGTAGTCGCCACCGCCGAAGGCTTGCCCGGGATGCCAAGCAGGCAGGAGGTGATCAGGCCGCCGGTTTCGCCACCGACATAGACGCCGATCATCGCCGACAGGCCCTGCAGCGGCTCGAGTCCAAAGGTGAAGGGCAACACGACGATGATGGTCATGGTGATGGTGATGCCGGGCAGCGCGCCGCCGACCACACCGATCAGCGTGCCAACGAACAGCGGGATCAGGTACTTGAACTGCAGGACGTTGACGATCCCTGCGCCGAGTAGCTCGAACATGATTAGCAGGAAGCGGGCGTCATCATCGCCGGCTTAGGTGGAACGCACTCGTGCATTAGAACTGCGTCCATCTGCCGCGCGGCAGCAGCACTGACAGGTAGCGCTCGAACACCAGCCAGGTGATGAAAGCAGTGAGTAAGCCGAGGGTGACGCTGCCCGCCCAGCCTTTCAGCCCGCGTGGTGGCGCCAGCACGGCGTTCGAGGCCACCACGTAGGCGAAGGTCGCGATGCGAAAGCCCAAGCCGGGCAGGGCGATACAGTACAGCGCGAAGACGCCGAAGCTGATCGCTACCAGGGGATAGTTGAGTCGCTCTTTCGCGGCCACCGCTGTGGCCACTGCTACGGGCGGCTCGGAGCGGCGCTGGCGCTGGGCCAAGCAGTCGCTAATGACCAAGCCCAGCGAGAGCAGCGCGGTCAGCCCCAGCACGATGCGTGGGTAGAAACCCGGCCCGACGGGGACCATCGGGCTGTCCTGCAGGTCGAGCGTCAGTACGAACAGCACGAGGCTCGCGGCGAGCACCGCGAGCCCCGCGATTCCATCCCGGCTCACCGTTTCAGCAGCCCGAGATCTTTGGCCAGGTTCTTGTTCAGTTCGTCGTTGTCCTTCAACCACTCCGCGTAGGGCTTGCGGCCCATGTAGCGCACGTCGGTTGCCTGCAACTTCATTGCCTGAGCGTAGGCTGGCTCTTTCGCCGCCGCCGCACAGGAAGATTCGAGCTTGGCGATCACATCGGCTGGTGTGCCCTTGGAGACCATCACGCCGCGGTTCACGTCGTAGACCACGTTGACGCCGAGTTCCTTCAACGTCGGCAAATTGGGCAGTTCCGGATTGCGCTTCTCGGTGGCGATGGCGAAGAACTTGAGCTGTCCGGCCTCGACCTTGCCTTTCTGCGTCATGTTCGCGTCAGTGAGGTCGATATGTCCGCCGAGAATCGCGTTCATGCGCGGCGCGAGCCCCTCGTAGGACACGTATTTGAACTTGATGCCGGCTGCTTTCTCGACCAAGGCCGGGAAAAAGTGGCTGGTCGAGCCCAGGGTCGCGCCTACCGATATCTGGCCCGGTCGTGCTTTGGCGTCGGCCAGTAGTCCGGCCCAATCCTTCCAAGGGGTTTTCGGGCTGGCGGTGAGTACCGAGGCGGTCGAGGAGATCATGCACACCGGTTCGAAATCGGTGTAATTCACATCGGACACGCCGGTGTAGTAGGTGGAATGAATGTAGTCGTGCACCGCAAACAGCGTGTAGCCGTCGGCGGGCGAGTCCTTCGCTTCCTTGGCGCCCTTGGTGCCCGAGGCGCCGCCGACGTTGGCGATCACCACCGTCTGGCCGAGGTATTTCTGCAGCAGCGGTGCGAAGGGGCGGAAGATGTTATCGGTATCGCCACCGGCCGCCCAAGGCACGATCATTTTGATCGGGCGGTCGGGATAGACCGCCAACGCGCTCGACACAGGAAGCAAAGCGATGAGCAGCGCGACTCCTGTGGTTGCGGCAGTAAATCGTTTCATGTGGCCTCCTCCGGGTTGGTGACGAATCTTACTATGGCAGAATCTCTGCAAAGGGGAAAACATGCGCATCGGCATCATCGGCGGCGGCGTCATTGCACGCCTGGTTCTGGAACACATCCGTGACGGCGCACTGGGCGAGGTACAGGTGGTCGCTATCGTCGGCCGCAGCTCTGGCTCGAAGGGCAAGTTGCTGGCTGAGTCGTTCGGCGTGCCGTTTGTCATCGGCCTGGAGGCCCTCGCGGCTACCCGGCCGGAGGCGGTGGTTGAGGCCGCATCCCACGAGGCGGTGCGCGCTTACGCGGAACCCTTGCTGACCCGCGGTATTTCCTTCGTCGCGCTTTCCGGGGGCGCGCTTTGCGATGACGCCTTGCGCGAGCGTCTGGAGCAGGCCGCGGCGCGGCATCGCGCCTTGCTCTACGTTCCCTCCGGCGGCATCGGCGGCTTGGACACCCTGAAAGCGGTATGTTTGGCCGGCGCCGAGGAGGTTGGCATCGTGGTGACCAAGCCGCCGGTTGCCTGGCAGGGCATACCCTATGTGGAGAAGCTCGGTCTGGACCTGGACCGGCTCACCGGCGCGACGGTGCTGTTCGAGGGCAGCGCGCGCGAAGGCGTGCCGCATTTTCCCGCCAACGTGAATATCGCCGCGGTACTTTCGATGGCCGGCATCGGTTTCGACCGCACACAACTGAAGGTGGTGGCGGATCCGGCGCTGAAATTCAACACCCACTACATCGTCATCAAGGGTCGGACCGGACGCGTGGAGATCAAGTTCGAGTCAGTGGCGATGCCCGAGAACCCCAAGACTTCGATGCTCGCTTGTTTCTCCGCGCTGGCGGCGATCCGTGAACTGGGATGCAGTACGCGCTACGGCACCTGAGGTGCACCCGCGCCGGGCGCGGGCTTGCTAACCACCCTTGGCGCGGGTCATGAACACCAGACGCTCGAACAGGTGCACGTCCTGCTCGTTCTTCAGCAGTGCACCGTGCAGTGGCGGGATGATGCTCTTGCGATCCTTAGCGTGCAGCGCTTCCGGCGGAATGTCTTCGGCCAACAGCAGTTTCAACCAGTCGAGCAGCTCGGAGGTCGAGGGCTTTTTCTTCAGGCCGGGCACCTCGCGCACCTCGAAGAACACTTCCATGGCTTCCCGCAGGAGCGATTTCTTAAGGCCCGGGAAGTGCACTGCGACGATTTTCTCCATCGTCTCCTTGTCGGGGAAACGAATGTAGTGGAAGAAGCAGCGCCGCAGGAAGGCGTCGGGCAGTTCTTTCTCGTTGTTGGAGGTGATGAATACGATCGGCCGCTGCTTGGCTTTGACCAGTTCGCGCGTCTCATAGACGTAGAACTCCATGCGGTCGAGCTCGCGCAGCAGGTCGTTCGGGAACTCGATGTCGGCCTTGTCCACTTCATCGATCAGCAGCACACAGGGCGACTCCATCGAAAACGCCTGCCACAGCATGCCCTTGAGGATGTAATTGTGGATGTCGTGCACCCGCTGGTCGCCCAACTGCGAATCGCGCAAGCGGCTGACGGCGTCGTATTCGTAAAGACCCTGCTGCGCCTTGGTGGTGGACTTGATGTGCCACTCGAGCAGTGGCACGCCGAGCGACTTGGCGACCTGGACAGCGAGCATGGTCTTGCCAGTGCCCGGTTCGCCCTTGACCAGCAGGGGGCGCTGCAGCGTGATCGCCGCATTGACCGCCAGCGTCAGATCATCGGTGGAGACGTACTCTGCGGAGCCGGAGAAGCGCATCGAGGATCCTTGAGAAAAACCGCATTATAAGGGTCGGTTTAAGCGCTGTTTTTGCATTTCGGCATCGGGGGGCCTGTTGAGTCATTCCATTGACAGCCAGCCATATGCTCCGATATGGTTAGCCATATGAAAACCACCGTGGTGATATCAGAAACCCTGCTGCGCGAGGCCAAGCGAGTTGCTGCCCGGGAAGGGACGACGGTGCGCTCGCTGATCGAGCAGGGGCTGCGGCATGCTGTCAGTCAGCGCCAGCGTGCGCGCCCGTTTCGTTTGCGGAAGGCTTCGTTCAAGGGCAAGGGATTGAGCGCCGAAGCGAGGCAGCTGGGCTGGGACCGCTTGCGTGACTTGGCCTACGAGGGTCGCGGAGCGTGATCGCGGTCGACACCAACATCCTGGTGTACGCGCATCGGGAGGACTCCGAGTGGCACCAGGCGGCCAGCGCACGGATCACTGCGCTCGCGGAGGGGCAGGGGGCTTGGGCGATCCCATGGCCCTGCTTGCACGAGTTTCTGGCGATTGTCACCCATCCGAGAATCTTCAGCCCGCCGACCCGGCTTCCGGCCGCGCTCGATCAGGTGGATGCGTGGCTTGAGTCGCCGACGCTGGTTCTGCTTGCCGAGTCCGATGGTCACTGGGGTCGTCTCAGGAACCTGTTGCAGGCGGGCAAGGTAAGCGGGCCGAAGGTTCACGACGCCCGGATTGCCACCTTATGCGAGCAGCACGGCGTCCGGGTGCTCTGGTCGGCGGACCGGGACTTCAATTCGTTTCCGGGTTTCCGGGTGACCAATCCGCTCGTCGGTTAGCCCCTTAGCTGGTCTTGTTTCTGTAATCGCAGAGGTCCCGGATGATGCACCCGGGGCAACCCGGCTTGCGCGCGACGCAAGTGTAGCGCCCATGCAGGATCAGCCAGTGGTGCGCATTCATCAGGAACTCCGGCGGCGTGAATTTGAGCAGTTTCTGCTCTACTTCCAGCGGATCCTTGCCCGGCCCCAGTCCGGTGCGGTTGGCGACCCTGAAGATATGCGTGTCTACCGCCATGGTCGGCTGGCCAAAAGCGGTATTCAGTACCACGTTCGCGGTCTTGCGGCCGACACCGGGCAGGCGCTCTAGCTCCTCCCGGCTGCTGGGGACTACGCCATCGCATTCTTCAAGAATCATTTTTGACAGTCCAAGCACGTTTTTTGCCTTGGTGCGGAATAGGCCGATGGTCTTGATGAAATCGGTCAATTTTTCTTCCCCCAGTGCAACAATCTTGTCGGGAGTGTTCGCCACTGGAAAGAGCTTCGCCGTGGCCAGATTCACCGACTTGTCGGTGGCCTGCGCCGACAGCACCACCGCGACCAGCAGCTCAAAAGGCGAGCGGTAAACGAGTTCGGTGGTCGGCTGTGGATTGGCCGCCCGCAAGCGCTCGAAGATCAGCCGTCGCTTGGCCGGATTCATCGAATTTTCTTCACGCCTGCGCGCAGGATGGCCGATGCAATGAGTGCTTGCCGGGTTTTTGGTTCAGCGCTTGGCGAAGAAAAAAATCCGACCAGCCTTTGCTGGCGCCGCCGCGCGCGGGTTTTCGCCGCCAGGGTATCTTCGCGACGCCAGGGACCGGGCGGGGGAACGAGGTCGATGCAGTCCACAGGGCAGGGCGGCAAGCACAGCTCGCAGCCGGTGCAGTAGGCCGCGATCACGGTGTGCAGCATGCTCTGCGCGCCAGCAATCGCATCCACCGGACAGGCGTCGATGCAACGCGTACAGCCGATGCAACGTGCTTCGTCGATGAGGGCGACCGAAGTTCTTTTCACCCGTGCTTCATAGCGGATGGAACGGGCGTCCGGTGTCGCGGGCGAGGAACTGGTGCCTGACCTTGCCTTGCTTGACCTGGATGCCTGTTTTCAGGGAGTCAGAAAAAGAGTTCGAACAAAATTCAATGACAAAAGGCAACACGGCTTTCTCCAGCGCCAGGCTCGCGCTGCGCGCGACCGCGGCAGGCAGGTTGGGCACGCAATAGTGCACCACCTTTTCCTCGATATAAATCGGCGCGCTGTGGCTGCTCGGTCGCGAGGTCTCGGCGATGCCGCCCTGGTCGATGCCCACGTCGACCAGGGCGGAGCCGGGGCGCATCGTGCCTAGCATCGCGCGGCTGAGGAGCTTGGGCGACATCTGGCCCGGGGTGAGGACCGCGCCGATGACCAGGTCGGCGGCTGCAATGTCGATGGTAAGATCGTGCAGGCCAATTTTGAATTTCACCGTTGGAAATTCATTTCGTAAGCTAGCAATGCGCCGCTCGCTACGCGCGACCACGGTCACCATGGCGCCGATGCCCTGCGCTACGGCTAGGGCGTTCGAACCAACGTTGCCGGCCCCCAGGATCACGATGTTGCCCGGTGGCACGCCGGCGACGCCAGACAGCAGGACGCCGCTGCCACCGTTGTGCTTCTGCAGGCACCAAGCACCGACCTGTACCGCGAGCCGGCCGGCGATGGCGGACATGGGCGCGAGTATCGGCAGGCTGCCGTCGTCCTGGCCGACAGTTTCGAAGGCGATGAAGGTCGCACCCGAGGCGAGCGCCGCCTCGAGCAACGCCGGTTCCGGCGCGAAGTGCTGGAAGGAGAACAAGGTCTGGCCTTGGCGCAGCAGGCGGTACTCCACTGGCTGCAGCTCTTTGACCTTGACGACCAGCTCGCAGTCCCAGGGGTTGCCGGTGGTGGCTTTTTCTCTGATGAAATTTTCATCGGAGAAACCGACGCCCAGGCCGGCGTCAGGCGCCACGATGACTTGGTGGCCCGCCTTCACCAGTTCGCCGACGCCCGCAGGCGTCAGCGCGACGCGGAACTCGCCGTCCTTGATCTCGCGAGGCAGGCCGATACGCATTCGTTGATGAGTTCCGGGCCTCGATAGATCAGCCCCGTGTAGATCTGGACCAGGCTTGCGCCGGCATCGAGTTTCTCCACCGCATCTGCGCCCGATAGAATGCCGCCGACGCCGATGAGCGGGATTTCTCCCTGCAGTTCCTGCGCTAGCACCTTGAGGGTGTGGGTCGAACGCTCGCGCAACGGCGCGCCCGAGAGCCCGCCTTGTTCTTGCGCCGAAGCTAAATGCATAACACCGTCACGCGCCACGCTGGTATTGGTGGCCACAATGCCGTCGATTTGCTCGCGCCGGGCCAGCGTGGCGATGGTGCGAATCTGTGCGTCAGTCAGATCCGGAGCGATTTTCAATGCCAGCGCGACATGGCGCCCATGCTGGTCGCGCAGTCTTTCACGCTTGCTTCTTACTCTGGAAAGAAGGTGGGCGAGAAGTTCTGCTTCCTGCAGCTCACGTAGTCCCGCGGTATTAGGCGAAGAAACATTGAGCGTCACGTAGTCGACGTGCGGGTAGAGCTTCTCGAGGCAAAGCTCGTAGTCGCCTGCCGCTGCCTCATTGGGCGTGTCTTTATTTTTTCCGATGTTGACGCCGACGATGCCTTTCTTGGTAAAACGCGAAAGATTGGCGACAAAGCTGTCCACACCGACGCTATTCAATCCATAGCGGTTGATGATCGCCTGGGCTGCCGGAAGGCGGAACAAGCGCGGCTTTGGATTGCCGGCTTGTGGGCGCGGCGTTACGCCGCCCAGTTCGATGAAGCCGAAGCCCAGCGCACCGAGCGAATCGACATGTTCGGCCTGCTTGTC
>SHXK01000087.1 GCA_009693335.1 Betaproteobacteria bacterium | reverse complement strand
TGACCACAAACGCAAGCAATTCAGTGAGATCCATTACAATTCCCTCGGCAACGATGCGCCAAAGTATGCGGTCAATCCATGACAACTTGCAAGCCGTTCGGGGACGCATCGCGCGCGCCGCAGCGGCGGCTGGCCGCGACCCCCGGAGCGTGGCTCTTTTGGCGGTGACCAAGACCCATCCGGTAGCGCTGCTGGAGCAGGCCGTGGCCGCGGGTCAGCGCGCTTTCGGCGAGAACCACGTGCAGGAAGCCGTCGAGAAAATGGCGCTGCTCGCCGGCAATATCGGTGAGCAACGTGCCTGCACCCTGGAATGGCACTTGCTGGGCCCGCTACAGAGCAACAAGACCAAACTCGCAGCGGCGCGCTTCGACTGGGTGCATACCGTCGCGAGCGAAAAGATCGCGCGTCGCCTCTCCGCGCAACGTCCCGCCGGCATGGCCACGCTGAATGTCCTGATCCAGGTGAACGTGTCGGGCGAAGCGAGCAAAGGCGGCGTTGCGCCGGGGGAAATCGCCGGTCTGGCCCAGGCGATCGCATCCTTGCCCAAGCTGAAGTTGCGGGGCCTGATGGCGATTCCCGAGCCCACCAGAGATGAGCAAACGCAGCGTTGCCACTTTTTCGGATTGAGAAAACTCCTGGAGAAAATGCAAACACAGCATCCCGCTCTCGATACCCTGTCCATGGGAATGTCGGACGACCTGGAAGCCGCGATCGCCGAGGGCGCAACCCTGGTGCGTATCGGCACCGCGATCTTTGGCGATCGCCGCAGCAAAGGGACCGAATCCTCCCTTGCACCGGTTTTGCAGAAAACCAGGCCGGCAGTATGAAGGTCGAAATGAATGTGGTGTTCATCGGTGGCGGCAACATGGCCGATGCGCTGATTGGCGGCTTGTTGAAGAGCGGTTTCGCCGCCAGCCAGTTGCGCGCCGTCGAGGTGAACGGCGATGCGCGGCGGCGGCTCGCCGACAAGCACCGGGTCATGTGCTTCGATGCGCCGCAAAAGGCCTACCGGCCAGGCGACGTCATCGTGCTCGCGGTGAAGCCGCAGCAGATACAAGAAGCGGCGCGCTACTCGGGCCTCAAGGCCGACGCCAATCTGGTGATTAGCATTGCCGCCGGCATTACCCTGACCAGCCTTTCCCGCTGGCTGGGCGGCCACGCCAGACTAGTGCGCGCCATGCCCAATACGCCGGCTCTGATCGGTGCTGGTATCACCGGCCTGTGCGCGCTCGCTGGCGTGGGTGAAGCGGAGAAGAAACAGGCCGCAACGATACTTGGGGCGGTCGGCACTACGGTATGGATTGCGGACGAATCGCTGATGGACGCGGTCACTGCAGTTTCCGGCAGCGGCCCGGCCTACGTGTTCTGGTTTATCGAGCAGCTGGCAAACGCAGGCCAGTCTTTGGGTTTGCCTTTGGAAGTCGCGGAAAAACTTGCGCGCGAAACAGTTCTGGGGTCGGCCAAGCTGGCGGCGCAAAGCGGCGAATCGCCGGCGCTGTTGCGCGAGCGCGTGACCTCGAAAGGCGGCACCACTGAGGCGGCGCTCAGAGTGTTCCACGAGGAGGCGCTCGCCGAGGGTATCCAGCGCGCGATTGCAGCGGCTCGCGAACGCGGCGCTGAACTGGGCCAGATGCTGGGGAAGGAATAGATGTTCAGCCAGATCGCCAGCTTCCTGGTGGACGTGGTGGCGGGATTTTTCGTTTACCTGCTGCTCGCCAGATTCCTGTTCCAGTGGCTGCGGGCGCCTTTTCGCAACGTCCTGGGTGAATTCATCATCGCTGTGACCAACTGGGTGGTGCTGCCGGCGCGGCGCGTGATTCCCCCGCTGGCCGGGCTGGACCTCGCTACGCTGTTGCTGGCTTGGTTGGCGCAGGCCGGCGCGCTTTACGTGATGCACTTGATCGCAGGCGTCGATTTCAGTTCGGCGCCCGGGATCGGCGCAGGGGTTTTGGTCGGGCTGGCGCTACTCGATCTGCTGCGCTTCACCCTGTACATCCTGGTGTTTTCGCTGCTCGTGCAAGCGGTGCTGTCCTGGGTGAACCCGTATTCGCCGCTAGGACCGCTGTTCGACGCCCTGACGCGGACGTTCCTGCGACCGATCCGGCGTTTTATCCCGCCGCTCGGCAATGTGGACCTGTCGCCGCTGGTGCTGATCGTGGTGCTGCAGGTGTTGTTGATCCCGCTCGCCCATCTGCGCGGGCTGGTCGGCAGCCTGTTCTAGAGCGGGCGCATTTTCTTCGCCGTCAGGTCTAGGTCTGCACCAGTCTGCGGTGGCTGTGGATGCTCATGAGGATGCCGATACCGATGAACAGGGTCAGCAGCGCGGAGCCGCCGTAAGAAATGAAGGGCAGTGGCACACCGACCACGGGAAGAATTCCCGAGACCATGCCCATGTTGACGAAGGCGTAGGTGAAGAACATCAGCGTGATGGTGGCCGCCAGCAGGCGCGCGAAGAAGGTGGGGGCGTTGGCCGCGATCATCAGGCCGCGCGCGATCAGCAAAGCGTACAGGGTTAACAGCACCAGGTTGCCGAGCAGGCCGAACTCCTCGGAGAACACCGCAAAGATGAAATCGGTGTGTCGCTCCGGGATGAACTCCAGGTGTGTTTGCGTGCCTTGCAGCCAGCCTTTGCCGGTGATGCCGCCCGAGCCCACCGCGATGGTCGACTGAATGGTGTGGTATCCGGCGCCGAGCGGGTCTTGTGTCGGATCCAAGAGCATGAGGATCCGGCGCCGCTGGTAGTCGTGCAGCATTCCCCAGAGCGGAAACAGGCTCGCCAGGCCCAGCACGCCCAGCACCGCGAGCAGCTTCCAGCCGACGCCGGCGAAGAAAATGACGTAGAAGCCCGCCGCAGCTACGAGCACCGCGGTGCCGAGGTCTGGCTGGCGCGCAATCAGCAGCACCGGGATGGCGAGCAGCAGCGCGGCGATCGCGAAGTCACGCAAGCGCAGCGTCGCTTCGTTCTTGTGGAAGTACCAGGCCAGCATCAGCGGTAGCGCGAGCTTCATCATCTCTGAAGGCTGGAAGCGCGTCACGCCGATGTGCAGCCAGCGGCGTGCGCCGTTGGCTACGTCGCCCACCAGTGCAACCGCGACCAACAGCGCGACGCCGGCAATATAGGCCGGCGCGGCGAAGCGCATCAGCGTCTGCGGTGGGATGCGCGCCACCAGCCACATCGCGACCAGTGCGACCGACAGGTTCGCGATTTGTGCGGTGACGCGTGCCGGTTGCTCGTAGCTGGCGGAGAACAAGGTGGCCAGCCCCAGCGCCACCAACCCCAGACTGAGCGCCAGCAGCGTGCCGTCGATGCCTGCCAGCAGGAACGCAGCGAGACGGCGCGGCGAGAAGGCGGCAATCTCCAGCGCCATCAGTCGGTTTCCTCTTCTTCGTGGTGCGCGGTGGCAGCGGGCTTGCGAGAGCTTGCGCTTGACAATTCCGGCCGCTTGCCGAGCAGGTAGTAGTCGAGCACCGTGCGTGCGATCGGCGCGGCTGCGCGGGCGCCGAAGCCGCCGTTCTCCACGATCACGGCTAGAGCGACCTGCGGGCTTTCCAGCGGCGCGAAGACGATGAACAACGAGTGGTCGCGGTGGCGCTCGGCGACCTTCTTTTCGTCGTATTTCTCCCCCTGCTTCATGCCGATTACCTGCGCGGTGCCGGTTTTGCCGCCGCTCGTGTACTGCGCGCTGGAGAAAGCGCGCGCACCGGTGCCTTCCTGATTCACGCCCGCCATTGCGCGCTTCACGAACTCGAGGTTCTCGGGCTTGAGCGGGATCCGGTTAACCAGCACAGGTTGGAGGTGGCGTCGCTCGCCCGTGCGCACGTTGTCGATGGTCGAAACCAGACGCGGTCGGTACATGTCACCATTCGCCGCCAGCGTCGCCAAGGCGACCGCCAGCTGGATCGGCGTATAGGCGTTGTAGCCCTGACCGATGCCTATCGAAACGGTTTCGCCGGCGTACCATTTCTGCTGCTCCGGCCGGCGGAAGCGCTTTTGCTTCCACTCGGGCGAGGGCAGTACGCCGGCAGCTTCGCCCTCGAGGTCGATGCCGCTCTTCGAGCCGAAGCCAAACTTGCCCATGAAGCTAGCAATGGCGTCGATGCCCATGTCGTTTGCCAATATGTAGTAGTAGGTGTCAGAGGACTTCACGATCGACTTGTAGAGGTCGACGTAGCCGTGGCCGCCAGCCTTGGAATCACGGAAGCGCCGACCGCCGAATTCGAAATAACCCGGATCGTTGATGGCGCTCTTTGGCGTGCGCTTGCCCAGTTCGAGCGCCGCCATTGCCATGTACGGCTTGAAGGTCGAGCCGGGCGGATAAATGCCGGCGATGGCGCGGTTGTTGAGCGGACGGTCGGCTGAGTTGTTGAGTTCCGCCCAGCTCGCCGGGTCGATGCCCTCGACGAACAGGTTTGGATCGAAACCGGGCTTGGAGACGAACGCCAGCACGCCGCCGCTCGAAGGTTCGATCGCCACCAGCGCGCCGCGGCGTTCCCCAAAGGCTGTCTCGGCGACTTCCTGCAGCTTGATGTCTAGCGTCAGCGTGACATTGTTGCCGGCCTGGGCGGGCGTGCGAGCGAGGGTCCGGATACCGCGTCCCGCGGCATCGATCTCAACCTGCTCGAAGCCGGTGGCGCCGTGCAGTTCCTGCTGGTAGCTCGCCTCTAGTCCCGCTTTGCCGATGTAATCGGTGCCGCGGTAGTTCGCCTCGAGCTCTTGTTCGGCGATTTTTTCCTGGTCCTTCTGGTTGATGCGGCCGATGTAGCCAACCACGTGCGCGGCGAGGTCGCCGTGTGGATACTGGCGGAACAGGCGCGCTTTGATCTCCACGCCAGGGAAGCGGTAGCGGTTGGCGGCGAAGCGAGCCACCTCTTCGTCCGTGAGCCGGGTGCGGATCGGCAAGCTCTCGGCGTTGCGTGTCTCGGTGTAGAGCTTGCGGAACCGGCTGCGGTCCTTCGCCTGGATTTCGACAACTTCTCCCAGTTCCTGGATGCTGCGCTCGAGGTCGCGCACTTTGGCGGGGAAAATCTCCAGCGTGTAGGCAGAATAGTTGCGCGCCAGCACCACGCCATTGCGGTCGAGGATCAGCCCGCGATTGGGCGCAATCGGCACGATCGAAATGCGGTTGTCTTCGGCCTTGGTCGCATAACTGTCGTACTGCACGACCTGCAACTGAAAAAAACGCAGGAACAGCAAAGCGAACGCCGCCAGCACGACGCAGCCGGCGAAGCCGATGCGTAGCTGAAAGAAATAAAGCTCGTGCTCGTGGTTCTTGATTTCGCCAAGCTTCATATGGCGCGGTTCTCGTCGACGTCCACGGGCCTGCGCTGCGGCAGCAGCAGTAGCACGCTTACCAGCGGCCAGAGCGCGGCGCCGAACAGCGGTCCGATGGTGATCGACCAGCCCGGAAAATCGGCGCCGGCAGCCATGCGCACCAGCGTTGCGACACCTTGCGCGAACAGCAGTAGCGCCGCGACGTGCAGCGCCTGACCCCAGAGTGGAAACCACAGCATGTGGCGCGAGAGTGTGCTCGCGGCGAAGGCGAGCAAAGAGTAGGTGAGCGCGTGCTGGCCGAGCAGCACGCCGTTACCGACATCGGTAATCAGCCCCAGCAGCCATCCGGCGCCCAATCCCACCAGCCGTGGCTGTCGCACACACCAGAAGGTGAGCACCAACGCCACAAAATCGGGTACCAGCGCGATGTTCTGCCATGGCAGGAAGCCGAGCAGCAAGGCCACCGCGAGCGACCCCAAAATGGTGCCCGGGCGCGCCGGCAGAAGAATCGACTGCGCCGAGGGCGAGTTAGGGAATGGCACCGGCATCCTTTTTACGCGGCTTGCGGATTTTGCCAAGGTTTTTCTCGCGCTCAGCACCGCTGTGTTCGGGGTAGGCGAGCCGATTTGATTCGCGACCAAGCACCAAAACGTAGGCGCCGCTTTCGACGCCTGCGGCGGGCTGACAGACGATGCGCGCGAAGGCGTCGGTGGCGTCTCGCTCGATGCGCGCCACGGTCGCCACCGGCAGGCCCGGCGGATAGCTGCCGTCAATTCCGGAGGTGACCAGTTTGTCGCCGTTCTGGATCTCGGCGTTCGACGCCATGAAGCGCAGTTCCAGCATGCCGCTGGCGCCCGCGCCGAAGGCGATCGCACGCAGCCCGTTACGCAGCACCTGCACCGGGATCGCCTGCTCCTTGTCGGTGAGCAGCGTGACCTCCGATAACAGCGCGTGCGCTCGCGTCACTTGGCCGATCACGCCGTTCTGATCGACCACCGGCGAGCCCGCGTTGACGCCGTTCTGGCTGCCCTTGTCGATCACCACTTTGCGTGAGTACGGATCGCGACTGTTATAGAGGATCTCGGCGGGCGTCGCCTTGAGCGGCAGGCGCTCAGCGGCGCCGATCAGGCGTCGCAACTGCCCAGTCTCTGCCTGCGCCGCCTCGAAGCGCTGCGCCGCCTGCGAGGCGTCCAGCAGCTTCGCCCGCAGCTCGGCGTTCTCCTCGTGTAGTTGCGACTGGCTCGCGAAATACCCCACGATGCGCGCCCCCAGGGTCGAGGGCAGGGTGGCGAGGCTCTGTAGCGGATAGACAGCCAGGACGAGCACGCTGCGCAAGCCTTCGGTGTAGCGGAAACGCGCATCCAGGACCAGCAGCGCGAGGGCCAGGGAGGCGAAAAATACCAGGCGTACGAGCGGCGCGGGGCCGCGATTGAAAAAGGGCGGGGGCGTGTGCTCCATCCTGAGGCCCGGGGGGCCGGCCCACTTACTCACTCATTCGTGAAGATCGACCCGAAGTGCTCCATCTGCTCGAGCGCCTTGCCCGAGCCGCGCACCACACAGGTCAGCGGGTCGTCGGCGACGATCACCGGCAGCCCGGTTTCTTCCATCAGCAGGCGGTCGAGGTCGCGCAGCAGCGCGCCGCCGCCGGCGATCACCATGCCTTTCTCGGCGATGTCGGCGCCGAGCTCAGGCGGGGTTTGTTCGAGCGCGCTTTTGACCGCGCTGACAATTTGGTTAAGCGGCTCGGTAAGTGCTTCCAGGATTTCGTTCGAGGAAATGGTGAAGCTGCGCGGGATGCCTTCGGCGAGGTTGCGGCCCTTGACTTCCATCTCGCGAACCTCGGAGCCGGGGAAGGCGGAACCGATGGTTTTCTTCACATTCTCCGCAGTGGTCTCGCCGATCAGCATGCCGTAGTTGCGGCGGATGTAGTTGATGATCGCTTCGTCGAACTTGTCGCCACCGACGCGCACCGAGCCCGAGTACACCATGCCGCCGAGCGAGATGACACCCACTTCGGTGGTGCCGCCGCCCACATCCACCACCATCGAACCGGTTGCCTCGGCGACGGGAAGATCTGCGCCGATGGCCGCCGCCATCGGCTCCTCGATCAGGAACACCTGCCCGGCGCCTGCGCCCATCGCGGATTCACGGATCGCGCGCCGCTCGACCTGCGTGGAGCCGCAGGGCACGCAGATGATGATGCGCGGCGAGGCCGAGAACAGCCGGTTGTCGTGCACTTTTTTGATGAAGTACTTCAGCATCTGCTCGGTGACGGTGAAGTTGGCGATCACGCCATCCTTCATTGGTCGGATCGCCACGATGTTGCCCGGCGTCTTGCCTAGCATCATCTTCGCATCCTTGCCGACCGCCTGGATGGATTTTTTCCTGTTCGGGCCGGCCTCCTCGCGGATCGCGACCACCGAGGGCTCATTCAGCACGATGCCTTTGCCGCGCACATAAATCAGCGTGTTCGCGGTGCCCAGATCAATCGCGAGGTCGTTGGAGAAATAGCTACGCAAAAAACCGAACATGTTCGTGGCCAAGCCTTTCCTGTGATTCGAAAATTTCGCCGTAATTGCCTTAACTTCCCACGCTAAGGCCGCGTCACGGAATCAATTATTCTGGAGGCGGCTATGATACGCTTAATAGGACTATGGGCAAGAAGTGCGCGGGGGGTGCCCCCGCTTTTCTCTGTCCTTCTCCTTAATATCTTTGTATGTCCCTGACCCCAGATCAGCTCCAGCGCATCGCGCACCTCGCCCGCATCGACGTCAGCCCGCAAGAGGCGCGGGACGTCACCGAGCAGCTCAACCAGGTGCTGGGCCTGATCGACCAGTTACAGGCCGTGGATAGCCGCGGTATCGAGCCCATGTCGCATGCTCTGGACGCCCAGTTGGCTGTGCAGCAGCGCCTGCGGCCCGACACCGTCACCGAACCCGACCGGCGCGCCGATTACCAAGCGCTCGCCCCGGCTGTGGAGCGGGGCTTGTACCTGGTGCCCAAGGTGATTGAATAGGTGCTGAATTCGACTCTTTTGGAGCTGTCTACGGCGCTCGCGGCGAAGCAGATCTCATCGGTCGAGCTGACGCGGCTGTTTCTCGACCGGATCCGCGGGCTAAATGGCAAGCTGAACGCGTTCATTACGGTGGATGAAGAGCACAGCCTCGGCCAAGCGCGTGTCGCCGATGAACGGCGCTCCCGCAGTGAGGCCGGGCCGCTTACCGGCATCCCGGTCGCGCACAAAGACATCTTCTGTACCCGGGGCCTGCGCACCACTTGCGGTTCGCGGATGTTGGCGGACTACACCAGCCCCTACGACGCGCAGGTGATCGAGTGCTTCGATGTGGCCGGCGCGGTGCAGCTGGGCAAGACCAATATGGATGAGTTCGCGATGGGCTCTTCCAGCGAAACCTCGCATTTCGGCCCCGTGCGCAACCCCTGGGACGTGAGGCGGGTGCCCGGCGGTTCTTCGGGCGGTTCCGCGGCGGCAGTGGCCGCACGCATGGCGTCGGCGGCCACCGGCACCGACACCGGCGGCTCGATACGCCAGCCGGCAGCGTTCACCGGCGTCTGCGGCCTGAAACCTACCTATGGTCTGGTGTCGCGCTACGGCATGATCGCTTTCGCTTCCTCGCTCGACCAGGGTGGGCCGATGGCAAAGAGCGCCGCAGATCTCGCCCTGCTGATGAACGTCATGGCCGGGTTCGATGCGCGCGATTCCACCAGTCTGGAGCGTCCCAAGGAAGATTATTGCCGTTCACTGGCAATGGAACTAAGGGGAATGCGCATCGGCTTGCCGAAGGAATACTTCGGCGATGGCATCGAGCCGGGCGTGCGCAAGGCGGTGGAGGAAGCGGTGCGCTGGTATCAATCGCAGGGCGCGCAGACCGTCGAGATCACGCTGCCCAACACCGGGCTGGCGGTGCCGGTCTACTACGTGATCGCGCCGGCGGAAGCCTCCAGCAATCTGTCGCGCTTCGACGGTGTGCGCTACGGCCACCGCGCCAAGGAATATGCCGATCTCAACGACATGTACCGGCGCACGCGCGCCGAGGGCTTCGGCGCCGAGGTCAAGCGGCGTATTCTGATCGGCACCTACGTACTCTCGCATGGCTACTA
>SHXK01000086.1 GCA_009693335.1 Betaproteobacteria bacterium | reverse complement strand
TCGCAAAAAAAATCGGCAAGAAACTCCATACTTCGCATGCCATGCTGGTCACGGCCGAGTCATGTACCGGCGGTTGGGTAGCGCAGGCGGTGACCTCGGTGGCGGGTTCGTCGGACTGGTTCGAGCGCGGCTACGTCACCTACTCGAACGCGGCCAAGCGCGAGGCACTGGGCGTGCGCGAGACCACCCTGGCGCGGTACGGCGCGGTCAGCGAGGAGACCGCCCGTGAAATGGCGCGCGGTGCGCTGAAGATGTCGCGCGGCGCGCTCAGGCCCAACCGCCGCGCCATTGCCCTGTCCGTCACGGGCATCGCCGGCCCCGGCGGTGGCGCACCCGGCAAGCCGGTCGGCACGGTGTGCTTCGCTTGGGCGCAGGGACGTAAGCTGGCCAGTGAAACCAAGCGCTTCAGGGGCGGTCGTAACAAGGTTCGTCGTCAATCCGTAATCCACGCTCTGCGAGGGCTGCTGAAGTGGCTGTGAGTTTGACTGCAAGCATCCGTCCTGCCGCGGTGGCCGGCGCGTTCTATCCGGGCAACGCAGCTCAGCTTGGCGCGGAAATCGCCGAACTGCTCGATGGCGTCGAAAATCTGGAGCCGAAATTCGGCTTCCCCAAGGTGCTGATCGTGCCGCACGCTGGTTATATCTATTCCGGCGCGGTTGCGGCGCATGCCTACGACGAGCTGGCCGCAGCGCGCGGCACCGTCAAGCGTGTGGTGCTCCTCGGGCCGACGCATTACGTGGCGGGCAGGGGTCTGGCGTTGCCGGAATGCGAGGCCTTCGAGACCCCGCTCGGCCGCATTGCGCTGGACGCGGCAGGAATCGCGGCGCTCGCGGACCTGAAGCAGGTAGTGCGTAGCGCGCCGGCGCACGTCAAGGAGCACTCGCTCGAGGTGCAGTTGCCCTTCCTGCAGACGATGCTGGGGGATTTTTCTCTCATTCCGCTCGCCGTTGGAACGGCCCTCACCGAGGAGGTGGTGGAGGTGCTCGAGCGGCTGTGGGGCGGTCCGGAGACGCTGATCGTCATCAGCACCGACCTGTCCCACTATCACAGCTACGCGGAGGCGAGGCGCATCGATGCCGCCACGCTCGAGCGCATCGTCACTTTTTCCGCCGACCTGAACTACCAGGAGGCCTGTGGCGCGACGGGACTGAACGGTCTGCTCGCGGTGGCCCGCAATAAGGGACTTTCGATCCGGCAGCTGGCTGCCTGCAATTCCGGTGATACCGCGGGCGCCAAGGCGCGCGTGGTCGGCTATGGCGCGTTCGCCCTCTACGAGGCAGGCGAGGTCGCGGTGGCGCAGGCCGGCAGGACGCTGATCGAAATCGCCCAGGGGGCGATCGCCAAGGGCCTGGGTTTGAGCGCGGACCCGGCGCAAAGAAATCAGCAGCCTTGGCTGCTGCAATCCGGCGCCACCTTCGTCACGCTGATGAAGGACGGACAACTGCGCGGCTGCATGGGCAGCCTTTCGGCCCAGAGGCCACTCGGCGAGGACGTCGTGGCGAACGCGCGCGCCGCGGCATTCCAGGACCCGCGCTTTCCGAAGCTCACGCCCGAGGAATGGCCGCACTGCGGGCTCGAGGTGTCGCTGCTCTCGCCGCCTAAACCGATCCGCTTCGCCGACGAAGCGGATCTCCTCGAGCAGATACGCGCCGGTGAAGACGGTCTGATCTTGGAGCACCAAGGCAAGCGCGCGACTTACCTGCCGCAGGTGTGGGACGGGCTCCCCGAGAAGCGCCAGTTCCTGGAGGCACTGAAGAAAAAAGCGGGTCTGCCGGCCGACACGCGCCTGGCCCGCTGCAAGCTATGGCGCTACCGGGTGAGGAAATTTCAGTGAGCATGGTTCCCGAGAGCAGTTTCCCGGGACGCTGGTGGCATCCCTTGCCCGACGGCCGCATCCAGTGCGATCTGTGTCCACGCGACTGCAAGCTGCACGAGGGGCAGCGCGGCATGTGCTTCGTGCGCAAGATGCAAGACGGGCGGATGGTGCTTACCACCTACGGCCGCTCCTCGGGCTTTTGCATCGACCCGGTCGAGAAAAAGCCGCTCAACCATTTCTATCCCGGCACCAGCATCCTTTCCTTCGGCACCGCGGGCTGCAACCTCGCCTGCAAGTTCTGCCAGAACTGGGATATCTCCAAGTCCAAGGAAATGGATCGGCTGATGGACGCGGGCTCGCCCGAGGTGATTGCCGCCGCCGCGGTGAAGCTCGGCTGCCAGTCGGTCGCCTTCACCTACAACGATCCGGTGATCTTCGCCGAGTATGCGATGGACATCGCGGATGCCTGCCGCGAGCGGGGCGTGAAGGCCGTGGCGGTGACCGCCGGCTACATACAACCGGAGGCGCGGCGCGAGTTCTACGCCAAGATGGACGCGGCCAACGTGGATCTGAAGGGGTTTACCGAGGACTTCTATTTCAAGATCTGCGGCGGCAAGCTTAGCTCGGTGCTCGAGACGCTCGAGTACCTGGTGAAGGAAACCCAGGTCTGGACCGAGATCACCACGCTGCTGATCCCTGGCAAGAACGACTCAGACGCGGAGTTGCGCGCCGAGTGCAAATGGATCATGCAGCACCTCGGCCCCGACGTGCCGCTGCACTTCACCGCTTTCCATCCCGACTGGAAGATGCGCGATATCCATGCCACGCCGCCCGCGACGCTGACGCGGGCGCGCGAAATCGGCCGCCTCGCCGGCCTGCGCTACGTCTACACCGGCAATGTGCACGACGAGGAGGGCGGCACCACCTATTGTCCGTCGTGCGAGGAACCGCTCATCGTGCGCGACTGGTACGACATCCGCAGCTACCGGCTGACCGAGGCGGGCGCTTGCACGCACTGCGGTGCGATGCCCCATGGCCGTTATCAGAAGTTCGGCAAGCCTTTCGGCGCGAAGCGGATTCCCGTGCGCCTCGCGCAATCGGCCTAATTCTTCGCCAGCAGGTCCATCAGCGCGGTGTTGTCCCAGCGGCCGTGGCCGCGTGAGCAGATGCGGCCGTAGTACTGCTCGATGAGGGCGGTGTTGGGCAGCGGGGCGCCGTTCTTTTTTGCTTCCGCGAGGGCGATGTTCAAGTCTTTGCGCATCCATTCCACCGCGAAGCCGAAGCCTTCGAATTTTCCTTCGACCATGGTTTTCCAGCGGTTGTCCATCTGCCAGGATTGCGCCGCGCCCTTGGAGATCACCGAGATCACCTTCTCCATGTCAAGGCCGGCCTGGACGCCGAAGTTGAGCGCTTCCGACAGACCTTGCAGCAGGCCGACGATCGCCATCTGGTTGACCATCTTGGTGAGTTGGCCCGCGCCCGCGCCGCCGATCAGTGCGCACATTTTGGCGTAGACGGTGAGCACCGGCAGGGCCTTGTCGTAGTCGACCTGCTCGCCGCCGCACATGATGCCCAGTTGCGCGTTGACCGCGCCGCCCTGTCCGCCCGACACGGGTGCATCGACGAAGCCAACGCTTTTTTCCTTGCACGTGGCGTGCAGCTCGCGCGCGACCACGGCCGAGGCCGTCGTGTGATCGACCAGGATGGCGCCCTTCATCAGGCCCGCGAGCACGCCGTTATCGCCGTACGCGACCGAGCGCACGTCGTCGTCGTTGCCCACGCACATGAGGACGAAATCGGCGCCCTGGGCGGCTTCCTTGGGGGTGGCGGCGGACTTGCCACCGTACTCCTTGACCCACTGGGCGGCTTTAGCCGGGCTGCGGTTGTAGACGGTCACCTCATGGCCGCCCTTTTTCAGCAGGTGGCCTGCCATCGGGTAGCCCATGACGCCCAGCCCGAGGAACGAAATTTTCGCCATCGTCTTGTCTCCAAAGAGGTTTTTTTGATTTTACCGCAAGCTGTTTGACAGCCGGCTGTCAACCGCCCACAATACATGTGCATTTATACAGTATCCGGTGTCGACCCGGTTCAGTCAGCCACTGAGCCCGCCGCAGATGTCGACAGCCATCAGAAGAGGTACAGAGTGGACGACAACAGGCAAAAGGCGCTGGAAGCAGCGCTAGCGCAGATCGAGAAGCAGTATGGCAAGGGCTCCATCATGAAAATGGACGCCGAAGCGGTAAAAGGCATCGATGTGGTTTCGACGGGCTCGCTGGGGCTCGATATCGCCCTCGGCGTTGGCGGTCTGCCACGCGGCCGGGTGGTCGAGATCTACGGCCCGGAGTCCTCGGGCAAAACCACGCTGACCTTGCAAGTAATCGCCGAGGTGCAGAAGTTGGGCGGCACCGCCGCTTTCATCGACGCTGAAAACGCGCTCGATATCAGCTATGCCGGCAAGCTCGGCGTCAAAACTCCCGACCTGCTGATTTCCCAGCCCGATACCGGCGAGCAGGCGCTGGAGATCGCCGACATGCTGGTACGCTCCGGCGCGGTCGACGTGATCGTGGTGGATTCGGTGGCTGCGCTCACCCCCAAGGCCGAGATCGAGGGCGAGATGGGCGAGCCGCAGATGGGCTTGCAAGCGCGCCTCATGAGCCAGGCGCTGCGCAAGCTCACCTCCAACATCAAGCGCACCAATACGCTGGTCATTTTCATCAACCAGATCCGCATGAAGATTGGCGTCATGTTCGGCAATCCCGAGACCACCACCGGCGGCAACGCGCTCAAGTTCTATGCCTCGGTGCGCATGGACATCCGCCGCATCGGCGCCATCAAGAAGGGCGATGAAGTGGTGGGGTCGGAAACGCGCGTCAAGGTGGTGAAGAACAAGGTCGCGCCGCCTTTCCGCAACGCTGAATTCGACATCATGTACGGCGAAGGCATTTCCCGCGAGGGCGAGATCCTGGAACTCGGCGTCCACCACGGCGTGGTCGAGAAATCGGGCGCCTGGTACATCTACAACGGCGATCGGCTCGGCCAGGGCAAGGACAACTGCCGCGAGTTCCTCAAGGAAAACCAGGCGATGGCGCGTGAAATCGAGACCAAAATCCGCGAAAAGGCGGGGGTGCTCAAGCCGGTCGCGGTGGCCGTGGCCGAAGCAGTTGATAGCGACAACAAAGTCGAGAAACTGCCGACGCGCAAGCGGGGTTAATTCCTGCACGTGAAAGACGAACCTGATTCCCCGGTAGAGCTCCACGCGCGGGCATTACGGCTGCTCGCGCGCCGGGAGCACTCACGTGCGGAACTCGGACGTAAACTTTCTCGGCACGCGGAATCTGTTGAAGCGCTGGCAGTTCTTTTGCTGGATCTGGAAGAACGCAAACAGTTGTCGGACGAGCGCTACGCAGCCGAGCGCGCGCATTCGATGGCGCGCAAGTACGGCGCGGCACGCATCCGCCAGGACCTGAAAGCCAAAGGCGTCGATGGGCAACTTATCGAGCGCATTTCATCCGCAGGCGATTTGGAGCGGGCGCGAGCTATCCTGACCCGCAAATACCACGTGCCGGCGGCATCACGCGAAGAACGCGCCAAGCGCATGCGCTTCCTCCAGAGCCGCGGATTTTCCTTCGACATTATTCGTTCCCTTTTGTCATCGTCAGACCCGGATTGAGCCTATATCCCCGGGCTGTCTAGTGAACGGTACCCCGCCCAAGGTCCTTTAGAATGGCGGGTCTATGAAATCCGCCGAAATCCGCGCCAGCTTCCTCGAGTACTTCAAGTCCCGGGGCCATGCCGTCGTCGCCTCGAGTTCGCTGGTGCCGTCTAATGACCCGACGTTGCTGTTCGTCAATTCGGGCATGGTCCAGTTCAAGGACAGCTTTCTTGGCAAGGAGCAGCGCGCCAGCCTGCGTGCCACGACCTCGCAGCGTTGCGTGCGCGCCGGTGGCAAGCACAACGACCTGGAAAACGTCGGCTACACCGCGCGCCACCATACCTTTTTCGAGATGCTGGGCAATTTCAGCTTCGGCGATTACTTCAAGAAAGAGGCGATCCAGTTCGCCTGGGAACTGCTCACCAAGGTGTACGGCCTGCCGCCGGAGAAGCTCTGGACCACGGTGTACGAGACCGACGACGAGGCCTACGACCTGTGGACCAAGGTCATTGGCGTGCCGCCGGAGCGGGTGGTGCGCATCGGCGACAAGCCCGGCGGCGCGAAATTCCAGTCCGACAACTTCTGGCAGATGGCCGATACCGGCCCCTGCGGCCCCTGCAGCGAGATTTTCTACGACCATGGACCCGGGATACCCGGCGGCCCGCCGGGTTCGCCGGACGCCGACGGCGATCGTTATATCGAGATCTGGAACCTGGTCTTCATGCAGTATCAGAGGGAAAAAAACGGCGACCAGTATGTGATGCATCCCTTGCCCAAGCCCTGCGTGGACACCGGCATGGGTCTGGAGCGCATCGCCGCAGTGCTGCAGCAGATGCACTCGAACTATGAAATCGATCTGTTCCAGGACCTGATCAAAGCTGCAGCGCGGGCAACCAAGCAGAATGAACTGAAAAATCCGTCGCTCAACGTGATCGCCGATCACATTCGGGCGTGCAGCTTCCTCATCGTTGACGGGGTGATCCCCGGCAACGAGGGGCGTGGCTATGTGCTGCGCCGGATCATCCGCCGCGCCATCCGTCACGGCTACAAGCTCGGCCAGAAGCAGCCGTTCTTCCATCGCCTGGTTGCGGACCTGGACCAGACGATGGGCGACGCTTATCCCGAGCTCAGAAGCGCGGCGCAAAGAGTATCCGCGGTCCTGCAGCAGGAGGAGGAGCGTTTCGCGGAAACGCTGGAGCACGGCATGGGCTTGCTGGAAGGCGCGCTCGCCTCGGGTGAGAAGTTGCTCGAGGGCGAGATCATCTTCAAGCTCTACGACACTTTCGGTTTCCCGGTGGACCTGACTGCCGACATCTGCCGCGAGCGCGGCGTGAGCCTGGACCTGGCGGGATTCGAAGCCGCGATGGGCCAGCAGCGCGAACGCGCGCGTGCGGCGAGCAAATTCACTGCCAGCGCCGGGCTCGACTACGTGGGCCGCAAGACCGAGTTCCGCGGCTACGACACCCTCAGCCTGTCGGCGAATGTGATCGCGCTGTACCGCGAGGGTTCACCGGCTGGGCAACTCAGTGCGGGCGAGGCCGGGGTGGTGGTGCTCGACCAGACGCCGTTCTACGCGGAGTCGGGCGGCCAGGTAGGCGACCAGGGCGAGCTGGTGGGATCCGCTGGCACATTTTCGGTCGCCGACACACAAAAGATCCAGCCCGAGGTATTCGGCCACCACGGCACGCTGAGGACCGGTGTGCTCAAGGTGGGTGACAAGGTCGAGGCGCGCGTGGACACGGCGCTGCGCGGCAGTACCATGCGCAACCACTCGGTCACGCACCTCATGCACCAAGCGCTGCGCGAGGTGCTCGGCCCGCACGTGCAGCAAAAAGGCTCGTTGGTGGACGCGGATAAGACGCGCTTCGATTTCGCCCACGACAAGCCGATGACCGAACAGGAAATCCGCCAGGTAGAGTCCCTGGTGAACGCCGAGATCCTGCGCAACACCGCCACGCGGGCGCAGGTGATGCCGATCGCAGAGGCGCAGAACTCGGGCGCCATGATGTTGTTTGGCGAAAAATACGGCGCTGAGGTCCGAGTTCTCGAGATAGGCTCTTCGCGCGAATTTTGTGGCGGCACGCATGTGGAGCGCACTGGAGATATCGGTGTGTTCAAGCTCTACTCGGAAGGCGGGGTGGCTGCGGGCATACGCCGTGCCGAAGCGACCACGGGCGCCAGCGCGCTTGCCATGATCAACAAGCAGCTGCAAGAGTTCTACGAGGTCGCCAGGCATCTGCGGGCTCAGCCTGGCGGCGGGATGGTCGAAAAAGCGGTCAATAGCCTCTTTGAGGAAAAAAAATCTCTCGAGAAAGAACTGGCGCGCCTCAAATCCAGGATTGCCTCCAGCCAGGGAGAGGATCTTGCGGGGCAGGCCGTGGAGGTAAAGGGCATCAAAGTACTCGCGGCCTTGCTGGACGGTGCGGACGTGAAGACGCTGCGCGAGACCACGGACAAGTTGAAGGAAAAACTGAAGAGCGCTGCCATCGTCCTGGGCACCGTCAGCGACGGCAAGGTGTCGCTGATTGCTGGCGTCACGGCCGATCTCACGGGCAGGGTCAAGGCAGGAGAACTGGTGAACTTCGTCGCTCAGCAAGTCGGCGGCAAAGGTGGTGGCCGCCCGGACATGGCGCAGGCGGGCGGCACCGAGCCCTCGAAGCTGGCCTCGGCGCTGCAATCGGTCGAGGGCTGGGTTGAGCAGCGGCTTTAAGGACTGGCAGCAGGGTTAGAAACCGATCCTCGATTTGCGGCCGCCGCGCTGAAGGTCCACGTCTTCGGGCTGCAACTGGTCGTGCCCCGAAATTTTGGCGTTGCCGAAGGCCGCTTGCACGACGCGCCGCATTTCGCGCGGCGTGAGCAGCGCGAGTTTTTCCACCACGCTGTCTGAGGGTGCTTCGGGAAAGTGCCGGCCCCAGTCGTGCGACTCACGGATTTCGCGGTACAGGGACTGGGCGATGCGTATCGAACCTTCCGTGTCGGGTGGCTCGATTTCGTAGACGTTCATGCGGTTGAGCAGCGGCTCGGGGATGCGCGAGGCGTCGTTAGCGGTCGCAAACCACACCGCGCCGGAGGCGTTGATCGGGATTTCGGCGAATTCGTCCGTGAAGTGCATCGCGGTCTGCGTCTCAAGTAGTTCGTAGAGCGGGCCGAGCGGGTCGTACTGACCGTCGGCACTCGCTTTGTCCAACTCGTCCACCACCATCACCGGGTTGGCGTAGTCGCCGTTGAGGAAAGTATCGAATACCTTGCCTGGCTTGGCGTTCTTCCATTGCGAGGAGGCGCCCGACAGCACCCAGCCTGCCGTGAGCGAGCTCATGGGCACGAAGCCATAGCCGGTGCCGAGCAGTTGGGAGATGCGCCGCGCGAAGTGCGTCTTGCCGATGCCGGCGCTGCCGAGCAGCAGGATCGGCGGCAGTTCCACGTCGTCGTTCGAGTCGATGCACAGCGCGAGCTGGCGGCGGATGTGCTCCAGAACTTCGCCAAAATTGGGCAACTCCTCGAACAGCGCCTGCATTTGCGGCAGCCCGGAGGGCTTGACCGCGAAGCGCTGGCCGCCAACGCGCAGCATCTTCTCGTACAGGGCCCGCAAAGTCTCGTTGGCGGATTGCGGCAGCTCGTGCAGCGCTTTTTCCACGGCCGCAACTTCGTAGACGTTCTTGAATCCTGCGACCGGGATCGGCGCCGAGGGGACAGGAAGCGATGCAGTAGTCGCCATTGCGAACTCCTTATGTTCTGGTCATCGGCCAAACCTGGGAAAACCGTAGCAACCGTAGCATTTGCCAATTCCGGGGAGTTCGTGCTTGAATGGCGCTATGACGCTCTGGTTTTTCGGCTATTTTTTTACTTACCCACGCCCTCTGGCGGAGGGCAACGGCTAGCCGCGCAACCCGCGACGCCGACAAACCGCCAGAGCAGGAATGCCTGGCGGTTTTTTTTACTTGAGGCTACCCACCATGACCACACCGACCGACTCCTACCTTGGCCCCGTTCCCGCGGACAAGACCTCGCTCACCGA
>SHXK01000085.1 GCA_009693335.1 Betaproteobacteria bacterium | reverse complement strand
GAGAGCGGCGCGCCGCAGGTGCACAAAGATGCGCTGCTCGCCGCGCGCGAGGACGACACGCGCATCACCGAGAAATTCTCGGGCAAGCCAGCGCGCGGCCTCGCCAACCGCTTCATCATGGAAATGGCGGCGAAGAACGCGCCGCAGCTCGTGTTCCCGGCGCAGAACAAGGTCAACAGCAAGCTGCGCCAGGCGTCAGCCACCGCTGGCAAGCCCGACTTCATCGCCCTCTGGGCCGGCCAGGCTGCGCCGCTCTCGCGCGCCCTGCCAGCTGCCGGACTGATTGCAAGGCTAGAGGCAGAAACCGTCACCTCGATCCAGAAGCTGAAAGGAATGATGCATGAAGCCTGATCCTATCGTCATCGTCGCCGCCGCCCGCACCGCTATGGGCGCTTTCCAGGGTGAGCTGAAGGGCTACAGCGCACCGGAACTGGGCGCCGCCGCGATCCGCGCCGCGGTGGAGCGCGCGAAGTTGCAAGCCGATGAAGTCCAGGAAGTCCTCATGGGCTGCGTGCTGCCCGCGGGTCAGGGCCAGGCGCCGGCGCGCCAGGCCGCGCTGGGCGCTGGGCTGGCGCTCTCCACCGCTTGCACCACGGTGAACAAGATGTGCGGCTCTGGCATGAAAACGGCGATGCTGGCCCACGATGCATTGAGCGCCGGCGCCGTCGACATCGTGGTCGCCGGCGGCATGGAGTCGATGAGCAATGCGCCCTACCTGCTGCCAAAAGCGCGCGCCGGACTGCGCATGGGCCACGGCCTGGTGATCGACCATATGTTCTACGACGGCCTGGAGGACGCCTACCTGAAAGATGAAAAAGGCGCTGGCCGCCTGATGGGCAGCTTTGCCGAGGAATGCGCCAGCAGCTTCGGATTTTCCCGCGAAGCACAAGATGAATTTGCCATGGCTTCGTTAAAAAGAGCCCAAAAAGCCAACCTTGAAGGCGGGTTCGCCTGGGAGATCACGCCGCTCGCCATCAAGTCCGGCAAGGAGCAGAAATTCATCGACCGGGACGAGCAGCCCTTCAAGGCCAATTTCGACAAGATCCCAACCCTCAAGCCCGCATTCCGCAAGGACGGAACCGTCACTGCGGCGAACTCTTCCTCCATCTCCGACGGCGCGGCGGCGCTGGTGCTGATGCGCCGCTCCACCGCCCAACAGCGTGGCTTGGCGCCTATCGCCACCATCATCGGTCATGCCACGCATGCCCAGGCGCCCGAATTGTTCACTACGGCCCCAGTAGCGGCGATCCGCAAACTCTTCGAGCGCACTGGCTGGAGCGCCAACACGGTCGACCTGTACGAAATCAACGAAGCCTTCGCGGTGGTGACCATGGCGGCGATGCAAGAGCACCAGCTGCCCCATGCCAAGGTCAACGTGCACGGCGGCGCCTGCGCGCTAGGCCATCCGATCGGCGCCTCGGGCGCGCGCATCCTGGTCACCCTCATCGGCGCGCTGCGCAAGTACGGCGGCAAACGTGGTGTAGCGTCGCTGTGCATCGGTGGCGGCGAGGCGACCGCCCTCGCACTGGAGATGGCTTCGTGAACCCCACCATCGAACTCGCATGAGCGTACGCAAACCAGGCAAGGCCGCATTGCAACAGCTGCTGGACCGCGCTCGTTTTATCGGTGGCTACCGGTTCAAGCTGGTCGCCGTGACCGATAAGGAGTGCACCATCGCGATGCCTTTTCGCCGCACACTGGAGCGGCCAGGCGGCACCGTGAATGGGCCGGCCTTCATGGCAGCGGCCGATTGCGTCATGTGGCTGGCGATCAAACGCCACATCGGCATCGAGCATGATGCCGTGACCTCCGAACTGAACACTGCGTTCCTGAACGCCGCTCGCCGTGAAACCGTGTACTGCAGCGCCCGCATCCTCAAGCTGGGCAAGCGCCTCATCTACGGCATCGCTGAGTGCCACGACCGCCGCGGCAAGATCTTCACGCACCACAGCGTAACTTACGTGCGCATTTGATCTAATGAGCCCCTGCTGATGGCCATCATCAAAAGCCAGCTCAAACCGCGCTCTGCGGAATTCCTTGCCAACGCCGCGCGCATGCAAGCGCTGGTCGCCGACCTGCGCGAGAAGGTCGAGCGCGTCACCCTCGGCGGCGACGAGACCTCGCGCAAGCGACACGTCGCGCGCGGCAAGCTGCTGCCGCGCGAACGCGTGCGCACCCTGCTCGATCCCGGTTCGCCGTTCCTGGAAGTGGGCCAGCTGGCGGCCTACGGCATGTATAGCGACCAAGCCCCCGGCGCCGGAATCATCACTGGCATCGGCCGCATTGCCGGACGCGAATGCGCGATCGTGGCCAACGATGCCACGGTGAAGGGCGGCACCTACTTCCCCATGACGGTAAAAAAGCACCTGCGCATGCAGGAAATCGCGGCGCAGAACCGGCTGCCCTGCGTTTACCTGGTGGATTCCGGCGGCGCCAACCTGCCGAACCAGGACCAGGTGTTTCCCGACCGCGAGCACTTCGGCCGCATTTTCTACAACCAGGCCAATCTTTCAGCGGCTGGAATTCCACAGCTTGCCTGCGTGATGGGCTCTTGCACCGCGGGGGGCGCTTACGTGCCGGCGATGTCGGACGAATCGATCATCGTCAAGGGCCAGGGCACCATCTTCCTTGGCGGCCCGCCGATCGTCAAAGCAGCCACCGGAGAAATCGTCAGCGCCGAGGAATTGGGCGGTGCTGAAGTGCATACGCGCATCTCGGGCGTCGCCGACCACTACGCGCTCAACGATGCGCATGCGCTATCGATCCTGCGCGGGATTGTTGCGAACTTGAATTTTCAGAAAAAGATTTCTCTCGCCGTCAGAGAACCGCGCGATCCCCTGTATCCCGCCGAGGAGATCTACGGCGTCATTCCGGTCGAGGCGCGCAAGCCCTACGAAGTGCGCGAGATCATCGCCCGTATGGTCGATGGCTCGGAGCTGGATGAATTCAAGACCAACTACGGCAGCACGCTGGTGACCGGATTCGCGCACCTGCACGGTTACCCGGTGGCGATCCTTGCCAACAACGGCGTGCTGTTCTCCGAGTCCTCGCTTAAAGCGACGCATTTCATCGAACTCGCCTGCCAGCGTGGCATTCCGCTACTGTTCCTGCAGAACATCACCGGCTACATGGTCGGCCGAAAGTACGAAGCCGGCGGCATCGCCAAGGATGGCGCGAAAATGGTGACTGCGGTGGCCACCGCCAAAGTGCCGAAATTCACCGCCATCATCGGCGGCTCCTACGGCGCCGGCAATTACGGCATGTGCGGGCGTGCCTACTCGCCGCGCTTTCTCTGGATGTGGCCAAACGCACGCATCTCGGTGCTGGGTGGAGAGCAAGCCGCCAGCGTGCTGGCGACCGTGCGCCGGGATGGCATCGAGGCTAAGGGCGATGTCTGGTCGAAGGAGGATGAGGCGAAATTCAAGCAGCCGATCCTCGATCAATACGAACACCAGGGGCACCCCTACTACGCCAGCGCGCGGCTGTGGGACGACGGCGTGGTGGATCCCGCCGACATGCGACGCCTCTTCGGCCTCGCCATCTCGGCCTCGCTCAATGCGCCGGTGGAAGAAACGAAATTCGGCATCTTCAGAATGTAAGCCCCATGGCCGACAAACTGATCATAGAAAAACGCCGCCTGGTCGCAACCGTGACGCTCAACCGTCCCGAGGTACGCAACGCTTTCGACGATGTTTTGATTGCGAATTTGACCGAAACGTTTTTGGCACTGGAAAAAGATGACGCGGTTCGCGTCGTGGTGCTGGCCGGCGCGGGCTCGGCGTTTTGCGCCGGCGCTGATCTGAACTGGATGAAGCGCATGGCCGCTTACGGCTACCAGCAGAATCTGGCCGACGCCCAGGCGCTCGCCGAAATGCTGAAAACACTCGACCGGATGTCCAAGCCGACTGTCGCGCGCGTGCATGGGCCGGCCTACGCCGGGGGTGTTGGCCTGGTCGCCGCCTGCGACATCGCCATTGGCTCGCATCAGGCGGAGTTCTGTCTCACCGAAGTAAAGCTCGGACTTTCTCCGGCCACCATCAGTCCCTACGTGGTGCGCGCGATGGGCGCCAGGGCGGCCAGACGCTATTTCCTTACCGCTGAGCGCTTCGGTGCGAGCGAAGCCCATCGGCTCGGTCTGCTCAGCGCAGTTTCGACGCTCGAAACACTGGACGCTCAAGTCGAGGAAATCCTGCAACAGCTGACGCAGGGCGGACCCAAAGCACAGGCGAAGATCAAAGAGTTGATCCACACAGTTGCCGCTGGCCCAGCAGACGATGTGATCGCCGATACCGCTCAGCGAATCGCTGAAATCCGGGTCTCCGCGGAGGGCCAGGAAGGCATCGCCTCGTTCCTGGACAAGCGCCAGCCAAACTGGGCGCACAAGGCCTAGCATGTTCCGCAAGATCCTCATTGCCAACCGCGGCGAAATCGCCTGCCGGGTAATCACGACCGCGCGCGCGATGGGCCTGCGCACGGTGGCGGTGTACTCCGACGCGGACCACGCTGCGCGCCATGTCGCCCTGGCTGACCAAGCGCGGCGCATCGGTCCACCGCCCGCGCGAGACAGCTACCTGAACACCGAGGCGATCCTTGCCGCCGCGCGCGCCACCGGCGCCGAAGCGATCCATCCCGGCTACGGTTTTCTGTCCGAGAACGCGGATTTCGCCGCGGCCTGCGCCAAAGCAGGCATGGTCTTTATCGGTCCGACACCTGAGGCGATCGCCGCGATGGGCGACAAGTCCGCCGCCAAGCGCCTGATGGAAAAAGCTGGTGTGCCGCTGCTACCCGGTTACCACGGCGAGAATCAGGACCTCGCTTTTTTGCAAAAGGAAGCCGACCAGACCGGCTACCCGGTACTGATCAAAGCCGCGGCTGGCGGCGGCGGCAAAGGCATGCGTATCGTCGAGGAGGCGAAGGATTTCGCCAACGCGCTGGCATCGGCACAGCGCGAAGCGAAGTCGTCTTTCGGCGATGATCGGGTGTTGATCGAGAAGTATCTCCTGCGCCCGCGCCACATCGAAGTCCAGGTATTCGGCGACACCCAAGGCGATGTCGTCTATCTCTTAGAGCGCGACTGCTCGGTACAACGCCGCCACCAGAAAGTGCTGGAGGAAGCACCCGCGCCCGGACTGAGCGACCAGCGCCGCCGGGAGATGGGGCTAGCCGCGGTCGCCGCCGCGAAATCCATCCAGTACACCGGCGCCGGCACGGTGGAGTTCATCGTCGCGCAGGATGGCAGGTTCTATTTCATGGAGATGAACACCCGGCTGCAGGTCGAGCACCCGGTGACCGAGATGATCACCGGCCTCGATCTGGTGCAGTGGCAACTGGCGGTTGCCGCCGGCCAACCCTTGCCCTTGAAGCAGGCGCAGCTCGCGTTTCGTGGGCATGCGATCGAAGCGCGCATCTACGCCGAGAATCCGGCCAAGGGCTTCCTGCCTTCCACCGGAACGCTGCGCCACCTGCGTGCGCCGGAGGGCATCGAATTCAAGGTTTCGACGCCCACTTTGCGCAGCCCGGTGCGTGTGGATTCCGGCGTGCGCCAGGGCGACACCATCTCACCGCACTACGACCCGATGATCGCCAAACTGGTGGTCTGGGGCGAAGATCGGGCGATCGCGCTGGGTCGCATGCGCAGGGCGCTGGCTGAATACGAAATCATCGGCGTCTCCACCAACGTGGAATTCCTCGCGCGCACCATCGCTAGCAGTGCGTTCTCGTCCGCAGATTTGGATACCGGCCTCATCGAGCGCTCACACGCCGAACTATTTCCGGCGGATGCCGGAGCGAGCGACGAGGAGCTCGCTGCAGCGGCCTTCGCGGAGCTGCTGGCCGAGCAAGCGCAGGCCGCAGCCACCGCAAGGACCTCTGGAGACCCCCATTCGCCTTGGCACATCGTCGATGGCTGGCGGCTGAATCTGGGCTCGCACCATGCGTTGACCTTTGCCGACGGCGAAAAAATCCACAAGGTTCAGATCCATTTCATGCCCGATGGATACCGCCTCTCGCTGGACGACCGCGAGTACAGGCTCGCCGGGGGCGAAGAGGCTGGCGTGCTGAGGGTGACCTTGGGCGATGTGTCGTTTCGCGCCTGCGCGGTGCGCGACGGCGCCGACTGGCACCTGTTCCGGGATGGCGCACACCGCGTGCTCAAGCTGCACAGCGTGCAGGCCTCGCCCGACCCCGAGGTAGTCGCCGGATCGCTCGCCGCGCCGATGCCAGGGAAAGTGTTGCAGGTGCTGGTGCAACTCGGCGCTGTGGTGAGCAAAGGAGCGCCGCTGGTGATCCTGGAAGCGATGAAGATGGAGCACACCATTGCCGCACCGCACGCTGGGCGCGTCGCCGAGATCCACTTCAAGGTCGGCGAACAGGTCGCCGAGGGCGCCGAGCTCCTCAGACTGGAGGACGCATGACGCTGGGCACGGAATTGCCGAAGCGTGTGCGCATCGTCGAAGTCGGCCCGCGCGACGGGCTGCAAAACGAAAAAACCGCAGTACCGACCGAGGTAAAACTGGAGCTGATCGAGCGTCTGGCTGACGCGGGCTTGTGCGCAGTCGAAGCCACCGCTTTCGTGTCGCCCAAGTGGATTCCGCAGATGGCCGACCACAGCGAAGTGCTGGCGCGCATCCGCAGAAAGCCCGGCGTCTCCTACCCGGTGCTGACGCCTAACCTGAAGGGCTTTGAAGCGGCGCACGCCGCGGACGCCATGGAAGTGGCGGTCTTCGGCGCGGCCTCGGAAGCATTCTCTCAGAAGAACATCAACTGCTCGATCGCGGAATCCCTGGATCGCTTCCGGCCTGTCGTTGAAAGAGCCTTGAAAGAAAAAATCAAAGTCAGGGGCTATGTCTCCTGCGCCCTCGGCTGTCCCTACGAAGGCGAGGTGAAGCCGCAACAGGTGGCGCAAGTCGCTAGCGCGCTCTACGACATGGGCTGCTATGAAGTGTCGCTTGGCGACACCATCGGCGTCGGCACGCCGAGGAAGACCCAGGCCATGCTTGAGGCCTGCGCGCAGCGGGTGCCCATCCAACATCTGGCCGGACACTATCACGACACTTATGGCCAGGCGCTCGCCAACCTCTACGCCTCCATGGAACTCGGCATTGCGACCTTCGATTCCTCGGTATCGGGTCTGGGCGGCTGCCCTTACGCCGCCGGCGCCTCGGGCAATGTCGCCACCGAAGATGTGCTGTACCTGCTGCACGGCCTGGGCATCGAGACCGGCATCGATCTGGACAAGGTGGTCGAGATCGGCATCTGGATTTCTGCCATCTTGAAAAGAAATCCGGGATCAAAAGCCGGGCGCGCCCTTGCGGCGAATAAAGCGAAATTGGCTTGATTGCATCGCCCTGCGTCAAGGTTTGCGTGATGGACGCCAAGCAGCGCTACTGCACAGGCTGCGCCCGCACGCTGGATGAAATCGCCTGCTGGGGCGACATGACCGACGCCGGACGCGCACGCGTCATAGTGCAACTCCTCGCACGGCGCGCCGCGGTCGCCGAATTCACCGCGCCGCCCCTTGCCCAAAGTAAATAGCACGCCATGCGCACCGCTCTCTGGTATTTCGATTTCGTCTCGCCTTTCGCCTACATTTGCCTGCACCGGCTAAAGGAGCTGCCCGCCGATCTCTTGATCGAGTACCGCCCGGTGCTGTTCGCGGGCCTGCTCAATCACTGGGGGCAGAAAGGCCCGGCAGAACTGCAACCGAAGCGCCGCTACACCTACCGCTGGAGTCACTGGACCGCGATCAGACTCGGCCTGCCGTTCAGCTACCCTGCCACGCACCCGTTCAACCCGCTGCACCACCTGCGCCTCGCCATTGCCTGCGGCTCGAAGCCGGAAGCCGTGCGGAAAATTTTCGATTCGATCTGGACCACCGGTGGCGACGCGTCAGATCAGGGGCGTTTTGCCGCGCTTGCGCAAGAACTTGGGGTTGATCGGGAAAAACTGGAAAACTCGGAAATCAAAACCATCCTGCGAAACAACACCCAAGACGCTGCGCGACGCGGGGTGTTCGGCGTGCCGACCTTCGAGCTTGACGGCGAACTATTCTGGGGCGCTGACTCAGTGGACTTCCTGGGCGCCTTCGTTGCAGACCCATCGGTGGTACACAACGAGGAGATGCGACGGCTGGACGGTCTACCCGAAGGCGCCACCCGCAAGGGCAACTAGATGTATTTCCTCAGGTCTTCGATCACCTTGCCATCGTTAGGCAAAGCGCCGGGTTCCACCAGCACCACCTCGCCGCGCAGCTTGGTCAATTCGCGGATAGACACGGCGATCGCCTCGCCCAGGCCCGCGGGACGGGCTCTGGTTTCGCATTTCAGGGTCATGCGGTCATTACTGGTTTCACCCTCGACCACCAAGCGGGCCTTGAGGATCTGCGGGTGCCGGCGCACGATTTCGTTCACCTGCTTGGGCGTGACGAACATCGCGCGCACCTTGGTGCTCTGGTCGGCGCGCCCCAGCCAGCCGCGAATGCGTGTGTTGGTCCGCCCACAGGGGCTGGTGCCGGGCAACACCGCGGACAGGTCGCCGGTGCCGAAACGGATCAGCGGGTAATCACGGTTGAAACTGGTAATCACCACTTCACCGACCTCTCCGACGGACAGCGGGTCGCCGGTCCCCGGTCGTACAATCTCGAGCAGCAGTCCTTCATCCAGGATCATGCCCGGGTTGGCCGAGCCATCCGCCGCCAGGGATTCGTAGGCGATCGAGCCCAGGTCGGCCGAGCCGTAGCTCTGCGTCAACCGTATGCCGCGCTCGAGCATCGTCTGCCGCAGCGCCGGGGGCAGATATTCGGCGCCGACGTGGGCCTTGCTCAGGGACGAAATATCACACTTCATCTCGTCCGCTTTCTCCACGATCAGTTTCAGGAAGGAGGGGGTGCCGATGTAGGCGTTGATTTTAAGATCGCGGATCGCGGCGATCTGCAATTCGGTTTGGCCAACGCCGGCCGGCACCACAGTGCAGCCGATCGCCAGGGCGCCCGTTTCTAGCATCGAGCCCGCCGGCGTGTAGTGATAAGCGAAGGTGTTCACGACCAAGTCGCCGGCGCGAAAGCCGCCCGCGTAAAGAGCCCGCGCGGTGCGCCACCAGTTTCTGGTCCGACCCTCGGGCTCGTAGATCGGCCCGGGCGACATGAAGATCTTTGCCAGCTTGGCCACCGGCGTCGCGTTCAACCCGCCCAGCGGACGCTCCCGCGCCTGCAACTCCGCAAGATCCGATTTGCGCGTCACCGGCAGCGTCGCCAGCGCCTTGCGGGTGCGGATCTTCGCCGGGGCTATGTCTGCCAGGATGCGTGCGAACCCCGGCGCGCGGCGCTTGGCGTGCGCGATCTGCTTGGCAAGGGCCACCAGCAACGCCGCTTCCCGTTGTTTGGGCGAGCGGGTCTCAAGGCGGTCGAGATGGTCGGTCACGCTCTTCTTCAGAGCCAACGCTTGCGCCGCCGGTACGATTTCACATCGCGGAAACTTTTGCGGTCGCCGGAGGAAAAACCGAGGTAGAACTCCTTCACATCCTCGTTCTGCGCGAGCGATTTGCCCTCGCCATCCATGACCACCCGGCCATTTTCCAGGATGTAGCCGTAGT
>SHXK01000084.1 GCA_009693335.1 Betaproteobacteria bacterium | reverse complement strand
GCGAACGACGGCGCCGCGAACAGGCATGCGGCGGCCGCAGTGGCAACACACGCTAGAAAACGCTTCATTGTGATCCTCCTCTTCTCCGATGCAATTATAGAATGGGGAAACGGGGGTTCGCATGGAAATCGGAGTCGTCGGCCTGGGCAGGATGGGCGCCAACATGGCGCGGCGGCTGGCGCGCGGCCAAACGCAGGTGATCGCTTTCGACAGCGACAAAGCGGCGCGCGACGCACTGGGGAACGAGAAAAACGTCGTCTGCGTTGAAAGCCTCGCGGCGCTCGCCACACAGCTTGCTGGCGAACACGTGATTTTGGCGATCCTGCCAGCGGGTGCTGCTACCGAGGACACCCTGGCCGAGCTCCTGCCGATGCTTTCGGCCGGCGACACCTTGGTGGACGGCGGCAACGCCTACTACAAGGACAGCATGGCGCGCGCGCTGAAACTCTCGCAGCGCGGCCTGCGCTACATCGACGCCGGCGTTTCAGGCGGCATCCACGGCCTGGCCAACGGCTATTGCCTGATGCTGGGTGGCACCCCCAAATCCATCGAGCTCTTCGAGCCCTACGTCCGCATCCTCGCGCCCGCGCCGGACACCGGCTGGCTGCATTGTGGGCCGAGCGGGGCCGGACATTTCGCGAAAATGATCCACAACGGCATCCAGTACGGCATGATGCAAGCGCTCGCCGAGGGTTTCGCTCTGCTTACGGCGCGCAAGGATCTGGAATTCGACCTCGGACAGTTGGCCGAGACCTGGCGCCACGGCAGCGCGGTACGCTCCCGGCTGCTCGACCTTTGCGCCGAGATTCTGCAAGAGGACGACGCGCTCGAACGCGTAGCGCCGGCAGTCGCCGACTCCGGGGAGGGCCGCTGGACAGTGCAAGAGTCCGTGGCGCTGGGCGTGCCCACGCCGGTGATCACCATGGCGCTGATGGCGCGCTTCTCCAGCCAGGGAAAGTCCGACTACGCACGCAGGCTGCTCGCCATGATGCGCACCAGTTTTAGCGGCCACCCGACCACCACCACCATCACGCGCGCGTGATCCTGGACGCGAGCGTGATCCTGGACGCCCGCGTGTTCTGCGTCCGATGACACTGACTGAACTTAAATACGTGGTGGCGGTGGCGGAAACGCGCCACTTTGGCCAAGCCGCCGAGCGCTGCTTCGTCAGCCAGCCCAGCCTGTCAGCCGCCGTCAAAAACCTCGAGGAAGAGTTGGGCGTGCAACTGTTCGAGCGCGGCAAGCGCGGCGTGTTCCTCACCGAGACGGGCGAACAGATCGTGGCGCAGGCGCGGCGCGCGCTGGAGGAAGCCGAACGGGTCAAAACGGTGGCACGCCAGGGACGGGACCCGCTCAAGGGCGTACTGCGCTTGGGCATCATCCACACCATCGCCCCTTATCTGCTGCCGGACCTGGTCGGGGCGCTGCGCCGCTGCGCGCCGGAAATGCCCCTGGATGTGGAAGAAAACACCACCGCAACCCTCGACCGGATGCTCAGGGCGGGCGAGCTGGAGGCGGTGATCCTGGCGCTGCCCTACGAAGGCCCAGGGATCGAAACCGCGCCCTTGTACGAGGAGAGATTCCGCGTCGTGGCGCCCGCAAAACACCCACTCGCGCGCAGAAAATCTCTGGCGGTGGAGGAACTGGACGCCGGCGAATTGCTGCTGATGCCGGTCGGCCATTGCTTCCGCGACCAGGTGCTGGACGCCTGCCACGAGTTTTCCCGCCCGCCCGAAGCCGGGCGCCAGGGCAATTCACTGGAAACACTGCGCAGCATGGTGGCCTCCGGCTTGGGCGTGAGTGTACTGCCCGCGACTGCGCTCACGCCGCGCCACACCAACCCGCTGGTAAAGGCGATTTATTTTTCCAGTCCCTGCCCGGTCCGACGCGTGGCACTCGCCTCGCGCCGGGGCTTTCACCGACCCGCGGCGCTGGCAACGCTGGTGGGCGCCATCAAGGGGTTGGATCTTCCCGTGGAAAAGTTGTAACCCGAAGCTAGCAATACAGTTCGCGGTTCATTTGCGGATACTGTGCCACAGCTTTGCCAGGCGCTTGGCTGACACCGGCAGCGGCGTTTTCAGCTCCTGGGCGAATAAAGAGACCCGCAACTCCTCCAGCAGCCAGCCGAACTGCTCCAGCTCGGCGCTGCTGCGGACGGCGCCACCCAGCTTGGCGCGCAATAAGCGTTCACGTTGCCAGGCCTGCTGCAGCGGCGCGAGTTCCGCGGCGCGCTGTGCGTCGCGCTGCGGGTCGGCGCGCAGCTTGTCCAACCTGAGAGCGGCGGCTTGCAGATAGCGCGGAAAATGCTGCAAGCGTTGCCACGGAGTGCGCGCGAGGAAACCGGCCCGCAACAGACGCTCGCCGTGCTGCTGGAGGTCCTCGGCCACCTGCGGATAGGCCTTTTGCATGGTGGCGATACGCTTGCCCACCTGGGCCTGCTCGGCAAGGATAGTCGCGGCCAGCCGCTGCATTTCCTGTGCGATGAGATTCAGCCGGTTACGGCCTTCCAGCAGTCGTTGCGCGAAGTCCGCCTGCCGCATCGGCAGCGACTCGGCGAGAAATGTCCGCTCCAGCGCCGCCGAGACAATGTCGTCCTTCAGCGGTGCCAACGCCATGTCCCGCACGAGAGCTTTGCCGATATCGCGCAGCCGGTCGCGAAACGCGATCGAGAGCAGGCGCAACACGCCGGCGCGGTGGACTTCGCGCGCGCGTTCTGGTGAATCGAACACCTGTAGTGTTACGCCGGCATTGCCGTCGCCGACCGCTTCCTGCAGCGCCGGATAGCCGAGCAGCGTCTGCCCGTCGCGTTGTATCTCCATCATTTCCTGCAGGTCGCCGAAGGTCCAGGCAGTGAATAGCTCGCTCTCGCCTTTGGATATTTCTTCAGTAAAACTTTCCTGTAGGCGAGAACCGAATTCTTCCTTCAATTGAGCGACGTTTCTGCCCATCGCCAGCTGCCGGCCCTCGACATCCAGCACGCGAAAGTTCATCTGCAGGTGCGGCGGCGCTGAATCCGGCCGCAAGGCATCGGTCGGCACCTCGAGGCCCAGTTCCGCACGGATGTACCGCGCCAGCGACGAGACCAGCGGCGTGTCTGAGGGCGGCACCGTGGCCGTGAACTGCTGCGCGAATTCGGCCAGCGGACCGAGCTTGTGGCGCAGGCGCTGCGGCAGGCCCTTGGAGTACCCCAGAACTTTCTCCTTCAGCATGCCCGGCACCAGCCATTCGCAGCGCGCCACCGGCACCTGGTTGAGCAGCGCCACCGGCACCGTCATCGTCACGCCGTCCTTAGGCGAGCGCGGCTCGAAGTGGTACTCGAGCACGAAGTGATTGGGGCCGACTTGCAACTGGTGCGGAAAATTCTCCGTGGTAATACCCGCCGCCTGGTGGCGCATCAAGTCCTCGCGCCGCAACTGCAGCAGCCCGGGCTGGGCCCGCTCCGCCTCTTTGCGCCATTTTTCGAAATCGGCGCCGTTGGTGATGCCCTCGGCGACGCGGGCTTCGTAGAAGGCGTAGATCAGTTCATCGTCCACCAGGATGTCCGGGCGGCGCGACTTGTGTTCCAGCCGTTCGATCTCCTTCAGCAAACGCTGGTTGTGCGCGAAGAACGGCGCGCGTGTCTCAAATTCGCCCTCCACCAGCGCCGAACGCAGGAAAATCTCGCGCGCCAGCTTGGGATCGAGCGGCCCGTAGTGCACACGCCTGCCGGCGTACACCGGCAGGCCGTAGAGCGTGCCGCGCTCAACGGCGACCACCTGCGCGCGCACTTTCTCCCAGTGCGGCCGCTCCCGGTGACGCTTGAGCAGGTGCGCGCCGAGTTCCTCGATCCAGCGCGGATCCACGCTCGCCACGTTGCGCGCGAACAGGCGCGTGGTCTCCACCAGTTCCGCAGCCACGATCCACTTACCGGGTTTGCGCGTACCCGAACCGGGATGCACCCAGAACTTGATGCCTCGGGCGCCCGTGTAGTTGTTGGCGGGCGACTCTGTGCGGGGCGGCTGAGGGAGTCCTGCCTCTTCTTTCATGCCGATGTTGCCCAGCAGTCCGCACAGCAGGGCGCGGTGGATCGCCCGCACGCCCTCGGGCTTCTCGACATTGACGCTCGACATCCGCCATTCGAGTTCTTCCACCGACTGACTGAGCTGGGCGTGGATGTCGCGCCATTCCCGCAAGCGGGCGTAGGAGAGGAAGTTCTCACGGCACTGCTTGCGCGACGCTCCCTGTCCGAACGCCTGCCAGAGCTTGAGGTAGGCAAGGAAATCCGAACCCTGGTCAGCGAACTGCGCATGGCGCTGGTCGGCCGCTGCCGCTTTCTCCAGTGGCCGATCACGCGGGTCCTGCACCGAAAGTGCTGCCGCAATCACCAGCATCTGCTCCAGGCAAGCTTCCGCGCGCGCCGCCACCAGCATGCGGCCGACGCGTGGATCGAGCGGCAGCCGGGCCAGTTCGCGTCCTATGTCGGTCAGTTCTCTGTCATCGCTGACGGCCCCCAATTCAGCCAGCAAGTCATAGCCGTCGGCGATGGCGCGCGGACTCGGCGGATCGAGGAACGGAAAATCCTCGACCTTGTCCAGCTTCAGGCTGAGTGCGCGCAGGATCACCGCCGCCAGCGAGGAGCGCAACAGCTCGGGATCGGTGAATAGCGGCCGCGCCTTGAAGTCCTCTTCGGAATACAGGCGAACGGAGATGCCGTCCGCCACGCGCCCGCAGCGCCCGGAGCGCTGTTGCGCCGCCGCCTGCGAAATGTTCTCCACCTGCAGCATCTCAACCTTGTTGCGGTAGCTGTAGCGCTTGACGCGCGCCAGACCGGTATCCACCACGTAGCGGATGCGCGGCACCGTGAGCGAGGTCTCCGCAACGTTGGTCGCCAGCACCACGCGCTGCGCGCCGCCCGGTCGGAAAACCCGATCCTGCTCGGCAACCGACAGGCGCGAGTACAGGGGCAGTATTTCCACGTGAGCAAGCGCCTTGCCCAGCACCTGCGCCGCCTTGCGGATTTCCCGCTCACCGGGCAGGAACACCAGCACGTCGCCCTGCCCGCTGCGGCACAGCTCAGCGACGGCCGCGGCGAGCGCCTGCTCCTCCTCGTCGCGGGTGGTGTCCTCCTGGTCGCCTGCCACCGGACGGTAACGAACCTCGACCGGGTAGAGGCGCCCGGAAACTTCGATCACCGGCGCCGCATTCCCCTTTTGCATGAAGTGCCTGGAGAATTTCTCGGCGTCGATGGTGGCCGAGGTAACGATCAGTTTCAGCTCCGGTCTTTTTGCCAGGAGCTTTTTCAGATAGCCGAGAAGAAAATCGATGTTGAGGCTTCTCTCATGCGCCTCGTCAATGATCAGCGTGTCGTAGGCGCGCAGTTCGGGATCGCCCTGCGTCTCGGCGAGCAGGATGCCGTCGGTCATCAGCTTGAGGACCGTGTCGGCACGCACCCGGTCGTTGAAGCGCACCTTGTAGCCGACCAGGCCGCCGAGTTCGACCTTCAGCTCCTCGGCGATCCTCGCCGCCACTGCGCGCGCCGCGATACGCCGCGGTTGGGTGTGGCCGATCCTGCCAGTGCTGCCACGCCCCATTTCGAGCAGTATCTTCGGCAGCTGCGTGGTCTTGCCCGAACCGGTCTCGCCGCAAACGATCACCACCGGATGCGCGCTGATGGCGCGCGTGATCTCGTCGCGCTTCTGATTGACCGACAGCGCGGGATCGAAAGTAATACTAGGCCGAACCGACACCAGAGTTTCGGGAATTCAGGCCCTCAGCCGGAACCCCTCGTAACCGTTCGCCACTACTTCGTCGCAGCGCCGCCGGTAGGTGTGCACGCCACCCACATAGGGCATGAACACGCGCGGCTTGCCCGGGATGTTGGCGCCGACATACCAGGAATTGGCCAGTGGGTAGAGCGTACTGTCCGCCACAGCGTTGACGTGTTGGACCCAGGCATCCTCGGCCGCCGGTTCCGCCTCGATGCGCTGCAGGCGGCGGCTACGCATATGCGTCAGACAGTCGGCGATGAAATCCGTATGTTGCTCCACCGCCAGGATCATCTGGCTCTTCACCCCGGGGCTGCCGGGGCCGGTAACCACGAACAGGTTGGGGAAACCCGCCACCATCAGCCCGAGATAGGTGCGCGGCCCAGCATTCCATTTTTCCTTCAGGTTGGCGCCCGCCGTGGTGCGCACGTCGATCTCCGCCAACGCGCCGGTCATGGCGTCGAAACCGGTGGCGAAAGCGATGGCGTCGAATGTATATGCCGCCTCGTCAGTGCGCAGGCCCTCCGGTGTGATCTCCACGATCGGCGACCGACGCGCATTCACCAGAGTGACGTTGGGCTGGTTATAGACCTCGTAATAGTTGCTATCCAGGCACAGCCGCTTGGTGCCGATCGGATGGTCCTTAGGCGCCAAAATTTCGGCCACCTCCGGATCCTTGACGATGCCGCGAATTTTCTGGCGCACGAACTCCGACGCCGTGTCGTTCGCCTCTTTGTTTACCAGCAAATCGTTGTAGGCATAGAGGAAGCTGATCGAGCCGCCAGCCTGCCATTTCGCCTCATACACACGCTGGCGTTCTTCCGCTGTTACCTCGAGTGCGGATTGGGTCGGCGGCGGATGGCCTGAGATGCCAAACGGCGTGTCGTAAGCGGCGCGCCGGCGTTGCGCATATTCAGCTTTGTGCTGCCGCTCCTTTTCCGGCTCGAGCGGCGCGTTCTTCGCCGGTAAGCTGAAATTGGCCGTGCGCTGGAACACGTGCAGATGCTGCGCCTGCTTGGCGATATGCGGGATCATCTGCAGGCCGGACGATCCGGTGCCAATCACCGCCACCCGCTGGCCGGAAAAATCCACGCCCTCGTGCGGCCACAGCCCGGTGTGATACCACTTGCCCTTGAAGCTCGCCAAGCCCTTGAACTCGGGCACCCGCGGGGTGGAAAGATTGCCCGCCGCCATGATGCAAAACGGCGCCGAGAATTGCTCGCCTTCCTCCGTTGTCAGGGTCCATCGGTTGCTCAGCTCGTCGAACAGCGCCGCTTTGATGCGGGTATTCAACTGGATGTCGCGCAGCAGGTCGAAGCGCTCGGCGACATGGTCGATGTAGCGCAGGATCTCGCCCTGGGTGCCATAGCGTTCCGGCCAGCGCCATTCTTGCTGCAAGTCATCGGAGAAGGAGTAGGAATACTCCAGACTCTCCAAATCGCAGCGTGCGCCGGGATAGCGGTTCCAGAACCAGGTGCCGCCGACGCCGCTGCCGGCCTCGAAAGCGCGCACCTTCAGGCCCATGCCGCGCAGCCGGTGCACCGCATACATGCCCCCCAAGCCGCCGCCAACGATCAGTACGTCGAATTCTCTCGTGGACATGTCTTCCCTTCTGCGCCTTCTGCGGACAGTCAATGTAACAGGATAGCTGCTGCCATCATTGCCCGCGGCTATGCGCGGTGCGCAGACGTTCGAGGTAGCGCGCCAGCAGGTCGACTTCGAGGTTGACCCGCGCGCCGCGCACGAGGCGCTTCAGGGTGGTCGCCTTGAGGGTGTGCGGGATCAGGTTCACCTCGAAAGTATTCCCCTTCACCCGGTTCACCGTCAGGCTCACCCCGTCGATGCAGATCGAGCCCTTGCGCGCCACATACTTTGCAAGACTCTTTGGCGCCTTTACCCGAAGAAAACCTTCAGCATGGCTCAGAACCACTCCTGCGCCATCGACGTGCCCGGTCACCAGATGCCCGCCCAGCTGGTCGCCAAAGCCCAGCGCTTTCTCCAGGTTCACTTCGCCCACACGGTCGAGGCCGGTGGTGACGCGCAGCGTTTCCTTGGAGACATCAAAACACAGCTTGCCTTTCGCCTTTTTCACCACCGTCAGGCAGCAGCCCTGCACGCAGATTGAATCGCCGATGCGCACGTTGGCGAGCGGCAGGCGGCCGGTGGCCACTTGCAGGGGGTTCAACTTTTCAATGCGGCCGATGGCCTGAACGATACCGGTGAACATCAACGCCTGGCGAGTATGCGGATGTCGTCGCCAATGCGATCCAGCGAGGTGATCCTGATTTTTATTTTTTCATCGAGAGAAGAAATACCAGGCAGCGCGAGCATGCCCTGCGCATCATCGCCGAGGAAGCTGGGGTTGAGGTAAATGAGGAATTCATCGACGCAGCCTTCGCGCACCAGCGACCCGTTCAGGCGCCAGCCGGCCTCGACGTGCAATTCGTTGACGCCGCGGCGCCCGAGTTCTTCCAGCATCAGCGGCAGTTCGACTTTATTGCTTTTATTGGGAAGTGAAATCACTTCGGCGGCCAATTTCCTTTGGTTTTCGAGGCCCGTAAAAATCAGCGCATTGCCGTCCGCAAGAATTCTCGCCTGGCTAGAAATCTCCAGTCGGCTGTCCACCACCACCCTGAGCGGCTGGCGCGGCGTTGCCACTTCGCGCACCGAGAAACGCGGGTCATCGGCCTGCACGGTGCCGATGCCGGTGAGGATGGCGCAGGCGCGGGCGCGCCAACGGTGGCCGTCCTGGCGCGCCTCAGCGCCGGTGATCCACTGGCTGCGGCCTGCATTCGCGCCACTGCCCGCGCCGAGCGCAGTGCGGCCGTCCAACGTCGCCGCAATTTTCATGCGCACCCACGGACGCTGGCGCGTCATCCGCGAGACGAAACCGAGGTTCAGCTCCTGCGCCTCGTCTGCCAGCAGCCCGTGCTCGAAATCGATGCCGACGGCGGCGAGTCGCGCGCCGCCGTGCGCTGCCTGGGGATTAGGGTCGAGCATCGCCGCCACCACGCGCTTGATCTTGCTCTTCACGATCAGGTCGGTGCAGGGCGGCGTGCGGCCCTGGTGGCTGCAGGGTTCAAGGTTGACATAAAGCGTCGCGCCGGCGGCGCGGGCGCCGGCCTGCCCGAGGGCGATCACCTCGGCATGCGGACCGCCAGCGCTGGCGTGCCAACCCTCGCCGACCACGGTTTCGCCCTGCGCGAGGACACAACCGACGCGGGGATTCGGGGTAGTGGTGAAAAGCCCCTGCGCCGCCAGCGCCAGGGCCCGCGTCATCATGGCGTGATCGAAGGCGCTGAAATCGTTCACAGCGAGGCGGTCACTTCCTTCGCTTCTTGGTTTTCACTTCCTGCACTGCTTCGCGGAAGTCATCGGGCGACTCGAAGCTGCGGTATACCGAGGCGAAACGGATGTAAGCGATCTTGTCCAACTTGGCGAGCTCGCGCATCACCAGATCACCGACGCGGGTGGTCTGGATTTCGCGCTCCCCCAGGGAGCGCAGTTTTTCCTCGATCCGGTCCGCAGCGGCGTCGATCGCCTCGGTTGCCACCGGGCGCTTGCGCAGCGCCAGCATCATGCTGCCCACCAGTTTGTCGCGCTCGAAGTCGCTGCGACTGCCGCCCTTTTTCACCAGACGCGGCATCCTCAGCTCAACCCTTTCGTAGGTGGTGAAACGCTTGTCGCATTGCGGGCACTTACGTCGCCGCCGAGTGACGTTGGCGTCCTCGTTAGGGCGTGTGTCCACCACTTGGGTGTCTTCGCTTGAACAAAAAGGGCAGCGCATGGGTCAGGTACCGGGCGGCCGTCAGACGTAAACCGGAAATTTCGCGCACATCGCCTTGATCTCGCGGATGACGCGCTCGCGCGTCAAGTCACCGTTCGGATCCTCGAGCACGTCGGCGATCAGCTGCGAAAGTGTTTCCGCTTGCGCCTGGCCGAAGCCGCGCGTGGTCATCGCCGGTGAGCCGATGCGGATGCCCGAGGTGACCATCGGCTTTTGCGGATCGTTCGGGATGGCGTTCTTATTCACCGTCAAGTGCGCGCGGCCGAGCGCGTCCTCCGCGTCCTTGCCGGTGATGTTCTTGGCCCGCAGGTCGACAAGAAACATGTGGCA
>SHXK01000083.1 GCA_009693335.1 Betaproteobacteria bacterium | reverse complement strand
GCGCGTCCAGCACCGCACGCCGCTTAACGGCGTTCGCCCAGCACTTCGCGCATGACCGCTGCCAAAGCGTGGAACAAGTCCACGCTGGCATCGATCTCGTCCTTGTTGATCGAGACGCTCTCGACGTTGATGCCGAGAGGGATTTCGCGCAGGTAGTCATGGTCGAGTATCCGGCGCAGGTTATCGCAGCAGATATCGATGGACTTGGCGAGCGGATGTGCGGCGCCGAGGATGGCGCGCGCGGTCTCGGGCGGAATCCGCACGCCCAGCCAGTTCATGAAGGCCATGGTTTTTTCGCGCCCAAGTGGCGAGAAGGTGAGCACCATACGCCGCGGCTCGAGGCCTGCGCCATGGCAGTCGCGCAGGTAGTCGCGCAGCAGGCGCTCGGTCGCTTTGGCGTGGTACACGGTCTGCGAGATGAAGTAGCCGCAGCCCTCGATGCTCTTAGCCAGGAGGCGCGCTGCTTCGCTGCGCTGGGTGGTATGGCGCTCGGCGATGGCCACACCGCCCAACGTGAAGCCCGCGGGGTGCGCGGTGGCGAGTCGAATCGCCTTGGACAGCGCCAGCGGATAGCGCACACCTGAGGTGGGCCGACCGACGATGGAGAGGAACTGCACGCCGTGTTCGCGCGCCGCCTCGTCGAGCCAGCGCTGCCAGGGGCTTTCATCCAGATTCCCCACGCACTTGTAGGTGATCGCCGGTTTGCCGGTGCGCGCGCTGAGCAGCGACGAGTAATGGCGCGGATCTACCGTGCCGGTGAAAGCGAAAGGGCGCGCTGCATCGGTGCGCGCCGCTTCGTCCTGAATGTCGTAAACCACAACGCCATCGATCGGCAAGGGCGCGAGGCGCGCGGCCAGTTTATCCGCCGCCTGGTGCAGCGCGCTTTCCTCCGTACCGGCGCGCGGCGGGGTGGTGCCGTAGAGCAGCACCGTGCTCGCGGGATCGAGGAGCTTGTCCTTTAGCGCCACTGTCATTTCGTTACTTCTACTCCGGTAGCAGCGCTGCCAGCGCCCAGGAAACTATGCTGTAACCAATCGCCCCGAAAACGCCAGGCCAGAACCCGCTCACGGTGAAGCCGGTGATGAACGTGCCGACCAGCCAGAACAGCAGGCCGTTGATCACGAAGATGAACAGGCCCAGCGTGAGCAGGGTCGCCGGCAGCGTCAGCAGGATCAGGATCGGGCGGATCACGGCGTTCACCAGACCAAGCACCAGCGCCGCAAGCAGCGCCGTGAAGAAGCTGGACACCACGATCCCCGGCAGTAGGTAAGCCACTGCCATCAGCGCGACCGCGTTGATCAGCCAGACCAGCAGCAACTTCAAGCACGTCTCCTTCGATTTCCCTCAGTAGCGGTAATGATCCGATTTGTAAGGCCCGCTCTTGGGCACGCCGATGTACTTGGCTTGCGTGTCGGTGAGTTCACTCAGCGTCGCGTTTAGCTTCCTCAACTGCAGTCGCGCCACCTTCTCATCGAGGTGCTTGGGCAACGTATGGACACCCAGCGGATATTTCGCGGTGTTGGTGTAGAGCTCGATCTGGGCGATGGTCTGGTTGGCGAACGAGGAGCTCATTACGTACGACGGATGCCCCGTGCCACAACCGAGGTTCACCAGGCGTCCCTTGGCGAGCAGGATGATGCGCTTGCCCGGCCCCGATCCAGAAGCAGGGAAAATGACGTGGTCCACCTGCGGCTTGATCTCTTCCCATTGGTACCGCGCCAGCGAGGCGACTTCGATTTCGTTGTCGAAATGGCCGATGTTGCAGACGATGGCCTGGTCCTTCATCTTTTTCATGTGCTCATGCGTGATCACGTGGTAATTGCCGGTGGCGGTAACGAAGATGTCAGCCTTGTCCGCGGCGTAGTCCATGGTCACCACGCGGTAGCCTTCCATCGCCGCCTGCAGGGCGCAAATCGGATCGACCTCGGTCACCCAGACCTGCGCCGAGAGGGCGCGCAGCGCCTGCGCCGAGCCTTTGCCGACGTCACCGTAGCCGGCCACCACCGCCACCTTGCCCGCCACCATGACGTCGGTGGCGCGCTTGATGCCGTCCACCAGTGACTCACGGCAGCCGTAGAGGTTGTCGAACTTCGATTTGGTCACCGAATCGTTGACGTTGATGGCGGGGAATAGCAACCGTTTTTCCTTCGCCATTTCATACAGGCGGTGCACCCCGGTGGTGGTTTCCTCGGTGACGCCTTTGATCTCCTTGCCGACCTTCGAATACCAGCCCGGCTGCGCGGCAAGTTTCTTCTTGATGGCGTTAAAGAGTGAAATTTCCTCTTCGCTGCTCGGCTTGGCCAAGACGGAGGCATCTTGTTCTGCTTTGATCCCCAAATGAACCAGCAGCGTCGCATCACCGCCGTCATCCAGGATCATGTTGGGGCCCCGCAGCTTGCCTTCGACAGCGAACTCGAAAATCCGGTGCGTGTACTCCCAGTAGTCATCCAGCGACTCGCCCTTGTAGGCGAATACCGGCGTGCCGCCCGCCGCGATCGCGGCTGCGGCGTGGTCCTGGGTCGAGAAGATGTTGCACGAGGCCCAGCGCACTTCGGCGCCCAGCGCCTGCAGGGTCTCGATGAGGACGGCGGTCTGGATCGTCATGTGCAGCGAGCCGGTGACGCGCGCCCCTTTCAGGGGCCGCGTCGCGGCGTATTCCTCGCGGATCGCCATCAACGCCGGCATCTCGGACTCGGCAATGGCGATTTCCTTGCGGCCCCAGCCTGCCAGCGACAGGTCGGCCACCTTGTAGTCGGTGAACTTCGGATCGATCACAGCGGCATTCATTGCAAGTCTCCAAAAAGAAAAAGCGCCCGCACCGTTTCCGATGCGAGCGCCGTTATGTTTAGCTGAGCCTGATCCGCCGGCGGGGGTTAGCCCTTCGAGGAATGCAGCGCTCCTCAGCAGCAAGCATTATATCCCTGTCCTGGATGACGACGGGCAGCTAGACTGCATATCCCGGTCGTGAAAGACAGCCAAGAGCCAGCTTATGCCCATCGCCCTGAAAGCTTTGTTGATTGGCGCCGCCCTCGCGGCACCTCTTATCGTTTTTGAGTACCTGGCGATTAACCGCGAAATAGCGGAACGCTCAAAGAGGCTGGCCCGCAAGGTCGAATGGGACTCGAATCAGCGCAGCCGGCTGCGGGGCATGATCACCTTTGGCGCCGCCTTGCCGATCGGTTTCGCGATCGGCGCTTGGTGGATCTGGGGTTAGGCAGTGCGACAGCGGTGGGCCGCATTGATCGCCGCTGCTGGACACAGGGCGCATAAAGTTACCTGGCGCTTGCTTTGGTCCAGGCTAGGGCCAGCTTTGCATCCAGGGTGACGAGCGGCGCGCGTAGTCCCAGGGCGAGCTGGAGGTAAGCGGCATCGTAGGCGGTGAGCCCATGTTGTGCAGCGAGCTCCGGGAGCGTGTCAAAGTCATTCGGCAGCAACTCGATGCCGACGCCGGGGAGTGCGCGGAAGCGCTCTAGCCATGCGGTGGCGAGGTCCGGCTGACGGCGCGTCTTCTGGCGGCAAACGTTCGCGAGTTCGTAAGGCAGCAGCAGAGGCGCGATCAGGCGCCCGGACAGGCGCGGTAGCAAGGCCGCGCCCTCCGGTTCCATGAAGAGCACTGCGGCGATGGCCGAGGCATCAACTGCCGTAACGCTCATCGCGCATCTGGCGAATGATTTGTGTCGACTCGGAGGCAGAGCGAAGGCCCATTTTGCGGCCGATCTCCCAAAGCTCAGCGAGAGTGAGCTTGCGCTCGGCTAGAGGTGTTTGCGCAGGCTGCACCCGCTTTGGTCGGTTGCTGCGATAGGCGGCTTGCGGTTGCTCGAGACTCGCAGGGGTCGTGAGCGAGGCCTCCAGCACAGCCATCAGCTCGCCTTGGAGGGATCTGTGGTTGGCCGCCGCGCGGGCGCGCAGGCGCTCGGCGCTGCGCTCCGGGACTTGCTTGATGGTGAGGGTGACAGACATCCTGGATTTCCCCCGTTGGAATTCATCCATTATGCATCCAATTCGGATGTCGTGCAAGCGCCGGCCGGTGCTAGGCCGCCTGTTTTAGCGCCAGCACTTTGTCAGTGGCTTCCCAGGTGAACTCGGGCTCGTCGCGCCCAAAGTGGCCGTAGGCGGCAGTCTTTTCGTAGATCGGCCGCAACAGGTCCAGCATCTGCACGATGCCCTTGGGACGCAGGTCGAAGTTGGCGAGCACCAGCTGCGCCAACTTCTCATCCGAAATTTTTCCGGTGCCCTGGGTGGTCACCATGACGCTGGTCGGTTGTGCGACCCCGATGGCGTAAGACACCTGCACCAGGCACTTAGAAGCGAGGCCGGCGGCGACGATGTTTTTGGCCACGTAGCGCGCCGCGTAGGCCGCCGAGCGGTCCACTTTGGAGGGATCTTTACCGGAGAACGCACCGCCGCCGTGCGGCGCTGAGCCGCCATAGGTATCAACGATGATCTTGCGGCCGGTGAGGCCGCAATCGCCCTTGGGGCCACCGATTTCGAAGGCGCCGGTCGGGTTGACCAGGTAATTGATCTTGCCTTTGATCATGTTCTTGGGCAGCACTGGCTTGATGATCTGCTCGATCACCGCTTCCTCGATCTGCTGGTGCGTCATGCCCGGCGCGTGCTGGGTGGATAGCACCACGGTTTCGATCGAACCGGGCCTGCCGTTGACGTACTTGATGGTGACCTGTGATTTCGCGTCGGGCCGCAGCCACGGCAAGCGACCGTCACGCCGCACTTCCGACTGGCGCTCGACCAAGCGGTGGGCGAGATAAATGGGCAGCGGCATCAACCCCGGCGTCTCGTCGCAGGCGTAACCGAACATCAGGCCTTGGTCGCCGGCGCCCTGATCGAGGTCGAGACCTTTGCCTTCGTCCACGCCCTGCGCGATGTCCTTGGACTGCTCGCCGTAGGCGACGATCACCGTGCAGGTATGGGTGTCAAAGCCGATCTTCGGGTCGTTGTAGCCGATGCGATTGATGGTATTGCGCGCGATTTCGTCGTAGTTGACACGCGCACCGGTGGTGATTTCGCCGGCCAGCACCACCAGGTTGTCCTTGACCAGGGTCTCGGCGGCGACGCGCGAGGTCTTGTCCTGCTTTAGAATCGCATCGAGTATCGCGTCGGAAATCTGGTCCGCGACCTTGTCCGGATGGCCCTCCGATACCGACTCGGAAGTAAACAGAAATTCGTTGCCTTGGTTCGCGCTTGCGCTCATGTGATCGGTTCAGAATCGCTTCAAAAAACGGGGTTGTAAGGATACCAGATGTTGCGCTTGCTGATGAGCCTCGCCGCACGTTTGCCGCTGGTGATCCTGCACGCGCTGGGCGCGCTGCTTGGCTGGGCCATGTATGGGCTGTCACCCACTTACCGGCGCCTCTTGCGCGGCAACCTGGAAGCCGCGGGTTTTCGCGACCCGGCCACGCGGCACGCCGCGATCGCCAGCGCCGGCCGCCTGCTCGCCGAGCTGCCCGCAGTGTGGTTGCGGCCACGCGCCGAAGTCAGTGCTCTGGTGCTGCGGATCGACGGTATGCAGCATGTGGACGCCGCGCGCGCGGCCGGCAAGGGGATCGTGTTTCTGACGCCGCATCTGGGCTGCTTCGAGATCACGGCCAAGATCGCCGCCGATCAATTCCCGATCACCGTGCTCTACCGCGCGCCCAAGCTCGCCTGGCTGCAGCCGTTGATCGAAAAGGGACGTGGTGAGGACAACCTGCGTCTGGCGCGCGCGGATCTCTCTGGGGTGCGCCAACTGCTCGCCGCCCTGCTGCGCGGGGAAGCCGTGGGCATGCTTCCCGACCAGGTTCCGGGGGTAGGCGAGGGCGAGTGGGTAGAGTTTTTCGGCAAGCCCGCCTACACCATGACTCTCGCCGCCAAGTTGGCTGCGCGGCCGGCGAGTACGTGCCTGCTGGCGTACGGTGAGCGCCTGCCCGGCGGCGCAGGCTACGTGCTGCACATCAGAGCCTTGCCCGCGGCCGGGCCTGGGGAGAGCGAGATCCGCCGCATCAACCGCGCGCTCGAAGCCCTGATCCGCGAATGTCCGGGCCAGTACCTGTGGGGCTATAACCGCTACAAACGGCCCAAGGACGCTGCGCAAGCCGAAGTGAGGCCCATGTGAGGCGAACTATTTTTGCGCTGATGTGGATCGCACATTTTCTGCCTTACCGGGTCCTTGCAGTCATTGGCGAGCTGGTGGGAGCACTGGCGTTCTGGCTGATCCCTGAGCGCCGGCAGGTTACCCGCGTCAATCTCGAAAAATGCTTTCCGGCCATGAACGGCGAGCAAAGAGAAACCCTGGCAAAGGCGCATTTCCGGGCTTTCTGCCGCGCTTTCGTCGAGCGCGCGCTGCTCTGGTGGGCGCCGCGCGGACGTATCGAACGGCTGGTGCGTATTGAGGGCCTGGAGCATCTGCGCGCGCTGGACGGCGCGCCGGCGATCCTGTTCGCGCCGCACTTCGTCGGGCTGGACGCCGGTTTCACACGCCTGAGCTGCGAATGGAAACTGGTGTCGATGTACGCCCAGCAAAAGGACGCAACCTTCAGCGAACTCCTGCGCAAGGGCCGCACGCGCTTTGGCGACCAGCGCCTGGTCTCCCGCCAGGAAGGCATTCGCGCCACGCTCGCGGCGATGCGCACGGGCCGGCCGTTCTATTACCTGCCGGATCAGGACCACGGGCCGCGCGACACCCTGTTCGTGCCTTTCTTCGGCGTCGCCGCAGCGACGGTGCCGGGCCTGTCACGCATCTCCCGGGTCGCCGGCGCCAGAGTTCTGCCCTGCGTGACGCAATTACTGCCCGGTGCCGCGGGCTACGTGCTGCGCATCGATGCACCATGGGACAATTTCCCTACTCAGGATCCGCTTGCCGATACGCGCCGCATGAACGAGTACATCGAACGCCGGGTGCTGGAGATGCCGGAGCAGTATTTCTGGATGCACAAGCGTTTCAAAACCCGCCCCGCGGGCGAAGCGCGTTTCTACTAACGAGAGCATGGAAAAAATTCGTTGCGCGGTAATCGGCGTGGGTTACATGGGCAAATTCCACGCCGAGAAGTTCGCGGCCAGCGCCGACGCCGAGTTGGTCGCGGTGGTGGACTCGGACGCCGCGCGCGCGAAGGAAATCGCCAGCGCCTTGGGGTGCGCCCACGACACTGACTACCGGGCTGTGCTCGCGCGGGTCGAGGCGCGCATTGAAGCTGTCTGTGTCGCAGTGCCCACCGTCAAGCACCATGCCGTGGTAGGCGCCTGCCTCGAGGCTGGCGTGCACGTGCTGGTGGAGAAGCCGCTCGCGCGCACTCTGCAGGAGGCAGATGCCCTGCTCGACCTGGCGCAGGCCAAGGCACTGGTCCTCCAGGTGGGCCACCTGCAGCGTTTTAACCCGGCTTTCCAGGAGCTGGTTGCGCAGGGCGGCAGGCCGCTGTTCATCGATGTCGAGAGGTTGGCGCCTTTCAAGGCGCGCGCCACCGACGTGGATGTGGTGCTCGACCTGATGATTCATGATCTGGACCTGGTGCTGGCGCTGGCAAAGGCGCCGATCGAACAGGTCAGCGCCAGCGGTTTTCGCGTATTGACGGAGGCCATCGACATCGCCAACGCGCGCATCGAGTTCGCCGACGGTTGCATCGCCAGCGTCTCGGCGAGCCGCGTCAGCCAGTTGCCAGTACGCAAGTTGCGGGTATTCCGGCACGATACCTATGTCTCGGCCGACCTGCAGGAGCAGCGGCTGCGCCACGTGCGCAAGGGCGTGGAGGGTGATACCGCGGAGATCGTCGAGTCCGAACAGACCTTCGAGCGCACTGACGAATTGGGCGCGCAGGCGGCTGCATTCTTGCAGGCGGTTCGCATGCGCGGCGTGCCGCTGGTGAGCGGCGCACAGGGCCGGCAGGCGTTGGCGTTGGCGCTGCAGGTGGGCAAGCTGGTCGAGGAACGACTGGCGCGTCATGTCCGCTAGTCGCGAAAGGATGCCATGAAACTCACCTTCACCAAAATGGAAGGTGCAGGCAACGATTTTGTGGTTCTCGACTGTACGGTTGCACCTTTTTTGTTGAACGCATTGCAATTGAGGAAGCTCGCCGACCGCCATTTTGGCGTCGGCTGCGATCAGGTTCTTGTGGTAGAGAGAACTTCGATGCCGGGCGTCGATTTCCGCTACCGCATCTTCAACGCCGACGGCGGCGAAGTCGAACAGTGCGGCAACGGCGCGCGCTGCTTCGTGAAATTCGTGCATGCTAGGGGTCTGAGCGCGAAACGGGAGTTCCGGGTCGAGACCCTGAGCGGGGTGATCGTGCCGCGCCTGGAGGATGATGGGGAGGTGAGCGTGAACATGGGGCCGCCAACGCTTGAGTTGCCTTTAACGGAAAAAATTACCTTAAATGGTGAAACCCTGGAGCTGACCATTCTTTCCATGGGCAATCCCCATGCAGTCCAGGTGGTTGCCGACATTGATGCCGCGCCTGTGGCAACCCAGGGCCCGGCGCTCGAGCACCACCCCCGCTTTCCGAACCGGGTCAACGCTGGCTACCTGCAACTGCGCGACCGCCAGCGCATCGCTTTGCGCGTCTGGGAGCGGGGGGCGGGCGAGACCCTCGCCTGCGGCACCGGCGCCTGCGCCGCGGTGGTCACCGGTATCCTGCGTGGCCTGCTCGACTCTCCAGTGGCGGTCGAAGCGCGTGGCGGTACATTGACCGTGTCTTGGGCGGGCGGCGACAATGCGGTCTGGTTAAAGGGCCCCGCGCGGAGCGTGTTCGAAGCTGAGATTGAAATCTAAAAGGCCATCATGAACGCGAATGACGTCGCACAGTTCCTGCGCAGCAACCCGCAATTCTTCGATCAGTATCCCCAACTGCTCGAGACTATCCACGTGCCGCATCCGCACGGCGGACGGGCGATCCCGCTCACCGAACGCCAGATCTTGTCGCTGCGCGACAAGGTGAAGGTGCTCGAGGCCAAGCTCGGGGAGTTCGTCAGGTTCGGTGAAGACAACGACGCGATTGGGGAAAAGGTGCACCGGCTCTCGCTCGCCCTGCTCGGCGCGCGCGACTTCGCCTCGACGGCGCAGGCGCTCTACTTTCACTTGCGCGAGGATTTTGCCGTGCCGCACGTCGCCTTGCGCCTCTGGGGAAAGTCGCTGCCCGACGGTAGCCTCGAAGGCTCGCCGGTGGCGGCCGAACTGCAGAGCAAGGTCGAGACCATGGGCGCGCCGCAGTGCGGTCCGGCCGCCGGCAATCCTTTCCTGCCCTGGTTCGGCGAGGCCGAGGCGCACATCGGTTCGGTGGCGCTGGTGCCGTTGGGACAGACGCGCACCATCGGCCTGCTGGCGCTCGGCAGCGAAGACCCGCAGCGCTTCTTCGCCGAGATGGGCACGCTCTACCTGCGCCGCATCGGTGAACTTACCGCGGGCGCGCTGGCCGCAGGTGGTTGAAAAATGCGCTGAGAAATGCGCTGAGAAATACGCTGACCGATTCTGACCTTGGCAAGGCCTGGCTAGAGACGCTCGAGCACCAGCGCCGGCTCTCCAGGCACACGCTCGCGAACTACTCTCGTGCGGTGGATGTTTTATTCAGCTTAAAAGACAAAACAGATCTGCGTGATCTCGATACGCAGCAAATCAGGCGTTGTGTCGTGCGCTTGCATGCCTCCGGGCTCTCCGGGCGGACGCTGGCACTGACGCTCTCGGCGTGGCGCGGCCTGTATCGGTGGCTCTCGCGCCATCGTGGTTTTCCCGCCAATCCGGTGCAGGGGGTGCGGGCGCCGAAATCCCCGCGTTACCTGCCTACGGCGCTTTCTGTGGAGCAGGCGCAACAACTGCTCGATAGCGCGCCGCCCGAGGCGACGCAGACGCCAGCGGGCGCGCGCGACCAGGCGATGTTCGAATTGCTCTACTCCTCGGGTCTGCGGCTGGCGGAACTCATCGCGCTGGACGCGGAAGACGGGCG
>SHXK01000082.1 GCA_009693335.1 Betaproteobacteria bacterium | reverse complement strand
GTGCCCGACGCCTCGCGCGCGGTCGGCGTGATGCAGAATCTGCTGTCGGTCGGTCAGCGCGATGCTTATCTGGCCGGCTTGCGCGCCGATTACGAGAAGATCCGCATCCAGCACCGCGACAAAAAAGGTCCGGGCCCGCTGCTGCCGATCGCTGAAACCCGCCGCCTGGGGCACCCGACCGATTGGTCCACCTACCAGCCGCCCACGCCGCGTGCGCCCGGCACCAAGGTGCTGCGCGACTATCCGCTGGCGAAACTGCTGCCGTACATCGACTGGACGCCGTTTTTCCAGGCCTGGGAACTCTCCGGTCCCTATCCCAGAATCCTCGACGATCCGGTGGTGGGAGAAGCGGCGCGCAAGCTCCATGCCGAGGCGATTGAGACGCTGACGGCGATCGTGCGCGAAAAATGGGTCACCGCAAACGGCGTGTTCGGCCTCTATCCGGCGGCGCGGGTAAACGGCGACGACATCGAGATTTACGCGGACGAAAAGCGCAGCAGCTTGGCCATGACCTGGCACAACCTGCGGCAGCAGAACCACAAGCCGTCCGGTCGGGCGAACCAGTGCCTTGCCGACTTTGTCGCACCGAAGGATGCCGGCGTCCCCGACTGGGTCGGCGCTTTCGCGGTGGCGGTCGGTGGCCTGGAGGCCAAGCTCGCGCAGTTCGAGGCCCAGCACGACGACTACAGCGCCATCATGCTCAAGGTGCTTGCCGACCGCTTGGCGGAAGCGTTCGCCGAGCACCTGCACGAACGCGTGCGGCGCGAATACTGGGGTTACGCGGCCGACGAGCAACTGTCCGGCGCGCAACTCATCGCCGAGAGCTACCGCGGCATTCGCCCTGCGCCCGGCTATCCGGCCTGCCCGGATCACACCGAGAAGCGCGCGCTGTTCGACCTGCTGCAGGCGGAGAAGAATGCCGACATTTCACTGACCGAGAACTTCGCGATGTTGCCAGCATCTGCAGTTTCCGGTTTTTACCTGTCGCACCCAGAATCGAGCTACTTCGCGGTCGGCAAAATCGGCCGCGACCAGGTCGAGGATTACGCCCGGCGCAAGGCGATGAGCGTCGCGGAGACCGAGAAATGGCTCGCGCCGTATTTGGGGTATGAACCAGGCAGCGTATGAACCCGCCGATATAATGGCCGGCACTTCAACCTAGGAAGAATGAAATGGGCAAAGGCGACAAGAAAACCAGGCGTGGCAAGATCTACAAGGGCAGCTACGGGAAATCGCGTCCGCAACGCGTCAAGATGCAGAAGAAGAAATAGCCAGGATCCGGGAGGAACCGGGGCTTGTCTCCCGGTTAGCTTTCCTCGCGCCGGCCGACCGGCAGGCCGAGAGCCTTCAACTTGCGGTACAAGTGCGTGCGCTCCAGGCCGGAGTGCTCCGCCACTTTCGACATGCTGCCGTTCTCGCGCACCAGCAGGTGTTCGAAATACAGGCGCTCGAAGGCTTCGCGCGCTTCCCGGTAGGGACGATCCAATGCAATTTCTGGCGGCGAGGATCCTGCATGCGCCGCCAGCACGCGCTCGACATCCGACAAATCGATGTCCTCCTCGAGCGCACCCAGCGCCAGGTTCTTTACCACGCTGTCCAGCTCGGCAAGATTCCCGGGCCAGAGGTGATGCCGCAGCGCGTTCAGCGCCGCCACCGAAAAGCGCCGCGGCGGGCAGGCGCGCGTCTCCACCAACTGCACCAGGAGCAGCGCGGCGAGATCGGGCACGTCTTCGGCGAAATCGCGCAGTGCCGGAAGCTTGAGTACCAGTTCGGAGAGCCGCGCGAGCATCCCGGCGTCGAACTCGTGCTTGTCGATCAGCGCGCGCGCGTCGATCGGCGAGAACGACACGACGCGCGCTTTGTGCTTCTCGGAGCGGGCGAGCAGAAACTCGAGATTCTTCTGCTCTGCACGCCCGAGCAGCGAAAGATCGCCGACAAACAGCACCCCCCCGGCGGCCCGCGTCAGCATCACTGAGGAAGCTTCGGTCAGCATCTCGGGTCCCTCCACGAACGGTGCGCCGGCCGCGGCCAGCAGCCGGGCAAACAGTTCCGGGCGCATGCCACGTTCGCCGCGCAACATCAGCGGTGCACCGGCCTGCGCGAGCTGCGCCAGGCGCTTGCGCGTCTCGGTGAGCGCCGGCGAGCGGCCCAGAGTGGCGAGTGAAAGTTCACGCGGCACCACCGCCTCGTGGTTGCGCAAGGCGCGCTTGACCGTGGCCAGCAGCCGCTGCAGCGCAATCGGTTTTTCCAGATAGTCGAGCGCGCCGATGCGCGTCGCTTCTACCGCGGTCTCTATGGTGCCGTGCCCGGACATCATCACCACCGGCATGCCGAGCTGTCCGCTCGCCGCCCATTCCTTGAGCAGCGATATGCCGTCGGTATCCGGCATCCAGATATCGAGCAGCACCAGATCCGGGCGGTGGCTCTCGCGCAGGCGCCTGGCTTCGCTGGCGCTCTCGGCGAGCAGTACCTGATGGCCCTCATCGGCGAGGATCTCCGAGAGCAGGTCCCGGATACCGACTTCGTCGTCCACGACCAGAATCTGCGCCATTGTCGCTAAGCCGTCTGCGCCGTATTACCCAGCGCGGCAAGTGTGTTGCCTACCCTGTCCGCAGCAGCCGCCACGGGCAACAGGATGCTCACTGAAACACCTTGCGCCAGGCGATTCTCGATCGCCAACTCACCGTGGTGCTCGTCAACGATTTTCTTCACGATCGCGAGTCCCAACCCGGTACCGCGCGGCTTGCTGGTGACATAGGGTTCGAATATTCGCGCCATCATTTCCTCTGGAAAACCGCCGCCATTATCAGTCACTGACAACCGCACCTTGTCTGCCGCCGCCTCGGTGCGCACCTCGATGCGCGGCGGTTCGCCGCCGCCCTTCCGAAGCTCGAGCGCCTCCTGGGCGTTTTGCACCAGATTGTGGAGCACCTGCCGGATCTGCGCCGAGTCCGCGCGCACCTGGGGCAGCGTGGGCGCGAGTTCCCGGGCAATCGGCGTATTCGAAGTTTCATAGAGGGCGAGCACCTCCAGCACCAGATCATTTAGCTCGAGCGCCGCGAACACCGGCGCCGGCAGCCGTGAGTAATCGCGAAAATCGTCGACCATGCTTTTCAACGCCGCCACTTGCTTGACAATGGTCTGGGTGCCCCGAGTGAGCACCTCGGCGTCTTCAGGCGAGAGCTTGCCCGAGAGCTTCATTTCCATGCGTTCGGCGGAAAGCTGGATCGGCGTCAGCGGATTCTTGATCTCATGCGCCAACCGCCGCGCCACTTCGGCCCAGGCGGTGGCACGTTGCGCCTGAATCAGCTGCGTGATGTCATCGAACACCAGCACGTAGCCGCCCGCTGGATCCTGCGGCAGCGCCGTGCCGCGCACCAACAGCGCTTTGCCCGCGCTTTTCAGCTTCACCTCCAGCTGCCACGCCAAGGCGCCATGGGCGCGGAACTGCTCGCGCATCTCCGCGGCAAAGGATTCCAGTTCAGCGCCCAGGATCGCCAACGCGCCATGGTTGCTGATCGACAATCCGAGCGCGTGATCGAACACCAATACCCCGGCCGAAAGATTGGCAAGAATGTTTTCCAGCCGCGCCTTGGCGCTCTCCAGCGCCATGCGGTTGGCTTCAACCACGCGCTGAGCGTCGTCCAGTTGACGCGTCATCGAATTAAACGATTCGATCAGCACCCCCAGTTCGTCCTGGCTGGTGACCGGCGCTTGGCGGCTGAAATCACCGCGCGCGATCGCCTGCGTCGCTTGGGCGAGGTTGGCGAGGGGCTCCGATAACTGGCTGGCCAGCACCGCCGCCAGCGCAATTGCGACCAGCAGCGCCATAGAAAGCGCCAGTGTGAGAGTCACGATATAGATGCGTTTCAGGCCCTGGCGCGCGAGCACCAGTTCGCGGTAGTCGCGGTAGGCGGCCTCGACCGCCTCGGCACTACGGCCGAACTGCTCGGGCACCGATTGCCGCAACTGCACGAAGCGCGTTTCGTCGGTGAGCGCCAGACTCACCACCGGCACTACCACCCGCAACGCCAGCGGCTTGCCGGCGGCAGCATCCACCGAGGTGTAACCGCGTGAGGTACGAGCCTGGCGCAGCGCCTGCGGCGTAGGCAGCTCGGGAACCAGGCGCGAGATATCCTCGCTCGAACTCGCCAATACGCGACCGCTGCCATTGACGATCACCGCTTCCTGCACGCCCGACTGATGGCGCAGGCGATCCAGCAGCAGCACCTGCTGGTTAGCCGGCCGGTCCGTCAGCTCAGTGGCAATAGCGCGCGCCTTGGCATTTAGCTCGCTTAGCATTTGATCGATCGCCGACTGGCCAAGATTGATACCGCCCTCGAGCGCCGCATCCACTTTCACGTTGAACCAGGATTCGATGCTTTTGGAGAGGAACTGCACGGACACCGTGTAGACGAGTGCTCCGGGAACCACCGCCATCAGTGCCAGTAGCAACAGTAAGCGCACCGTCAATCGCGAACCGAAGACCCGTTGCCGGTATTTGCGCCACAGCGTACGCATCTGCCAGGCGACCAGCACCGCGAGCAGCGCCGCCAGCGCCGCGTTCAGTCCCAGCAACAAAGGATAGTGATTCGCGAACGCCGTGGTGTTGGCGCTGGCGGTGGCCAGCAGAAACAACAGCACGCAAGCAAGCGCCGCGCCGAGGAGTATCAATAGCCTCATCGCTTTTCCACTTCCTTCGGCTCGCGGCTTTCGACCGGCGCGGAGAAAGCCGCGGGCGGTCGGTAACTTAAACGCCGCCACGGCGATTCCATATTCAGTTCGCGGCTGGTGATGGTGCTGAGTTGAAAGGGTCTGGGCAGCAGCGTGACGTCCAACCGCATGCGCACTGCCGCTTCGTAGTTGGCATCGGCGAGCGCTGTGCTGCGCTCCACCACCGGCCAGTTGCGCACACGGCGCAGCACGCTCAAGGCTTCGTCCAGCGTGGCATAGTTGCGCTGCAGCACACCGGTGGAAAGCCGGTAGTGGCGCGACAAGGCATGGTAAGACAGGCGCAACTGTAGGCGCTTACTGGCCGCCTTTTCGTCCAACCAGTACCAGCGCGGGCGGGTCAGTTCGAACTCGACGACAAAATACAGCGGGACGCCGTTGGTGACCACCTCGGCCAGCCGTGGATTGAGATCGAACACGAAGTCCGCGGCCAACACCACGCCGTCCTCGGTGGCGGCAAGGCGTGCATCGGTCACCTCGATCTCCTGGGCGCGCGCGACAGTGACGACGGTGAGCGCGGCGGCGCCCAGGGCGAGGGCGGTCAACAACTTCTTGAGGAGAGCGAAGCCTCGCATCACGCGTCGCCTCAGATGGTTCCTAAACCGGTTTCTCTAGCAGGGCGAAAAAGAATCCGTCGTGTTCGGGACTGGGCAGCAGCTGCGCCGCAGCGCCATCCGGCAGGGGGGCGCGGTACGCTCCCGGTGTGCGCGCGGTGAATGCGTCGACCACCGCGCCGTTCTCCTCCGGAAAAACCGAACAGGTGACATACAGCAATTTACCACCCGGGGCGAGGGTGCGCCAAAGGGCATCCAGGATGCGCCCCTGCCGCGCCGCGAAAGCGGCGAGATCCGCTTCTCGACGCAGCCACTTGATGTCGGGATGGCGCCGCGCCACACCGGAGGCAGAGCAGGGCACATCGGCGAGGATCCGCTCGAATACCATACCGTCCCACCAGGCCGCCAACGCGGTGCAGTCAGCCGCGCGCACGTGCGCTTTGAGCCCGAGCCTTTCCTGATCGCGTTCGACCGTCGCGCAGCGGGTGGCATCGGCATCCAACGCGGTCAGTGCAACATCCGCGGACTCGAGAATATGGGCGCTTTTGCCACCGGGCGCAGCACACGCATCCAGCACGCGCTGGCCAGCTTGCAACCCCAGCAAGCCCGCCGCCCGCTGCGCGCCAGCGTCCTGCACTGATACTTCTCCCTGGGCAAAGCCGGGTAGGCGATCGACCGGCACCGGCTTTTCCAGCAACCATGCCTGAGGGCCGACGCGGTGCGCCGCAATTCCCTCTGCGGCGAGGCGCTCGGCATACGCTTGCGGCGAAGCGCGACGCACATTCACCCGCAGGCACATCGGCGGGTGCGTGTTACCGGCAGCCAGCACCTGCTGCCAAGTCGACGGATAGGCCGCTTGCAGACGTTCTATCCACCACTTGGGGTGCCAGTGCTGGGCGATCGCATCGCCACCCAAGCGCGCCTCCAGCCCGGCACGCGCGCGCAGGAAATTCCGCAGCAACGCGTTTACGTACCCCTTGGCGCCGCCACGCTGCAGCGCCATGCAGGCGCGCGCGGCCTGGTCCACCACCGTATATTCGGCGTAGCGCCCGGATTCGAGCGCATAAAAGGAGCACCACAGCAGCGCTTCAACCAGCGGATCCGTGGCGCCCGCGCGGCGCGAAAGCGCGGCGACGATCGCTTGCGAGCGACCGTAGCGCCGCAGCGTGCCATAGCACAGGTCCGCCAGCGCGGCACGTGAACCGTCCTGCGGATCACGGTCGACGCGTTCCAGTTCAGCCGACAGGCTGCGACCGTGCGCCACCCGCGCCACCAACGCCGCCGCCGCGGCGAGCGCTTCAGCCAGCGGCGCCAAAACGTTCGCCACGTAGAAGCGTAAAACCACGCAAGAAATCGGCTGCCGCGAGGCGGGTCCCGCCCGCGCGCTGGAGTTCGGTCGCCAACAGTGCGCCCTCGCCACAAGCGATCAGGATGCCTGCGGCATCACTCTCCAGCACCTCCCCGGGCGTGCCATGGCGCGCAACGCAGTGCGCCCGCCAGAACTTGATGCTGTCACCGCGCAACTGCGAGCGCGCACCGGGCGAAGGCCGCAGGGCCCGCACCGCACGTTCGAGTTCGACGCAGGGCCTCGTCCAGTCGAGTTCGGCCTCGTCCTTGCCAATTTTTCGCGCATAGGTGGCAGCCGACGCGTCTTGCGGCAACAGTCGGGCGCGTCCCGCCGCGAGGTCTGCGAGCGCACCGACCACCGCTTCGGCGCCTAGCGTCGCCAACCGCTCATGCAGGGACTGCGCATCGTCGTCTTCCGTGATCGCCAGCGGATGCCGCGAAAGCATCGGCCCGGTATCCAGCCCCGCCTCCATTTTCATGATCGTGATTCCGGTTTCGCGATCACCCGCCAGTAGCGCCCGCTGTATCGGCGCCGCCCCACGCCAGCGTGGCAGCAGAGAAGCATGGATATTGATCACGCCATGCGGTGCGATCTCGAGCGCGCGTGGCGGCAGGATCAAGCCGTAGGCCGCAACCACCAGGACTTCGGGTCGTGCGGCGGCAATGCGCTCGAGCGCGCCCTCGTCTCGCAAGGTCTGCGGCTGAAAGACCTCCAGGCCACGCGCGGTGGCAAGCTGTTTGACCGCGCTCGCCGTCGGACGCAAGCCGCGGCCTGCGGGCCGGTCCGGCTGGGTGAGCACCAGCGGGACATGGTGGCCGGCATCCAGCAGCGCCACCAGGGCGCGCGCCGCAAACTCGGGAGTACCGGCGAATCCTAGACGCAGGAAGGTGTCAGGCGAGGGCAGGGATCAAGCGCTTTTGCGTAGCTGCTTGGCGAGCCGCGCCCGGATGCGTTGCTGCTTGAGTTGCGAGAGACTTTCAACGAACACCTTGCCCTTCAAGTGATCCATTTCGTGCTGGATACACACCGCCAGCAGGCCTTGGGCCTCGAGTGTGAACAAATTGCCGTTCTGATCGTGGGCGCGCACTTTGACCCGCTCGGCGCGCTCCAGCGTATCGTAGATTCCCGGCACCGAGAGGCAGCCTTCCTCGATATCGGAGACGCCGCTGGCCTCAACAATCTGGGGGTTGATCAGCACCACCAGAGAATCACGGCGCTCTGAAACGTCGATCACGATGAGCTGTCTGTGCACGTCGACTTGAGTGGCGGCAAGGCCGATCCCGGGGGCCTCGTACATGGTTTGCGCGAGATCAGCGACCAGCCGCTTCAACGGCTCGTCGAAAATCGTCACCGGCGCCGCGACCTTGTGCAGCCGTGCGTCTGGGTATCGTAGGATATTCAGGAGCGCCATAAATCAGTAATTTTCTTGCGAATTGAATCGATTATGCGCAGTATCTCAAGCTGTGGCTAAACAGTCTGGGCTTTGTGCTACTTGTGCTACATTGGGGTAAGCAAATCCCAATCTCAACCGGCCCGGAACGTTAGCCACCGATCGGGACTCTATGTATCAGCAATGGCGTAAGTCTATCACAACGCTGGCTTTTGTCCTCACTGGCGCAGTCTGTGCGGGGGCTTGGGCGCAAGCGCCCAAAACGACCTTGGTGATCAAAGCGGACGCTCCGGAGCGTTACGTCGTGGTACCAGGCGATACCCTCTGGTCGATCGCGCAACGTTATACCGATTCCCCCTGGCGCTGGTCCGAACTGTGGGACCTGAACAAGGACCAGATCAAGAATCCCCACCGCATTTATCCAGGCAACGTCATCGTCCTCGAGCGTGCGGAAGCTCGCCTCACCCTGTCCGATACGGTCAAGCTCAGTCCGAGGGTGCGCGCGGAATCGACTGCGCAAATCGCAGTGTCTAGCATTCCACCGGCAATCATCGAACCGTTCCTGACGCGCCCCCTGGTCATCGAAGCCGACGGGCTGGATAACGCGCCGACCATCGTCGCCACCGAGGAATCGCGCGTAATCCTGGAGAAGGGCAACCGGGCCTTCGTTCGAAGGATCGGGGATGCCAAGGAAACGTCTTGGCTCATCTATCGGCGTGGCCCGGCGTTGGTTGATCCGGACAGCGCCACGACGCTGGGCCACGAGGCGATTTATCTCGGCACTGCGCGCTTGGTTCGCGCAGGCAACCCCGCCGTCATAGAACTCACCTCGGTCACCCAGGAAGTGGGCCTAGGTGACAAGCTGGTGGCCGCCGGAAAACCCGAGGTTCCGACCTATGCGCCGCGCGCGCCCTTGACGCCCATCCAGGGACGCATCATTTCCCTGCACGGCAGGGATACTCGCGTAGGCGAATACGGCAACCAGTCGGTGATCGCCATCAACCGCGGCAAAGCGCAGAAAATCGAGGTCGGACACGTGGTCGCGCTCTACCGGCTTGGTGCAGAGGTTGCCGACGCTACGCGCTCGAAGGATGCCGCCGCCGCGCTGACCTTGCCCAGCGAACGCTACGGCCTAGCGTTGGTATTCCGAGTTTTTGACCGGGTATCCTATGCGCTGGTCATGAATATCTCGAAACCCGTCAATAAACTGGATCTGGTACAGAATCCATAGGCGCGGTCCACCGGTATGTTGTCCGACCCTGGGTTGGCAAGCTGGCTACAACTGACCCTCACGCCGGGTCTGGGCGCTGCAACCATCCGCCGACTGCTCTCGCAGTTCGGCTTGCCCGAGAAAGTTCTTGCCGCAAAACGCGCCGAGTTGGCGCGCTACACGAGCACCGAAGTACTTCAGGCGCTCGACTCGGCCGCGGTAGCGAAAGCGGTGGCGCACGCGCTGGCCTGGGTAGAGCAGCCAGGAAACGCCATCGTCACGCTCACCGATGCCGCCTACCCAAGGCTGCTGCTCGAAATCACAGATCCTCCCGCCGTTCTTTACTGCCGTGGGCGCACCGATTTGCTCGCGCGGCCAGCACTTGCGCTGGTCGGCAGCAGGAATGCCACTGCCCAAGGGAACAACAACGCGGAGCAGTTCGCACGCAGTTTCAGTACTAGCGGGCTCACCATCGTCTCAGGTCTGGCCCAGGGCATCGATGCCGCCGCGCATCGTGGTGGACTGGCGGGCGAGGGTTCGACCATTGCGGTGCTCGGAACCGGGGTCGATCTATGCTATCCGAGGGCCAATGCCGCGCTGGCTGCCGAGATCGCCGCACGCGGATTGCTGTTGTCCGAGTTTGCGCTTGGCGCCAAGGCCCTGGGACACAATTTCCCGCGCCGCAATCGCGTGATCAGCGGACTGTCACAGGGGTGCCTGGTGATCGAGGCCGCGCTGGCTTCGGGTTCGCTCATCACGGCGCACGCCGCCGCCGAGCAGGGCCGTGAAGTATTCGCCGTACCAGGTTCAATTCATTCGCCGCTGTCGAAAGGCTGTCATGCGCTGATCAAGTCCGGGGCCAAGCTGGTCGAGTCGGC
>SHXK01000081.1 GCA_009693335.1 Betaproteobacteria bacterium | reverse complement strand
CGGAGCGGAAGCCCATGCGCCCGGCGATTTCGGCGCGGGTCGGCGGGAACCCCGATACCTCAGTGAGCTCCCTGATCAGGCGCAGGATCTCGGTCTGGCGTTCGGTCAGCGGCTCGCTCATGGATGCCTCCGTGCAGTGGGTCAGTGCAGTGGGTCAGGCTCACTGTACTCTTGTACAGTGCTGGCATTATATCCAGTATTTTTCATCCGAGCAAATCGACGGCAGATGAATCGGCCGCCGATGGGAGGATGACAGCAGTACTGCAGGAGATGAGCGCAGGGCGGGTAAAATCGCCCGATGATCATCGAGTCCCTGCTCGACACCGACCTGTACAAGTTCACCATGATGCAGGTGGTGCTGCACCACTTTCCTGGCGCGCAGGTCGAGTATGTGTTCAAGTGCCGCAGCCAAGGCGTGGACCTGGCCCCGCACGTCGACGAGATCCGCGCCGGCATCTCCGAGCTGTGCCAGCTGCGCTTCCACGACGAGGAACTGCGCTACCTGCGCAGTCTGCGTTTCATGAAGTCGGACTTTGTCGACTTCCTCGGCCTGTTCCATTTCAACCAGAAATACATCAGCGTCAAGCACTCGGCGGAGGCGCCGGGGCTGGAGATTACGATCCGCGGCCCCTGGCTGCACACCATCATGTACGAGATTCCGGTACTGGCGGTGGTCTCCGAGGTGTATTTCCGGCGCACCCAGCCGATGCCGGATCTGGCGGTCGGGCGCGCTCGCCTGCGGGCGAAGCTCGACCTGGTGCGAGGCCTGGAGCCAGAGTTGACATTCCGCATCTCCGATTACGGCACCCGTCGGCGCTTCGCGCGCGCTTGGCACGACGAGTTGATCGGGGCTTTCAGGCGCGAAATTCCGGAGCGCTTCGCGGGCACCTCGAACGTCTGGCTGGCGATGAAGCACGGCGTGACGCCGCTAGGCACCATGGCGCACGAATACATGCAGGCCTGCCAGGCGCTGGGGCCTCGCTTGCGGGATTCGCAGATCTTCGCTTTCGACATCTGGGCCAAGGAATACCGCGGCGATCTGGGCATTGCCATCGCCGACACCTACGGCACGGATGCCTTCCTGGGCGACTTCGACATGTATTTCTGCAAACTGTTCGACGGCGCGCGGCACGATTCGGGCGATCCGTTTTCCTGGGGCGAGCGGCTGATCGAGCATTACCGCAGTCACCGCGTTGACCCGCGCACCAAGACCCTGATCTTCTCCGACCAACTGACGATCCCGATTGCCGTCGACATCGCGCGGCGTTTTCAAGGCCGCGCACTCACCTCTTTCGGCATCGGCACTAATCTCACCAACGACCTGGGCTTTGAGCCGATCAACATCGTCATCAAGATGACCGAGTGCAACGGCCAACCGGTAGCCAAGGTTTCCGATTCCCCCGGCAAGACGCTGAGCAAGGACCCAGGTTACCTGGCCTACCTGCGGCAGGTCTTCGGCCTCGAGAAAATGCGCTGAGTTCGCTACTGCGCGACCATTACGCCTTTAGCGCCGTGCCGTTCGATCAGCTGCGCCACCAGGCCTGAGCTTTTGATGTCGGCGACAAACTGACACAGGTATTCAGCGCCTGCGGCACGCGCCTTGGGCGTGCCTATCGCTTGCTGGATGGCGGTGAAGCGGCCCTCGAGGATGCGTGCCCCCGGCAGCCGCAGCACCTCGCTCACCAGCCGCGGCAGGAGCCCCGCCAGGACCTCTAGTTGTTCGGCGATGAACAAGTCGTAGGAAGCCGGTATGCCTTCGGCGCGCAGCAGTTGCGCATGCTTGAGGTGGCGGCTGAGGTAAAGATCGTAGGCACTGCGCGCCGAGACGGCGATGCGCACGCCTGGACGGTCGACCTGGTCCAGAGTGCGGATGGGCGATCCCGCGGGCACCAGGTAGCTAGCCGGAATCTCCAAGTAAGCCGGGGTAAACGCAATCTCCTGGGCGCGCTGAGGTTCAGCGCCGATGAAAGCCACGTCCCAAGCGCCGGTCTTGGCGCCATCGGCGACCTCGCCGGCGCCAGAGCAGGGGATGAGCACAACCGGCGCCGCCAGTCGGCGGCCGAGTTCATGCGCCAGATCCGGGACCACGCCGCGCAACTCGCTGCTCACCGGCGTTTGGTTGACGAGAAGAAAATTGCCCAGATTCACGCCAACGCGCAGCTTGCCGCTAGGCACAAGTTCCGCTCGAGCAGCACTAGGAATTTGATTCATGGTCATTTTTGATGGACTCTTTGATTGAAATTCAAGGTTACAAAGAAATTGCTTCAAGTCTTCGCTTGCGCTCGCGCAGGCTGCAGCCGCGCAGGTCGGCGGCGCCGCGTTCGGTAACGACCACGCCGGCCTCGCTGCGCGGGGTGGATACGGGACCAGACAGCTGGGCGACGATGCGCGCAGCGGGCAGCAAAAGGAGCGAGACCCCGCCGGCAGATTGATTCGCGGCGCGTATGAAATCGAGCGCGCCGCCGACCGCGCCCAAGTAGCTACCCTTGGCGAGCTCCGCGTTGACCTGACCGCTCAGGTCGATTTCAACCGCCGAGTTGACCGCCACGAAGCGCGGCAGCGACGCCAGCACGCGAGCATCGTGGGTGTACTCCGTGGAGCGCAACTGCAGGGCGGGATTGTTGCGCGCGAAATCGAACAACTTGTGGGTGCCGATCATCTGCCCGCAGACGGTTTTCGTCATCACGCCACGCTGCATCAGGTCGGCAACGCCGTCGGCGATGGTGCCGGAATGTGCCGACAGGTCCTTTTTCCCGAGCAGCGCCAAGCATAGCGCATCCGGCAGGACGCCGAGGCCGAATTCGAGGGTGGCGCCATCTGGCACATAGGCGGCAGCATGTTGGGCGATCGATTTCTCGAGCGCGCCGGAACGCGTTGGCGGCGGACTGGCAGGCTCGTATGACGCCTCGACCAGTAGCGCGAAATCCTCCTTACGGAAGATCTTCTCGGTGCAGGTCCAGGGTATACGGTCATTGACCTCGGCAATCACGGCGCGCGCGCTTTGCAGCGCGGGCAGCAGGTAATCCACGGCCAGGCCCATGCTGTATTCGCCGCGCGCGTTGGGTGGGCTCACCTGGATCAACGCCACATCGCAGGGAATCTTCCGTTGCCGGATGAGGGGCGCCAGCCTGGAATAGGGATGCGGGTGGATGTCGAGCGCGCCTGCGTCGGCAAGGGCGCGGTTGTGGCCGGCGCCGCAATAAGAGGACAGCTGCAGGTGATCGGTGTGCTCTGCTCGGAGAATGCCGGCGTAATTGATGCCGAGGAACAGACTGGCGCCAGAGTATGCCGCGCGCTGCGCGACCAGCGCCGCCGAGAGCGTCTGCGGCTCGGCGCAGGCTTGGCCCAGGACGATACCGTCGCCCGGTCGAATAAAACGCGTGAGGTCAAACGACATCTGCCGATGCTAACATTCGCGCTCCCCGATCACGGAGATAACCATGCTCGACGAAAAAATCCTCGACGTTCTATTCCGCCAGGCCCGCACGCACAACGCCTTCAGCGACAAGCCGGTGAGCGACGAAATTCTGCACCAAGTGTACGAGCTGATGAAATGGGGGCCGACCAGCGCCAATTCCCAGCCGGCGCGCTTGGTGTTCGTGCGCTCCAAGACGGCGAAGGAACAGCTCGCGCCGGCGCTCAGTCCGACCAACCTGGAGAAGACGCTGAAAGCGCCGCTGACCGCGATCGTCGCTTACGACACCCAGTTCTACGAGCATCTGCCGCGGATGTTCGTGCACAACCAGACCGCCAAGAGTTGGTTCGAGGGCCCGGAGAAGAAGGCGTTTGCCGAGACCACGGCGTTCCGCAATGGCTCGTTGCAGGGAGCGTACTTGATCTTTGCCGCGCGCGCTGTGGGACTGGATTGCGGTGCGATGTCCGGTTTCGACAATGCCAAGGTGGACGCGGCGTTTTTTCCCGACGGGCGCTACAAGTCGAATTTCCTCTGCAACCTTGGCTACGGTGACGCCAGCAAGCTGATGCCGCGCAATCCGCGCTTTACTTTCGAAGAGGCCTGCCGGATCGCATGACCGGCTGCGCACCTTTTTCGTCGAAATCGTAGTGCAGAATCAGCTGGTCCTGCACTGGAGCGGCCAGGCGCAGCTTGAGCGCCCATACTCCGCGCATTTCCAGGTCCAGCCGCGCGTGGTATTCACCGGCTTGCTTGCCGGGTCGCGCCTGCACGGGTCTCACGTTGTGCGCCATCGGCATTGAAGGCATGTCGGCGCCCAGCGTGATTTTGGCGCCTTCCACAGGCTGACCGTTACGTACCAGCTGGATGGTACAGTCGTAGATGAAATCGGTTGGCGTCGGCTGGCAGGAGACCTTAGCCTGCACGCCTTGGGCCCAAGCCGGGAACACTGAAAAGATCAGGACGAGAGAAAGCGCGCTTTTAAGCAATGGACCACCTTTTCGTCCAGCAGACCCCTAGGGCGGAACACTAGCAGGATCGCCACCAGCCCGCCGAAGACGACCATCCGGTAGCCCTGGAAGACACGGCTGCCCTCCAGCAGGCCGAGTATGGCGCTGTTCGTCATGCCGGTGATCGCGCTATGCGTGGCCACCATCTTGACTTTGCGCAGCGCCACCGCACTGCGCCTCCTCGCCGGCTAGACGCACGAGTGCGTTCCACACCAGGCGAGCCCTCCGCTCCTGCCCACGTTTCCGATCCTGGATTTCCTATCGCTTGGTCAGACCGACAAGTAGCGCTCGCGCAAAGCCGGGTCGGCATCGAGTTCGGCCATGGTCCCGGTATGACACAGGCGGCCTTTTTCGATGATGCAGACGCGCTCCGCGACCAAGCGGGCGTAGCGCAGGTTTTGCTCGCAGAGCAATACGCTCAGGCCTTTGTGCTTCAAGGCGCGGATCGTTTTGGCGATGCCCTCGACAATCAAGGGCGCCAGGCCCTCGAAAGGCTCGTCCAGTAGCAGGGTGCTTGGATTGCCCATCAGGCTGCGCGCGATGCTGAGCATCTGCTGCTCGCCGCCCGACATGCTGCTGCCGCGCCGCTCGCGCATCCGGCCCAAGTTGGGAAACAACTCGAACAGTTGCTCCGGCGTCCAGTGCGGCGCGCCCGCGCGCGGCGGCTGACGGCCAACGGCCAGGTTCTCCATTACCGTGAGGTCGGTGAAAATTCGCCTATCCTCTGGCACGTAGCCTAGGCCGAGACGCGAAATCTGGAACGGCTCGAGGTCATTGAGTTTTATTTTGTGGAAGAAAATTTCTCCGCTAAAAGTCGGCAGCAAGCCAATCGCGGCTTTCAGCGCCGTGCTTTTGCCCGCGCCGTTGCGTCCCAGCAGGGCAAGCACCTCTCCTGCGCCCAATTGCAGGTCGAACTCGAACAGGGTCTGTGCGCGACCATAGCCGGCATTCAGGCGCTTGAATTCAAGCATCGCCGGTCGGCTCGCTAAGTTCGCCCAGATAAACGCGACGGACTCGTGCATCGGCGCGCACCTCGTCCGGTGTGCCCTGGGCAATCAGGGCGCCTTCGCAGAGCACGATGACGCGGTCGGCATACTGGAAAACGACTTCCATATCGTGCTCAGTGAACAGCACGGCGATCTTTGAGGCGCGCGCCAGCTGCGCGGCCAGCTGGATCATTGCGTGGCGTTCGGCGGCGGCCATGCCGGCGCTGGGCTCGTCCATCAGCAGCAGGCGCGGGCGCGAGGCCAGGGCCACCGCGAGTTCGACACGCTTGAGATCTGCGTAGGCGAGCTCGGCGCAGGGCCGCCCGGCCTGCGCGCGCAGGCCCACTTGATCCAATAACTCGTTTGCTTCCTTGAGGAATTTGTTTTCCATGGCAGCCAGCAAAGAACCCAGCCTGCGGGCATGCGAGAGCAGCGCGATCTGGACGTTCTCGCGCACGCTCATCGAAGCAAAGGTAGCGGTGATTTGGAAGGTGCGTCCGACCCCGGCGCGGCAGATCTCGCGCGGCGTCTTGCCCAGCAGACTCTGGCCCTGCATCTCGATGGCGCCGGCATCGGGCGCCAGCTGCCCGTTCAGCATGTTGAAGCAGGTGGTCTTGCCAGCGCCATTCGGCCCGATCATCGCCAGCATTTCGCCGGCGGCGACGCAGAAACTCACGCCGGCCACGGCTTGCACGCCGCCGAAGGCTTTTGCCAAATTACTGACCATCAGTACGCCCATAGAACGCTCATTTTTTACTTTGCAAAAAAGAGCCTAGGCCATTCGGCCACAGCAGAACCAGGGCCAGAATCACGGCGCCGGTCGCGGCGCGCCAGTAATCGATATTGCGCGCGGCCGCGTCCTGCAGCCAGGTAAAGAGCGCCGCGCCCCACAGCGGCCCGGAGAGGGTCTGCAGGCCGCCCAGCATCACCATCACCAGGCCATCCACCGAACGCTGGACGCCCATCGCCTCAGGCGAAATGGAACCTTTGGAAAACGCGTACAGCGCACCGGCGATGCCGGCGGTGAGACCGGCAATGGTGAACGCAGCCCACTGCATCGAGCGCACGGCGATGCCGCTGGCCTCGGCGCGCAGCGGCGCATCGCGCGCCGCGCGCAGGGCATAGCCGAACGGAGAAAAAATGGCGCGCCATAAAAAAATAATGGCACCTGCGCAGAGCAACAAGGTCAGGTAGTAGTACGCCGTTTTCGAGGCCAGCCACGGTGCGGGCCAGACGCCGACGATGCCGTTCGAGCCGCCGGTCAGCGCATCCCACTGGAACGCCGCGGACCAGGCGATCTGCGCGAAAGCGAGGGTCAGCATCGCCGAATAGACGCCGGAGAGTCGCACGCAGAACCAGCCGAACACCAAGGCCGCTAAGCCCGCGGCAAGCGGCGCCAGCGCCAGCGCGAGTTCCATGGGGAATTTTCCTTGCAGCGAAAAAATTCCCGCTGCGTAGGCGCCCAGGCCGAAATAGGCGGCGTGGCCGAAGGAATACAGCCCTGCGGGTCCCAGGATGAAATGCAGGCTGGTGGCGAACAGCGCGAAGATCAGGATGTCAGTGAGCAGCACCAGCGCATAAGCGTCGCTTGCCAGGGGGAGCAGCACGAGCGCGCCGCTCAGCACAGCGAAGATCCGCAGCATGCGGGGGGAAGGGGGATGAAAGGGGAGGGGCACGGCAGCAGGTCCTCGTAAGTTCGCCGGCACACGCCCTAGCAGTCCCCAAGGTCGGATCACCAGGACCGCAGCCATCACCATGAATTCCACCACCAGCGTGGCTTTGGAGTAGCCCAGAGCGATGCAGAAGGTTTTCGCCTGGGCGATCAGCAGCGCCGCGAGAAACGCACCCGGGATAGAGCCCAAGCCGCCCACCACGACGACCACGAAGGCATCCGAGATCACCGACAGGTCGATACTCAGGTTGGCCGGCTCGCGCGGGATCTGCAGTGCGCCGCCCAGACCTGCGAGCAGCGCACCCAGCGCAAACACACCGGTAAACAGCCAGCGCTGATTGACACCGAGCGCGCCCGCCATTTCGCGGTCCTGGGTGGCGGCGCGGATGAGGATGCCCCAACGGGTCTTGGCAAGCATGAAATGAAGAACAACGAGAACCAGGGGACCCAGCGCGATCAACAGCAGGTCGTACTGGGGAAGCGCGCCGTCGGCGATCTGCACAGTCCCCGCGAAACCCGGCGCGCGTGGCCCGAGCAGGTCCTCCGCTCCCCAGACCCACAGCGCGGCATCCTTAATCACCAAGAGCAGGGCAAAAGTGGCTAGGAGTTGCAGCAGCTCCGGGGCTTGGTAGATTTTTCTTAAAAGAACCATTTCAACAACAGCGCCCAAGAGTCCAACGATGGCCGCCGCCATCGGCACCGCAAGCCAAAACCCGATCCGTTCGGATAGCCAGACGGCCATGTACATGCCGAGCATGTAGAGCGAGCCGTGGGCAAAGTTGACGACACGGGTGACCCCGAAGATCAGGGACAGCCCGGCAGCCACCAGAAATAGCGAGGAGGCGCTCGCCAGACCGTTAAGAAATTGGATCAGGACTGACGTATATTCCATTGAATAAACTACTCTTTTCTTAGCACCCTCACTTCTTCGTAGGGCGGCAGAAAGTTGGCCCCATCGGCGAAGCGCCAGTTCACCATGCTGCCCTTGCCGCCCTTGGCCGAGAGCTGCCCGACGTAAGCACCCATGGTCGACTGGTGATCCACGGCCCGGTAGACGATGGGACCAAAGGGCGTGTCCATCTCCAGTCCTTTGAGGGCCGCAATCAGCTTCTCGGGGTCGGTGCTACGGGCTTTGCGCAGGGCGTTGGCGGCGCTGTAGATGGTCGTGTAGCCGACCACCGAACCCAGGCGTGGATAGTCCTGCCATTTCTTGCGGTAGGCATCGAGGAATTTCTGGTGCGCCGGCGTCTTGATCTGGCTCCAGGGGTAGCCGGTGACCCACCAGCCTTCCGGCGTCTCGTCCTTGAGCGGATCGAGGTACTCGGGCTCGCCGCCCAGCAGGTTGAACACCACCGTGTTCTTAAAGAGGCCGCGCAGCTTGCCTTCGCGCACGAATTTCTGCAGGTCGGCGCCGAAGAGGGAAGAAAAGATCGCCTCGGGCTTGGCGTCGATCAGCGCCTGCACCACGGCGCCAGCGTCGATCTTGCCCAGTGGCGGCGCCTGCTCGCCGACGAACTGCACGTCGGGCTGCGCTTTGGAGAGCAGTTTCTTGAACGAGGCGGTGGCCGACTGGCCGTATTCATAATTCGGGTAGACGATCACCCAGCGCTGTTTCTTCAGCTTCACCGCTTCGGGGATCAGCATCGCGGTCTGCATGTAAGTCGAGGCCCGCAGGCGGAAGGTGTAGCGGTTGCCGTTTTCCCAGACGATCTTGTCGGTGAGCGGCTCGGCAGCGATGAACACGATCTTGCGCTGCGCTGCAAGGTTGGCGACCGCGAGTCCGACGTGGGAGGCAAAGGTGCCGGTGAGCAGGGCCACTTTTTCGCGCGAGATCAGTTCCTCGGCGACGCGCACTGCATCGCCCGGGTTGCCGCCGTCTTCGCGCGAGACAAGCTCCAGCTTGCTGCCGTTGACGCCGCCCGCGCGGTTGATTTCTTCCAGCGCCAGTTCCATGCCTTTCTTGTAGGGCTCTAGGAACGCGGCGAAGGTCTTGTAGCTGTTTAGCTCGCCGATGCGTATGGTTTGCGCTTGGACTTCAGATAAAAACAATAGCGCCAAGACCAGCGCGCCGACAGGAAGGCGTTTCATGCCGTCACCTTCGCGCCGCGGTCCGGTTTGATCCTGCCGGCGCCGGCCGGAAACACACGCCAGAATTCCTTGCGTGCCAGGCTGGCGATGGCCGCGCTCTTGTTCAGGCCGTGGTATTTCGCCACCGCTTCCAGCATCGCCAGGTCGCGCAGGGTGGCGGAGAAGGTGCTGACTTTGGTTTTTGACATTTCGTCAACCTTAAACTATATATAACTATTATATAGTATTTATACTGCCAGCCTAGAGCTTTGTCAAAGGCCCGCAACAAGGCCCGGAACAAAGGCCGCAACAGGGTCGTGGTGGCCACTGGCCCGCAGCGTCGCGCACGGCGGGACTTGAAGCGTAAGCGCGCGTCAGACGAAGCGGTGTTGCTTTCTTAGCGCTGGCATGCAGTGGCGCAACCAGCCCGCACTCAGCTTTTCGGCCAGTGAGTTCTGCTGCAGGCGCTCGTGCAGGCCCTTGAAATCCACCTGGTCCAGCGGCTGATCCTGATTGAAACAGGAGAACACGTAGCTGGTTTCGCCGGTGAGTGGATCGCGCTGCGGCTGCAGGCACTGCGCGCAGATTTCTTTCATCATGCATTGCATCGGCGAGTTGATAGAGCCGATGGCGAAATGCTCAGGTTTCAAGTGCGGCTTGAGCACGTCATGCCTTGCTTTCGCCACGCCAGCCATCATGCGGTCCGAGCCGATGGCGATCAGCCGGTCGGCGTCATCCAGACGGATCGTTGGCGCGCCGAGGTGGCCTTCAGCGTAAGCGTCCATCGCTTGTACGATGTTGCCGACGAAGCTGCGGTCCTGCGGCCGGGCAGGTTTGAATCCTGGCTCTTCGTCGCAGCACCAGATCACCGTGTCAGCGGCATTCTCAATGTCGGCGACTTTGTAGCGGTCGGCGACTTTCTTGTAGCCGGCGAAATAGAGCACTTTCGAGCCGGCGGCGCGCAATGCCGCACCGATCGAGAACAGCACCGCATTGCCCAGGCCGCCGCCGCACAGCACCACTGTCTCGCCGCTGACGATTTCGGTCGGCGTGCCGGTGGGCCCCATCAGGATCACCGGTTCGCCGGGCTTGAGCATGGCGCACAGGTCGCTGGAGCCGCCCATTTCCAGCGCGATGAT
>SHXK01000080.1 GCA_009693335.1 Betaproteobacteria bacterium | reverse complement strand
AAGTCGGCTTCGCTCTCGCCCGGAAAACCGACGATGAAATCGGAGGAGATGCTGATCTCCGGTTTCGCCTTGCGCAAGCGCCGGATGATGGAGCGGTATTCGAGCGAGGTGTAGCCGCGCTTCATCGCCGCCAGCACGCGGTCCGAACCCGACTGGACCGGCAGGTGCACATGCGCGGCAAGAACCGGCAAGTCAGCGTGCGCGTCAATCAGGCGCTGCGTGAACTCGCGCGGGTGCGAAGTGGTGTAGCGGAGTCGTCCCAGGCCGTCGATCTCGGCGACGTAGCGCAGCAGTTCGGCGAAGTCTGCCTGCAGGCAGCCGCCAGCGGCTGCCGCGCCCTCGATTTCACCGCGCCAGGCGTTGACGTTCTGACCGAGCAGCGTGACTTCCTTCACCCCCTGCGCCGCGAGGCTGGCGATCTCGGCGATCACATCATCGAAGGGTCGCGAGATCTCGGGGCCGCGCGTGTACGGCACCACGCAGAAGCTGCAGTACTTGCTGCAGCCTTCCATGATCGAGACGAACGCGGTGGATCCTTGCGCGTGTGCTGGTGGTAGCTGGTCGAATTTCTCGATCTCCGGAAAACTCACGTCCACTTGCGGTCGGCCGCTGGCGCGGCGCTGCGCGAGCAAGGTCGGCAGCCGGTGCAGAGTTTGCGGCCCGAACACCACATCGACATAAGGAGCGCGCTCGACGATGGCGCCGCCCTCCTGGCTGGCAACGCAGCCGCCAACCGCGATCATCAGTTTCGGGTTGGCGCGCTTGAGATCTTTCACGCGACCCAGGTCGGCGAACACCTTCTCCTGTGCTTTCTCGCGCACGGAACAGGTGTTGAAGACGATGACGTCGGCTTCTTCCGCGCTCGTTGCTGGCGTGAGGCCCTCGGCCTGGGCGAGCACGTCGGAGATTTTCTCCGAGTCGTACACGTTCATCTGGCAGCCGAAAGTCCGGATAAAAAGCTTACCGTTCATCGCTAGGGGCACATCGCGTGGGACCAGGCTTACTTCCTCGAGTCCGGTTGCGCCGCTTCCTGCGGTGAGAGGATCCAGATGCGCGCGACCTGACCCTGGGCGTCGGCCAGGTATTTGATGCGTACGCCGGGCGGTACGGCGGTGGGAACCAGGATCCTATTTTCACCATCGCGGATCTGCGCGCCCGCCGCGAGCTCGACTCTTTTGCCGTCGATCTCGACCGTCATGCCTTGCACGTGACTCAGCGTGGCGCGCTTCGCTGCTGCCGGAATGCTGCGCAGCTGGGCCTGCGCGGCGCCCGCCGCGAAAGTGAAAAGCAGTGTGGCCAGCAGGCAGCGGATCATAGGGGGAGTGTACAGAAAAGGTGTTGGTGGCGAATCAGGGACTCGAACCCCGGACAAACGGATTATGATTCCGCTGCTCTAACCAGCTGAGCTAATTCGCCCCGGTGTAGAGCGCGGATTTTCGCCTAAAAACGGCTTCAGGTCAAAGAGTTGAGGAACCGACGGCGTGGAGAAACCAATCCCTTGAGTGCTGCAAACCAGTTCGAGATTGCCATTGCCGGTGGCGCGCTGGTGGGTGCAGCGCTGGCGCGCGCGCTGGCGGCTGACCGGCACAGCACCCGAGTGGCGCTCATTTCGCAGGAGCGCCCTGCAACGCAGCCCACCGCTGCAGGTTTCGACGCTGGCGTGAACGCAGGCTTCGACGCTCGCGTCTATGCCATCAGCCCGGCCAACGCCGCCTTCTTGGCGCAACTCGGCGCTTGGAGCGCGATTCCGGAAGCGCGCCGCACCCCGGTGCACGCGATGCGCGTCTATGGCGACGATGGCGCTTCGCTGATCGAGTTCGACGCCTATCGCACCGGGTGCAGCGAACTGGCCTGGATCGTCGAGGACCGATGGTTGCGGGACGCGCTGTGGTGCGGACTGGAGAACCAGAAGGGCCTGTCGTTGTTTTCCGACGCCACCCTACAAGCGCTGGAGATGAGCGGAGCGCGCGCCGGTCTTACGCTCAAGGACGGTCGCACCCTCAGTGCGCAATTGGTGGTCGGCGCCGATGGCGCTCGCTCGCTGGTGCGCGCGCAGGCGGGCATCGCGGTCGAAGCGCGTGGCTACGGCCAGAGTGCGGTGGTGGCGAATTTCGCCTGCGAGCGACCGCACCGTAACGTCGCTTTTCAATGGTTCCAGGGCGCAAATAAGAGTGGTGCAGTGCTGGCACTCCTGCCCTTGCCCGGGGATCATGTCTCGATGGTGTGGTCCACCGAGGACGCCGAGGCGGCACGCCTACTTGCGCTCGCCCCCACGGCGCTGGCCCAGGAAGTGGCTCTTGCCTCGCACGCGTCAATGGGTGCGCTGACGCTGGTGACGCCAGCGCGCGCTTTTCCCCTGCAGCAGCTGACAGCGGGCCGACTGGTGGCGCCGCGCGTTGCACTGGCGGGAGATGCCGCGCACGTCATACACCCGCTCGCTGGACAGGGCGCCAACCTCGGTTTGCAGGATGTGCGCGTGCTTGCCCAAGTGCTGGGACGGCGCGAGCCGGGCCGCGACCCGGGCGATCTGCGGCTGCTGCACCGTTACGCGCGCGCGCGCGCCGAGGATATACTCGCCATGCGGTACACGGTACACGGCCTGTTCCGCTTGTTCGAGGCCAGGGGCACCAGCATCGCGCGGCTGCGCAACGCGGGATTGAACTTCGCGGAGCGGATGCCAGTCCTAAAGAATCTTCTGATGCGTCACGCGATGGGTTGAATGGGTTGAAACCAATGATGCGGACTTTTTTTCTTGTGCTTGCCGTTTTCGCGCTGCCGGCGCTGGCCGATGAAACGCGAATTCGCCAGGCGATCGAAGCCAAGCTGGGCGGGGTCAAGGTGGATGGGGTGCAGGCAACGCCGATCGCGGGGATCTTCGAGGTTCGTTTTCAGGCGAGCGAGGGCCTGCAGATCATCTATGCCGACGCGCAGGGCAACTACTTCTTCACGGGTCACCTGATCGAGGCCAGGAGCGATCGCGATCTCACCGAGGAGCGGTTGCAGAAGTTGACAGCGATCGAATTCAGCGCGCTGCCGCTGGAGCTCGCAGTGAAGATCCAGCGCGGCAACGGCAAGCGCGTACTGGCGATGTTTACAGATCCGTATTGCCCGTACTGTCGCAAGCTGGAACAAGCGCTGCTGCAACTGGAGGACATCACCGTGTACGTGTTCATGTATCCGGTGATTCGTCCCGATGCCGCCGATCATTCGCGGGCGGTGTGGTGTTCCAAGGATCGCGCCAAGGCGTGGCTGGAGCTCGCCGCCGGCGACAGGGCCAAGATTCCCAGCGCTGGCGCCAACTGCGCCAACCCGGTGGACAAGGTGCTCGAGCTCGGCCGCTCACTGCGTGTCAGAAGCACGCCGACGCTTTATTTCGCCAACGGCGAGCGCGCGGAAGGCGGCATGCCGATCGGCCAAATGCGCGCGAAGATGGACGAGATTGCCCGGCAGCCGAAGAAATAATCAAGGCCGCGGCAAGGGCTCGCCGCGAGGCCACAAGATCCACATTCGACCCTGTTGGCGCATGCGCCCGGCCAGCGTGCCGGCCGCGTTGCCGGTACCCCAAAAGAAATCCGCGCGAATCGCGCCGCGAATCGCGCCGCCAGTGTCCTGCGCGGCCATCAGCCGCTGCAGCGGCTGCGGGGAAAGCGGCATGGTGGTGGCCAGGAACACCGGCGCGCCTAGCGGCACGGCGCGCGGGTCGACGGCGAGGCTGTAGCCGGCGGTGAGCGCTGCGCCCAGCGTGCCGATGGGGCCGTCTTGCGCAGCCGGCATCTCGCGGAAGAAGACATAGCTCGGGTTGGCATCCAGCGCTTGGCGCAGCTGGCGTGGATGGGCCGCGGCCCAGGCCTTGATCCCTTGCATCGAGGCTTGCTCCAAGGTCAGTTCGCCGCGCTGGATCAGATAGCGGCCCAGGGAGCGATAGGGATGGCCGTTCTGGTCGGCATAACCCAATTGAAGCTGCTCGCCCGAGGCCAACTCGATCCGGCCCGAGCCCTGGATCTGCAGGAAAAACAGCTCCACCGGATCCTCGACCCATGCCACTATCGGTGCGCGGAACTGGCTGCTGCTCTCAATTTCAGCGCGTGTCCAGTACGGGGTCAGGCGCTGGCCTTCGAGCCGCCCACGCAAACGCAAGCCCTTCAATTGCGGATGCACGCTGTCCAGATCCACCGCCACCAGATCCTCGGGTACGCCGTACACCGGATGCCGGAAGCGCTCGGTGCGTGTGCGGCTGCCTGGCAGGACGGGTGCGTAATAGCCGGTGATCAATCCTTCGCTGCTGCCTTCGACGGATACCACGGCCCAGGCGGAAAACGAGGCTTCAATGAATTGGCGCGCAGCGCGCTCGTCGCCCGGTGGGTCTGCCAGCAGCTTGTCACAAACGCGGCGCAGAAGATGGGATTGGGCGATGCGTGGGCAACCAGCGGCAAAGGCGCCCACCCCCGGCGCGAGCAAGGCATTGTGCCAACCGGGAATTGTCGTGTAAGAGGTCTGCTGGTAGCGCGCTTCGGCCGCAGGCGCCAGGGTCGCGCAGGACGGACATGCGGCGCAGGCCGGGCAGGCAGGGGCTGTGGGAGCGGGCAGGGGCACCAGCTCGGCACAGCCGGCAAAGACTAGAATCGCGGCTGCAAGCAACACAAGGGTGCGCAAGATGTGGGTCATCTATCTTGAAATGGGCCTGGCTCTAGGGCTGTTGATTCTAATCGTCTGCTGGACCTGGCCACGGCGCAAAGCGGCGATGAGCGCTACCGCCGCAAGCGCAACCCTGCGCGCCAGGGCGCACCCTCTCTTCACGCGGGAGGAAGGTGGCTGGGGCGGGCAGACGATACGCGCCGGGCTGGTGCTGCTGATCGTCATCAGCGTCGCCACCGCGGTCCTGAAATCCGTGCCGCAGATCGGGCGCTCGCACGGCGAGCTGCTCAATCTGATTCTGCTGCTGACCACTTTGGGCTTCGCCATCGAGTATCTCCTGCGCCTCTGGATCGCGCCTGAGAATCCCGGCGCGACAGGCGCTGCGCGTGAACGCTGGCGCTACGTTTTATCGCTGCCCGGGCTGGTGGATCTGGTCGCCGCCATGCCGTTCGTGCTGGCGCCGCAGGTCGGACTGAATCTGGATTGGCTCGAGATCGTGCCGATTTTCAAACTGCTGCGCCATACGGCGGTGTTTACCGAGGCGGTGCGCCGACGCGGCCAAGGGACGACTCAGCGCTGGTGATTTCTTCGGTAACTCAAGACTGGCGCGCCGGCGGCGATCACGGCTTGAGCACCATGCCTTCGCGCGCCACCACGGCGCCGGGCAGGGCCGCCTCGAGTTCGCGGCCGATCGCATCCAATTGCGCGTCGTCGTGCTCGGGGTCGTGGTGGAACACCACCAGCTTTTTCACGCCGGCGGTCTGGCACAGACGTACGCCTTCTTGCCAGGTCGAGTGTCCCCAGCCGACGTAGGATTTTGCATATTCCTCGTCGGTGTACATGCAGTCGTAGATCAAGATGTCGGCGCCCTCGATCAGCGCCAGGACCTTGCGGTCGGGTGTCCCCGGCAGGTGTTCGGTATCGGTGACGTAGCACACCGATTTTCCGCCGTACTCGATGCGATAGCCGGTCGCGCCGTCCGGGTGGTTCAGCACCGCGGTGCGCAGCACGATTCCCGGCGCTGGCGCCAGGGTCTCGCCGCCCTTGAAGTCGCGGTATTCCATCTGCGCCTTGAAAATCTCGGGCGGCACCGGAAACAGCGGCGTCGCCATGAACTCGCGCAGTACACGGTGCAGGGTCATGCCGGCGCCCAGGTGCCCGGCCCAGAGCCGGAAGCCGTTGTGCGGCTGGAAGAATGGTTTGAAGAAGGGCAGTCCGCAGATGTGGTCGAAGTGCGTGTGCGTGAAGAACAGGTCCGCCTCCAGCGGCGCCTCGGCGAGCAGCTGATTGCCAAGGGCGCGCATGCCGGTGCCGCCATCGAGCAGGAGGAGGCGCGCGCCGCAGCGCATCTCGATCGAAGACGTGTTGCCACCGTAGCGCACGGTCGCGGGCCCCGGGGCGGCAATGCTGCCGCGCACGCCCCAGAACCGAACCAGGAAATCGTCGACCTTGGTCACGGCCGCCACTTTGGCACGAACCCGCGCGGCTTGCACTATGATCTCGCTGATGGAGCGGCCCCTGTTTTTCAGTGCAGGACGCGGGGGACGGAGAGCGTGAATTCCGGGATAGTCGCTTCGAAGCGGGTGCCGTCCTCGGCGACCATCTGGTAGCTGCCGCGCATGGTGCCCACCGGCGTCCCGATCACGGTGCCGCTGGAGTACTCGTGGTTCTCGCCAGGCTGCAGCACGGGCTGCGCGCCTACCACGCCCAGGCCGCGCACTTCCTGCACCAGGCCTTGCGAGTCGGTAATGATCCAGTGTCGGCTGATTAACTGGGCGCTCAAATTGCCGGTATTGCGGATATGGATCGTGTAGGCGAACACATAGCGCCCGATTTTCTCGTCGGACTGCTCGGGCAGGTACTGCACCGTAGGCGTCACGGTAATCTGGTAGATCTTTTCCTGGGCCATTGGCGCATTCTAAGGTGTCGCGCGGCCTGCCAGCCAGACGCGCAGCTCCCGGGCGACATCACTGATCACGTCATTCCAGACCCCGTCAGTCTTTTGCGAGAACAGGCGCATTGACGGGTACCAGGGGCTGTCCTCGCGATCGAGGAACCAGTACCAGATGCGGCCCAATCGCAAGGGGAGGATGACCCAGACGGGACGTCCCAGGGCACCGGCGATATGCGCGGTAACGTTGCTGGTCGTGATGACCAGATCGCATGCCGATGCGAGAGCCGCCACGCCGTCGATATCGTCGAACAGATCGAGACCGGGAATGCCGCGAATGCGCCGGCCGCAAGACTCTTCAGCCCGGCCGAGTTCGGCGTCGACGTTGCCGTATTGCAGATTGACAAAGGATGCGCCTGGCGCCGTCATGATCTCCCCCCAGTCGACGAGTTGCGCGCTTTTTTCGCTCCCGTACTCAGGATTTGCGCTGCGCCAGGACAGGCCGACGACCCCGTGCATGCCTGGCGCCGACGTTCTCAGCGCACGCCCGTAAGCGCTCACGCGATCGGGATCCGCCTTCAGCGGGACGGGTTTGCCGGGAAACGACTTGAACGCCGGCCTGAGCCACTGCCCGAGACTCGCGGCCGGGACGATCTGGTCGAAAGCCCCGGGATCGAGCACCGGCGGATCGCGTCGCGCAACCACCGCGATTTCCGGAAACGTTCTGCTGAAGAGAGGCACGAGCCGGTGGTCCATTTCAAGCGTCACGCCGCACGTGTCCGGGCCGATCTCAGCAGCCATCCTGCAGTAGAGGATTTCGTCGCCCAGTCCTTGCTCGCCCCAGACTAGCATACCGCCGGAAAACGGCGGCCTGCCGGGTGTTCTTCCCGCCGTGAAGCGGCGGATCGGTGCGCCGGACCGAAGCCAGCGCGACTCGTACAAGCGCCAACCTTCGTCGAATTCCCCGAGCGCCAATAGCAGGAGCGAAAGGACCCACGCCGCTTCGTGGAAGGTCGGATCGATCTCGAGCGCCTACCGAAAACTCGCGCGCGCCATCTCGAACGAACCGGCGCGTTTGTAGGTAAGCCCCAGGGCGAGGCGCGCTTCGATCAAGCGGGGGGCAGCGCGGCATGCGTGCTGATAGGCCTCGATCGCCTCCATGTGTTCATTCGAATCTTGCAGTGCGTTCCCCAAATTTACCCAGGCGGGCGGGAATCCGGGGTCCAGCTCAATCGCCTTGCGGCACGCAGCCAAGGCTTCGAGGGATTTTCCCGCTTTGCTCAGGGCGTTGCCGAGGTTGCTCCATATCGGCCCGAGAGCGGGGTTTGCTTCCAAGGCCTTTCGATATGCGTCGATTTCTTCATCCGGCTTACCCAATGCGCCCAACGCGCCGCCGAGGTTGCTCCAGGCTTCCGCATACGCCGGGTTCAGGTGCAAGGCTTTCCGGTAGGCGTCGACCGCCGAGCGATGGTTCCCTAATCCGCTCAGCGCTGCGCCCAGATTGAACCACGCCGGGGCAAACCCCTCGCCAGCATCCAATGCGCGCCGCGCCGCCGCTTGGGCCTCGACAAGCCTTCCTTCGCGGCGCAGTTTTGCGCTAAGTTCACACCATCGATCGATTTCAGCAGGCGTCACGTCCGGCAGCTCGCAAATTTCCGACCGGTGCGGAAATGATAACCGGCGTTGCGTGTGAGATCATTGTGGCATGGAAGGCTACCGCATTGCCCCCTCGATCCTCGCCGCGGACTTCGCGCGCCTGGGCGAAGAGGTGGCCGCCGTGGAGGCAGCCGGCGCTGACCTGCTGCATTTCGATGTCATGGACAACCACTACGTGCCCAATTTGAGCATCGGGCCGCTGGTGTGCGCGTCGCTGCGCCCGCGCACCAAGTTGCCGATCGATGTGCACCTGATGGTGAAGCCGGTGGATCGGATCATTCCCGAATTTGCGAAAGCCGGCGCTAACCTCATCAGTTTCCACCCCGAGGCCTCGGATCACGTCGATCGCACCCTCGCGTTGATCAGGGAATGCGGCTGCCGGGCGGGACTCGCCTTCAACCCGGCGACGCCGCTCTCGTATCTCGATCACACGCTGGAGAGGCTGGACCTGGTGCTGCTGATGTCGGTCAACCCCGGCTTCGGTGGCCAGCAGTTCATTCCTTCGATGCTGCCGAAAATCGCCGAGGTGCGCGAACGGATCAAGGTCGCCTCGCGGGCCACGGGGCGCGAGGTCTGGCTGCAAGTGGACGGCGGCGTGAAGGCCGACAACATCGCGCAGATCGCCAAGGCGGGGGCCGACACCTTCGTTGCTGGCTCGGCCATCTTCGGCTCTAGGGATTACGCCGCCACGCTGCGCGACCTGCGCGCCCGCCTCGCAGTGGTATAGTTTGCGGGTCGTGAAACAATCCTCCTCCGCGTTCGCACTCCTCTCCTGGCGCAGCTGGCGCCCTTGGCGCAGCTAAATCCTGTTTTGCCGCGGAAGAGTTTCTTCCGCACGCCGTAGTGCCCCAGTATTTCGCCGGAGTTGTTCATGACCGAAGCCGATTTCCAAAGCCTTGCCCAGCAGGGCTACACGCGCGCCCCGGTGGTGATGGAAGCACGCGCCGATCTGTACACACCACTGGCGGTGTACCTGAAGCTCACGTGCGGCCCCAACCGCGGCCCTTTTACCTACCTGCTCGAGTCGGTGGTTGGTGGCGAGCGTTTCGGCCGCTATTCGTTCATCGGCCTGGCCTGTGCCGAACGCATCGAGGTGCGGGGCCCTAGCGTGCGTCGCTTGTTGCGCGAGGCGGGCGGTACGGATGTCTGCATCGAATCCGTGGGCACGGAAAATGCCCCTGCCGATCCCTTCGCCTACCTGCGGGCTTACCTGGCGCGCCAACAGGTGGCGCCGGCGCCCGCGGCCCTGCGCTTCGGCGGCGGGTTGGTCGGCTACTTCGGCTACGAAACCGTCCGCCATATCGAGCCCAAGGCGCTCGCCGCCCCTAAGCCCGATCCCCTGCAAACCCCCGACCTGCTGCTGCTTGTTTCCGACGAGCTCGCGGTGATGGACAACGTGTTGGGCAAACTGTACCTGGTGGTCTACGCAGACCCGCGTGCGGCGGGCGCCTACCAGGCGGCGCGCGAGCGACTCGAAGGCCTGCGCGCCCGGCTGGGATTGCCCTTGGCGGAAGAAATTTCACCCGCGCCGATGGGGGGAAATAGCGCCGATCGGCAGGTGGATCTTGAATGCAGCTACACCGAAGAGCAGTTCCTTGCGGCGGTCAGGCGCAGCAAGGAATACATTTTCGCGGGCGACTGCATGCAGGTGCAGATTTCCCAGCGCACCTCGCGCACTTTCGAGGCGCCGCCGCTCGCGCTGTACCGGGCGCTGCGCGGCGTCAATCCCTCGCCCTACATGTACTACTTCGATTTCGGTGATCATCACGTGGTCGGCGCCTCGCCGGAAATCCTGGTGCGGCTCTCCGGCGATGTCATCACGCTGCGCCCGATCGCCGGCACGCGTCCGCGCGGCAAAACGCCGGCAGAGGACGCAAAAACCGCTGAGGAGCTGCTCGCCGACCCCAAGGAGCGCGCCGAGCATGTGATGCTGATCGATTTGGGGCGCAACGATGTTGGGCGCGTCGCCGCCACCGGATCGGTGCGCGTCACCGAGACCATGGCCGTCGAGCGCTATTCGCACGTGATGCACATCGTTTCCAACGTCGAAGGCCGGGTGATCCCAGGGCTGGACGCCATCGACGTGTTGAAGGCAAGTTTTCCCGCCGGCACAGTGACCGGCGCGCCCAAGGTGCGCGCGATGCAGATCATCGACGAACTGGAGCCGGTGAAGCGCGGGGTCTACAGCGGCGCGGTCGGTTACCTCGGTTTCAACGGCGACATGGACGTGGCGATCGCCATCCGCACCGCGGTGCTGAAAGACGGCAAACTGCACGCTCAGGCCGCAGCCGGGATCGTCGCCGA
>SHXK01000079.1 GCA_009693335.1 Betaproteobacteria bacterium | reverse complement strand
GTTTGATGCTGGCGGCATGCGCGAGCATCTCGACAGGGAGGTGCACCGCGCTGTAAGCGCCCGATGAAGAGTAGGCGATGGTGTCCGGATTCTTGCGCGCGTAGGCGACGAATTCTTCGTAGGTCTTCCACGGGGCATCGGCCTTGACGACGAGAACCAGCGGGTCAGCCACCAGCAGCGCGAGCGGCGCGAAACTGGCGCGATCAAAACTGGGCGTGCGCCCGAACATGCGCTCGGCCTCCGGCACCGACAGCAGCGCCGGATGGGTGGCGAGCAGTGTGTAGCCATCGGGCAGCGCGCCGGCGACGGCCACCATGCCAACCCCACCCCCGGCCCCCGGCCGCGTGTTGATCAGCACCGGCTGCTTCCATAACTTGGAGAGCGACTGGGCGATGGAACGACCGGCTTGGTCAACCGCGCCACCCGGTGGGAAGGGCACGATCAGATTCACTGGCTTGGACGGAAAATCGCTTTGTGCCTGTGCAGCACCGGCAAAGAAGCCAAGTGCAATGAGGAGGGAAATAAGCGCATTGATTATCGAAAGTTTCGTTTTCATGGTGATCCTGTCCGGATGATTAGTAAGCCAGATTCACTATCAAGCTGCGCTTCAGCGCGCTGGGGTAAGGGCAGAATTTTCTACCCACAGGCTGAAGCCGCAGAAAACGGCATAGCTAAGCCAGCGCTAGTTCTGCGTAGCCATTCGAAGCCACCGCATCGCAGCGCTCGCGGTAGGCGGGCGCGCTGCCGCTATAGCGCGCAACGATGCGGGTTTGCTTGCCCTCGACATTGGTGTTGATGCCGGTCATCCAAGAATTCACTTCGAAGGACAGCAGGCTCTCGCCTAGCGCTTTGACGTGATCGGTCCAGGACGCCACGCCGGCCTGCGTCGCCTCGACACGGGTCAGCTTGTGGTCGCGCACATGGCAGATCAGGTCTGTCACCCAGTCGACACTGTATTCGACGCTGCGCGGGATATTACCCAGTGCGGTGTGCGGGCCCATCAGCATCGCCATGTTGGGGAAGCCTTCGACTAGCACCCCTAAGTAGGTTTGCGGCCCACCCAGCCACTTGTCCTTCAGTTTGAGTCCATCTGCGCCGCGGATGTCGATGCGGTCGAAGCTGCCGGTGATCGCGTCGAACCCGGTGGCGTAAATGATGAAATCGAATGCGTGCTCGGCATCGCTGGTCTTGATTCCCGCCGCGGTGATGCGTTCGATCGGCGTTTCGTTGATGTCGACCAACTTCACGTTGGCCTGGTTGTAGACCTCGTAGTATTTGGTCTCGAGCGGTACGCGGCGTGTGCCGAAGCCGTGGTTCTTGGGAATCAACTTCTCCGCCATCGCCTGATCCTTTACGCGTTGGCGGATTTTGCGGGCGACAAAATCGGAGATCGCGGCGTTGGCCTGCCGATCGACCAGGATGTCGCGAAAATTACCCTGCCAGATGCCGAAGCCCTTCTCGGCATAGAGTTTCTCGAAGAAGGCCTCACGTTCCTCGGGCGTCACTTCGAAGGTGGCGCGCGGGTCGGGCGTGTGCAGGAAGCAGGCAAAGGTTTCCTGGCAACGCGCGAACATCTCCGGATAGTTGGCTTTGATCTGGCGCTGCTCCGCCGCGTCGATCTTGCCGTTATGCAGCGGCGCACACCAGTTGGGGGTGCGCTGGAATATGGTGAGCTGGGCAGCGGTCTTAGCCACTTCCTGGATCGTTTGCACGCCGGTTGCGCCGGTGCCGATCACAGCCACGCGCTTGCCTTCGAAGGTGACTGGCTCATGCGGCCAGCGCGCGGTGTGACAGGATTGACCCTGAAACGTTTCCACACCCTCAATGCGCGGCATGGTCGGCGCGGAGAGAAGACCAATGGCCGTAATCAGGAAGCCTGTGCTGTGCCGGCTGCCGTCTTCCAAGGTGAGGTCCCAGCGCCGCGTTTCCTCGCGGTAGTGCGCGGTCGTCACCCGGCTCCTGAACTGGATGTCGCGGCGCAGATCGAACTTGTCGGCGACGTAGTTCAGGTAACGCAGGGTCTCCGGTTGAGGCGCGAAGTGCTCGGCCCAGTCCCATTCCGCCAGCAGCTCCTGCGAGAAGGAGTAGCCGTAGGAGTAGCTTTCGGAATCGAAGCGCGCTCCCGGATAGCGATTCCAGTACCAGGTGCCACCGACGCCGGTGCCTGCTTCAAACACCCGCGCCCGTATGCCGAGCTGGCGCAGGCGGTAGAGCTGGTAAAGGCCGGAGATGCCCGCACCGATGATGATCGCGTCGTAATCCATGCCGTCAGGATAACAGCCGTTTCAACAGGAGGTAGCCAACACTATTTAAGATTATCGCGCAAGGCCTTGCCCTCGGCCGCGGTCTTCTGGACCCACTCCTCCAGCATCTTGGCGCCGACCACTCTTAACTCGCCCATCAGCTTCTCGCTCGGCTCGACCACCTGCATACCTTTGTTGCGGATCTCCTCGAGAGCCTCTTTCTCGCGACGCTGACTGATTTCCCAGCCCCGGGTCTCAGCCTTTGCTGCCGAATCGAGCACTATTTTCTTCAGATCATCGGCAAGCGCATCGAAGGCGCGCTGGTTGACCACGAAGGCATCTTTGCTGTGCATGGCCCGGGTATTGTGGAAGAACTTGGCATATTCCCAGGCGCGCGTATCGACCGCGGTGGTCGGCGAGTAGATGCTCGAATCGACCATGTTGGTAGCGAAGGCCATCGAGACCTCGGCTGTTTGCACGATGGTCGGCCTGGCGCCCAGCAACTCAGCGAAGCGTGCCGTCGTCGCGCCAGCGGTACGCATTTTCGAGCCCTTCAGCCCTGCAGCGGATTCGATCCGATTTTGCGAGACCACGCCCTGGCCGGGCCAGGGGACGTAGAAGAGAGGCCGAACGCCGCGCTCGGCGAGGCGACGCTCGAGAAAGGGCCGCTGCAGCTGATACAGCCGGCGGGCCTCTTCATAGCCCACAGCGACAAAGGGTATCGTATCAAGTTCAAAGAACGGGTCCAGGTTACCGTGGAGGAACAGCAGCACGTCGCCAGCGTGGACCTGGCCGGTCTGCACGGCGCGGAGAATATCCGGTAAGCGAATGAGTGATGCATTCGAGTGCACCACCAGCTCAAGGCGCCCGCCGCTGGCCTTCATCAAATCATCTGCGAAGGCGCGGATGGTCTGCACCTGGAAATTTGACTCGGCAAACCCTGTCGCTACGATCCAGCGTGTTTGCTGGGCTTGCGCGAGGAAGTTCGCCAGTCCTAGCGTCAATGCCAGTCCGGCTGTGGCGGCAAGCTTGCAAAATTTACGGTTCATTGCACTCTCCTTTGGTATGTCCAAGCACGTCAACCGCGCGCGATCGCGTAGGCGTCCAGCACACCCTCGGGCAACAGCGTCTCATGCCATGTCGCCCCGGCATCTTCGGTGGAGAACACTTGTCCGCAGCGTGAAACGCAGGAAATGGCGGCCGGATTCAGCGGATCCTGCGCCACCGCCATCATCGTCGCGCGCGCTTTGACGCCGCGATCCAGCCGCTGCCAGCTCACGCCGAAATCGTCGCTGCGATAAAGCGAACCGTCTTTGCTCGCCGCGGCTGGCGATAAACAGGCGAACAGCACGCGCGGATCGTGCGGAGACACGCGCACGTCGCGCGCATAGGTGAGGGGCGAGAAACGGCCGACCTCGACATCGGACCAGCTCTTACCGGCGTCGTTGCTGCGGAATAGACCCATGCGCAGCGCAATGAACACTGTATCGGGCTGTGCGGCGCTGGTACAAACGGCATGCGCATCCAACATGCCTTCGTTCTCGCTGTCGCTTTGCAAGCGGCTGCGCAGATGCGGGAAGCGCTCGGAAAAGCGCAGCAGCTCTGGGGCGCAATCGCTCCAGGTCTCGCCTGCGTCGAGGCTGCGCATGGCGCCACCGACTTCAAGGGCCAGGTACAGGTGATCGGGGTGCATCGGATCGATCGCGATCCGCATGACCCGGCAAGCGAACGACATTTTGACGTGATTCGGCTGAGGCAGATTCGCTAGCTGCCGCCAACTGTCGCCGCCATCGTCGCTACGCAGCACACCGACAGGCGAGGTGCCTGCATAGACGATGTTCGGATTGCGAGGATCGACCGTGACCGACCAGATTTGCAGCCCGCTCGGGATCGCGAGCTGCTCCCAGTGCGAGCCGGCGTCCGTGCTTCGATAAATCCCGTCGCGCGCACCGACGAAGACCAGGTTCCGCTTCTCAGGATGGACGGTAATCGCCTGGACCTGGATCGCCTCGGGCAAGCCGCCGCCGAGTTGCTGCCATTCGCGATCGTCTGCCTCGCGCCGGAATACGCCAGCACGCGTTCCGCCGGTCCATCGTCCTGCGCCCACATAGGTGACCATTGCGCTATTTTCCGAGGGGTTATGGGTGTCTGCCGGAGCTTTTCGGATATGACAAGTCCAAGCTCTCAGAACTAACTTGCGTGGAAGGTAAAGCAGCTAGACCAAGTTGGTCAAGGCCGACATTCATCAGCGTGGCGAGTAAGGCGACGATTGTTCGCATGAGATGCTATTCCAGTGTTGATAACGGTGTCGAAAGGATACCCCCAAATGCTGCATGGGGACGGGCCTACGTGTGGGGACGAATCTACTTCCTGAGCGTTTCGGCATTGCAATCGGCTGGCTACAGGCGCACCTTTTTGTGGCACGATACCCGGTAGCGCTAACTCACCACCAGACCGCTGCCATCCTCCTGACACTTGAAAAGGTAGGAGAAGACTTGTCATGAAAAAGTCGCTTGCCGTGCTTTCACTTATTCTCAGCGCGCTTTTGGCAACGCCCGCCTTGGCGCAGCCTTGGCCGTCCAGGCCCATACGCATGACGATTCCTTATCCGGCGGGCGGCAGCATCGACGTCAGCGGACGCAGGCTTGCCGAGGATCTGTCGACGGAGCTCGGCCAGTCCATTGTGGTGGAGAACCGCAGTGGCGCGAACGGCATCATCGCCACCGACTTCGTGGCCAAGGCGGCACCCGACGGCTACACCATGCTGGTCAGCACGCTCGCCGCGCACGCGGGCAATCCTTCTGCGGTGAAGGCGCTGCCCTACCACCCGATCAATGATTTCGCGCCGGTGACGGTTATCAACACGGTTCCGCTGCTGCTGGTCGCGCATCCGACGTTTTCTGCCCAAACCATTGCCGACGTCGTGCGGCTGGCGAAGGAGCGCCCGGGCCAGATCAATTATGCTTCCTTCGGCACCGGCGGCATGGCGCACTTGGCGGGCGTCCAGCTGGAGCTAAGGGGCGGGATAAAAATGATGCATGTACCGTACAAAGGCGGCGCCCCGGCTTTGGCGGACGTGCTCGGCGGTCACGTGCAGATATTCTTTTCGGGCATCAATTCGGCGTTGCCTCACGTCAGGGCTGGGCGTCTGCGCGCACTGGCGGTGAGCGGTACCACGCGCTCCAAGGCGCTTCCGGATGTGCCGGCCGTGGCGGAGACGTTCAAGGATTACGAGGCTGGCGTGTCGCCTGCGGTGTGGTTTCCGGCGCGCACGCCTCCCGAGATCGTCGACCGGATGCACGCGGCGATCGTGAAGGTTATCAACGCCCCCAAATTTCGTCAGGCTGTCGAGCGAGACGGCGAAAGCGACCCGATCGGCAACACGCCCACGCAGATGGTGGCGATGGTGCAGAGTGACATCAAACGTTACGCGGCGCTGATGAAGGCAGCCGGTATCAACCCCGAGTAATACTGCCGGTCTACTTGAAAGGTTCAGACATGGCTCACATCGAAAAGACACAGCGCCTCGGACTCTTGGTGCCGTCCTCCAATTCAGTGCAGGAGCCTGAGTTCGTGCAGATGCTGCCGGCCTCGGTATCGTTGCACGTGGCTCGCTTGTCGCTTAGCAGCGTAGACCCGGACTCAACCATCAAGATTGTCGCCGAGCTTGAAAAAGAAAGTCGCAAGCTTGCCGATGCCGCCGTCGACATCGTCGTGCTCGCCGCGACCGCTCCGTCCACGCGCTTGGGCAAGGGGTATGACGCCCAATTGATCAAGCGTATGGAAGTAGCCACCGGCAAGCCCGCCACCACCGCTGCTACCGCCATGCTCGCATCGTTCGCCGCCATGGGCGTGCGTCGCGTCGCGCTTGCCGCGCCGTGGAGCGAAGAGACCAACAAGATCGTGGGCGCGTTCATCGAGGCACATGGCATCCAGGTCGTGAGTCAGGTCGCCATGGGTGTGGTTCGCAACAACGACATCGGGCGTCTCAGCCCGGAGACAGCGATCGAATACGGCCGCCAAGCGGATCGGCCGGAGGCGGATGCCGTGTTCCTCGCCTGCGGCAACTGGCAGACGGCAAGCATCCTCGAGCAACTCGAGCAGGTGGTCGGCAAACCGGTGTTCACCACCAACGCAGTGACGATCTGGGCGGCGCTCAAGAAGCTGGGGGGCCATGCGTGCGTGCCGGGCTTTGGCCAATTGTTGCGCGAGATGCCATCGGTCTTGGCCACCTTGCCTGACGTCAAGGCGGCTTGAAGATGTCGACCCGGAAACTCGCCGTGAGCGCGCTTGCCGTCGCGGCATTACTGGCGGGCATGCCCGCATACGGTCAGGCGAGTTCAGACAAGGTCATCAGATTGCAGGTTCCGTTCGGGCCGGGTGGTGGCACCGACATCCTTAGTCGGATCATCGCCCCCAGGCTTGCCGAGCGTCTCGGACAACCGGTGGTGGTGGAAAACCGACCAGGGGCCGGAGGCGCGATCGGTGCACGATTCACGGCCCAGTCCCCACCCGACGGGCTGACGGTGATGACCGGCTCCATTTCCGAGATCGCTATCAATCCGAGCGTGAACCCGAAAGTGGGCTACGACGTGTGGCGTGATTTCGCAGCGGTGACGCCACTCGCATCGACGCCGATGATTCTCGTCGCCCATCCTTCGGTAGCGGCCAAGAACGTGAAGGAGCTGATTGCGCTTGCGCAGTCGCGTCCGGGCCAGATCAATTACGGTTCGGCCGGTGGTGGTAGTGGGGCGCATATGGCCGCCGAGTTGTTTCGCTATCTCACCAAGGTCGACCTTGCGCATATTCCGTACAAGGGCGTTGGCCCTGCGCTCACTGACCTAGTCGGCGGGCAGGTGCAACTGGTGTTCACGACCTTGCCTTCCGCCGTCTCGTTCGTCAAAGGTGGTCAGCTCAAGGCGATTGCCATGGCCTCCACTGTGCGTGCGGCGGCGCTTCCCGAGGTGCCGACGTTCGTCGAGTCGGGCTTGGCAGCCTACGTGATTGACTATTGGTATGGCATGTTCGTGCCCGCGGCGACACCGAAAGACATACAGGCGCGTCTCGATGCCGCGAGCCGCGAGGTGCTGCGGATGCCAGAGGTTATCGCCAGCTTCGAAAAAAGTGGTCTGGTACCCATGGGCGGTACGCCGCAAGAGTTCACCGCTTACGTGAAGAAAGATATGGAACGCTGGGCTGCCGTGGTGAAGTCCTCCGGGATCAAGTTGGAGTAAGCGTCGTTGCCGTTGCCGCCGGATTACAGCCTGAAGCTCTGCACCCAGATCGCAGCGTGGAATTACGAGCAACTGCCGGCATCGACCGTGCGCACGGTGAAGCGCATCGTCCTCGATGGGTTGGGGGTGATTGGCGGTGCGGCGCGGGCGGCGGGTATCCCTGAGTTGAACCAGCGCCTGGCGCGCTGGGAGGCAGGGGGCTCGGCGACGGGCCTGATCGGCAAGCGACGTTATTCGCCCCCTTCTGCAGCACTAGCCAATGGTGCCGCGGCGCACGCCCTCGACTTCGACGAAATTCACGATGCGTCGCGTGTCCACAGTGCCTGTGTCGTGTTGCCCACCTTGCTCGCCACGGCTGAGGATGCCGGACCCATCTCCGGAAAAGACTTCATCGTTGCCATGGCGATCGGGCTGGAACTACACGCCCGCCTCGGGCTTGCGTGCGTCAACAGTCTGGCTACCGGATGGCATCCGACCACGCTGTTTGGTTCCCTGGCAGCGAGTATGGCCGCCGGGCACTTGCTAGAGCTTGATCCAGAGCGACTGCGTAATGCGCTGGGTATCGCGTTTCATCAGGCAAGCGGCTCGATCCAAAGTGCGTATGACGGCGTGATCAGCAAGCGGCTTGGACCTGGATTCGCGGCACGTGACGCCGTGGTGAGTGCCTTCCTAGCCGCCGATGGACTCACCGGCACGCGCGAGGCCCTGGAAGGGAAGGCAGGTTTCTTCAACCTGCATGCGCGCGGTGATGTGAATCCAGCGCTGCTGACGGAGGGTCTAGGCACTGACTGGCGGGTCGATGAATTCAGCTTCAAGCCCTATTCCGGGTGCCGCTGTAACCATGCAGCGATCGGCGTGGGGGTGAAGCTGCATGACGATGGGATCCCACTCGACGAAATTGAAGCGATCGAAATCCGCATGAGCGAGGCGAACTGGAAGCTGGTCGGCAAGCCTTACGACCCGAGGCTCAACTCTGAAGTCCATGCCCAGTTCAACGCTGCTTATAGCTTCGCGCGGGCCTTGACCGATGGCAGCGTTAGGCTTGCCAGCTACGAGCGTCCAGCGATCGGCGAGTCCGCAGTGACGGCGCTCGCCGGAAGAATCCGCGTGATCGCGGACCCAGGGATCGAGAAGAGCGCGATGGCGCCGGTGAAGGTTGATCTCTGGATGCGAGACGGCCGCACTGTGACACGGCGGAGCAATACGATCAAAGGTAGCCGGGAGGAACCGATGACCGATGCCGAAATGTTGGACAAATTGCGCGGGTGTTTCGCTTTCGGGCTGGATGCGTCACCGCAGACGGCCGATCGGCTTGCTGAAGTGGTCTTGAATATTGAGCACTCCACGGATGCGGTGGGTGCTGTGCTGGAGCGCTTCCCCGGTCCACCGAGCGATCTTGCCTAGGCTGCGGTTGTTTCGGTTTAGGAAAAACTCCTATACGAAGATCAGTACTTTCTCGCCTCAGTTTCAGCGCGCAGCCACTTAAGTTTTTGCCCCTCTACGCCGACAATGGCGCCGTGGTGACGAAGCCACAGGAATGCAGCGAACAGACTTGCTAACGCACCAGAGCCTCATCAAAGGAGGTTTGCCATGAAAGCCAAAATTCTTATACTCGGACTATGTTGGTTTTCCCCCTTGGCCTATGCCGAGACCGACCCGCGCGTGAACTCTGCCGAAGAATGCGCCGCGTTTGCGGACTTGGCGCTGGTCGCCTCGACGCTAGCCAAACACGGCATCGCCAAAGACCAGAGCGCCAAGATGTTGCCCGACATGTACGAGCTGGATACCGATAACGCGCAGGAAATCGCGCGCCGTATTCTCGATACTGCTTATGGGAAGCAGCAGGCCGAGCCGCGTACTTTTGCCGGTATCGTCGGCAACTCCTGCATCCGCCACCAGGGGCGTTTCAATGCGGTTCTGGGCGCCAAGATCTAGACCCCTCAGCGTTGCGCGCCAGGCTTTCGGCCTACTCTCAGTCTGATGCCATGGTCAGGGACTGGATTTCTTCCACCGACAATTTCAACTGAGTCGCGCGGACAAGGCTGTCGAGTTGCTCGAGATTCGTGGCGCTGGCTATTGGTGCGGTGACTCCCTCGCGGGCGATGAGCCAGGCGAGCGCCACTTCCGCCGGTTTCGCGCCATGTGCCTGAGCGACCGTGTCGAGCGCCTTCAGGATACGGAAGCCACGGTCGTTCAGGTATTTCTCGACCCCGTCGGCGCGCGCGCTCTTCCCGAGATCCGCCTTGCTTCGGTACTTGCCCGAGAGAAATCCGGACGCGAGGCTGTAATAGACGATGACACCGAGTCCCTCGGCGATGCAAAGATCTTGCAGCGATCCTTCGAACTTCTTTCGCTCGCAGAGGCTGTATTCCGGTTGCTCGACTTCGTAGCGCGGCAGCCCTTTCGCAGCGGCCGTATCAAGGGCCTCACGCAGGCCGGTGGCAGTGGAATTCGAGCTGCCAATTGTCCTCACTTTCCCATCCTGGATGAGAGACTCATAGGCACGCAGGGTCTGCTCGATCGGCGTGTCGGCATCCGGTCGATGGCTAAGATAGAGGTCAATGTGATCGGTTTGCAAGCGACGTAGCGACCCTTCGACCCCGGCAACGATGCCCTTTGCTGACAGGCCCTTGCCGTCGGTTCCCGGCGCGGCGCCCACCTTGGTGATGAGGATCACTTGGGAGCGCCGCAGCGGCGAGGCCTGGAGCCAGTTGCCGATAATCGTCTCCGATTCACCCCCTTTATTGCCGGAGACCCAGCGCGAGTACACGTCGGCCGTGTCGATGGCGTTCAGCCCGGCGTAGACAAAACGATCGAGCAGCCGGAAGGCAGTCGGTTGGTCGACGGTCCAGCCAAAGACGTTCCCACCGAAGACGACAGGCGCAACGCGTATGGTTGAGCGACCGAGGGGCCGGGTATTCATGACGCCATTATGGTGTTCGTACAGAATATGTCTACGAGTTTCGGAGTATGCGGAAAATAGTATCCGTTTGACCTACCTTCCCCTTGCGGCCATACGAGCGCCGAACACGGAGTAGGAGGAGGGGCTAGCATACCGAGTTCACTTGTCTGACTACGCGGCAGACAGCTCGCTGTATACACTTAAGCAAATCGATCGCTCAATCTACTATGTCGACCATTGAAACACTCACGGGACCGCTGCATTACACCGTTTGCGATATCGTTCCTGACTGGATCGAGTCACCGGAAACGATCATCTTTCACCATGGCATCGCTGCCAACACACCAAGGACCTGCGCA